>CAZRGU010000007.1:0-31847 GCA_964599705.1 uncultured Ectothiorhodospiraceae bacterium | reverse complement strand
CGGCGCAACCGCAGCGGCTTCTACAGCGTGCTGCGCAGCACCGCCGGGCGCTGAGCGGGGCCGCCGGGGGCCTTCACAGCAGCTCGCCGCTGGCGGGCGGCCGGAACGGTCCAGGCCTGGCCGGGTTGATCTCGACCCGCTCGATGCGGGTCACGCCGGTCTGGCGCCCGCCGGCGAAGATGGTCTCGGTGAACGGGAACACCACCCCGCCGACGCGGCGGAACTCGTCGTAGGCGACCCCGAAGCCGACCTCCATGCCGGGCCCGCGCAGGGTCCCGTCGACCCGTACCACGTAGCCGCTGCGCGGGTCGATCCAGTAGACGAGCTCGAGGGCCGGCGACCAGCGCAGCGCCACCGTGTGGTAGCGCCGCCCCCGCCACTCGGCAGGCTCGCGCGCCGCCAGCCGCTCCGCGAGGCGCAGGAAGACCCAGGGCACGGCGCTGCGCAGGAGCTGGAAGCGCACCGCGGCGCCGGCCAGCCCGGCGGCCGGGCGCGGCGGCGAGCCGCGCCAGATCCGCTCGCCGTCGATCAGGCGGAGCTCGCGCCCGCGCGGCAGCTCGACCTCGACGCGCAGCCGCCCGAGGCCTTCGAACTCGCGGCGCACGCGACCCTCGCCCTTGCCGCCGGCGGCCACCACCCGGCCCTCGAGGCGGACCCCGCGCACCTCGGCGAGGCGCTCGCGGCCCCCGTAGGCGGCCACCACGCCGGCGGCGAGCGCGGCGAGCCCGTCCCCGGCGGCGCCTCCGGCCTCGCCAGGCGGGGCGCTCGCCAGCAGCAGCGTCGCCGCGATCGCGGCCGCCCGACCCGTGCCCACCTGCCGTCCTCCCCGCTGTCCCGGCCCGCTGCGGCCATTCTCGGGGAAGCGGTCGCGATTGCAACCGTCGCGGGCGCGCCTTGACGAAACGGCATTCACCGTCGATTATTAGATAATGTTTCGAGATAGTTGCCGCAACGACATAATTTGATGGAATTTTCTCGGCGCATTGTCGTCCTGCTGCTGGTCGTCATCGGGAGCTGGAGCACGGCCCGGGCCGCATCCGTGGAGGACCTCGCCCGGCTCTATCGCGAGGGCCGGGTGGCGGCGGCCTACGAGGCGGCGCGGGCGCTCCTGGGCCGGCTCGAGGGCGACCCGCGCTTCGACTTCGTCTACGGGGTGGCCGCGATCGACAGCGGTCACGTCGGCGAGGGGGTGTTCGCGCTCGAGCGGGTGCTGCTCGCCTACCCGGACGACGATCGCGCCCGCCTCGAGCTGGCCCGAGGCTACTTCCTGCTGCGCGAGTACGGGCGCGCGCGCAGCGAGTTCCAGCGCGTGCTGGCGCGCAACCCGCCCCCCGAGGTCCAGGCGAGCATCGGCCGCTTCCTCGAGCGCATCCGGCTCGAGCAGGCGCGCCGGCGCACCAGCGCGGCGGTGTTCGTGGAGAGCGGCGTCGGCTACGACTCGAACGTCAACGGCGCCACCGCCAGCGCGTTCATCACCACGCCGGCCTTTCCGGCCGGCGTGACCCTCGATGCCAACAGCGTCGCGCGCTCGGCACGCTTCGGCCAGCTCACCGTCGGTGCGCGCGCCGAGCACCTCTACGCGCCCGGGCGCACGGTCTACGGGGTGCTCAACGCCGAGCGCCGCGCGGTCCCGGCCGCCAGCGCCTTCGCCACCGGCTACCTGCACGGCGAGGCCGGTCTCGGCTTCGGCCGCGGCGACGACCGCTTCCGCGCCGGGCTGCTGGTCCAGCACTTCGCGGTGGGCGGGGCCGCCTACCGGCGCCTCTACGGGCTGCGGGCGAGCTGGCGGCGGAGGCTCGGCCGCGACACCGAGCTGTTCTCCGCGGCCGGCTGGCTCCACCAGCGCTACCCGGGCGATGCCGCCCGCAACGCCAACCTCTGGACGCTGCGCGCCGGGCTGACCCGGGGGTTCGACTGGCGCTACCGGCCGCGGCTCACCGTGTTTGCCTTCGGGGGGCGCGAGGACGCGCTCTCCGAGGCCAACCAGGCGCGCGCCGTCGCCGAGCGCACCCTGTTCGGCGCGGCGGCCAGAGCGGTGCTGGCGCTCGGCCCGGCGCTCGCGCTCGAGGGCTCAATCTCCGCGCAGCGCAGCCGCTACCGGGGCGTGGACCCGGTGTTCACCGTGCGGCGCAGCGACGGCACCTATGCCGCATCCGGCGCGCTGACCTGGCTGGTCGGGCGCCGGGTCAGCCTGATCGGCTCGCTCGCCTACTACCGCAACGACTCCAACATCGTGCTCAGCGACTATGACCGCTACCTCGCCCGGATCAGCCTTCGCTTCGAGTACCCCTAGCCCGCATCGCCAGGCGATGCGGGCCGGGCTGGCATGCCGGGCGCTTCTCGGCTGCCTGGTCGCCGCGGCGCTCGGCTGGCCGCTGCGTGGCGCGGCCGGGGAGGCGGCGACGGCGCGTGCCAGCGGGGTCTGGGAGGTCGAGCGCGGCGAGACCCTGTACGCGATCGCGCGCGCCCTGGCCCCCGGCGACCCCCGCGCCCAGGCCGCTCTACGCGCCGCCCTGCTGAGGGCCAATCCGGGGGCGTTCGCGGGCGGGGACCCCGGGGCGCTGCGCGCCGGGGCGAGGCTGCGCCTGCCGCCGGCGGCCGCCCGGGTCGAGGCGGGTGCCGCCCCGGGTGCCGGCCCGGCATCCGGGGCTGCGGGCACGGGCGGCGCGCGGGCGCCCCGGGGGGGCGGCGGGGACGGGCCTTCGGGCGCGCAACGGGGGGCGGAGCGCGGGCGGACGCCGGGCGCGCCGCCGCCGGGATCCGCTCCGTTGCTCGGCCAGGCGCGGCCGGCGGCGCCGGGCAGCGGGGCGCAGCGCAGGCGCCCGCCGCCCGGCGACGGGACGGCACCGGCGGCCACCGTCATCGCGGTGCTCGGCAAGGTCAGCGCGACGGCCGGCGACGGGCACATCTGGTGGCTGCAGCGGGGCAGCAAGGTCTATCCCGGCGACCGCATCGTCACCGCGGCCGGCGCCCAGGCCCAGCTCCGCTTCACCGACGGCGCGCTGGTCGGGCTGCGCCCGGCCAGCGAGTTCCGGATCGACGAGTACCACTTCAGCGGCAGGCCCGACGGCACCGAGCGAGGCTTCTTCAGCCTGGTGCGCGGCGGGCTGCGGACGCTGACCGGGCTGATCGGCAAGCTGCGCCGCCGCCGCTACGCGATGGTCACGCCGCTGGCGAGCATCGGCATACGGGGAACCGACTACGCGCTGCAGCTGTGCGCCGCGGGGGGCTGCCGGACGAGCGCCGGCAGCGTGCTCCCAGACGGGCTCTACGGGGCAGTGACCGAGGGCGCGATCACCGCCCGCACCGAGGCCGGCGAGTTCGCCTTCGGGCGCGCGGAGCTGTTCCGGGTCGCCGACCCGGCCGCGGCGCCGCAGCGCATCCTCGAGCCTCCCGCGATCCTGCTGCGCCCGGTCACCCCGTCGGGCGGCGAGCGGCGCGCCGCGGGCGAGGCGCGCCGCGGCGGGCAGCGCGCCTCGCGGGCGGCACCCCGCGGTGCCGGCCGGGGCGGCGGGCAAGGTGGGCGAGGCGCAGCGGGTGCCGGTGGAGGCGGCCCGGCACAGGGGCCGCGCGCGGGCGCGGGCCCGGTCGCGACGGCCGGCCGCGGCGCGGGCGCGGCGCCGCCGTCGCGGGCGCTCGCCGGGGGCGGCGACCTGGCCGGGTTCGCCGCCCGCGGGCCGCAGGCCGGCGGCCCGGTGACCGGGCCGGGCGCCGCGCCTGCGGGGGTGGCGGCAAGGCCGGCCGGGCTTCCCTCGGAGGTGCTCGCCGCGCCGCGCTTCGCGAGCGGCGATCAGGCCGGCAGCGGCTCCGCGGTGCCGACCGGCGCGCGCCTCGTGCGTGCCCCGCGCGGGGCCACCGTGATGGCCGGCTTCCTGACTGCCGAGCCCGGCGGGGCGGGATTCACGCGCGGCCCGGTGACCGATGACGGGACGCCCGCCAACGCCATCCTGCTCGGCGAGGTCGGTGCGGTGTCGAACATCCCGAGCGCGGTCGTGGTCAGCGACTCGGGGACCAGCGGCGGGGACTGCCACCCCTGCACCTTCGCCGCCGGCGGCGCGACCCTGGTCGACGTCGGCGGCGCCGGGGGGGCCGGGCTCGGCATCAACTGGGGGCGCTGGGCGGGGGACTACTTCGTCGCCGCGAACGGGCGGCGGGTCGCCACCCTCGGCGCGATGGGCTTCATGTACAGCCCCAACATCACCCCTCCGGCCACCCTCGCCACGCTCACCGGAACCGTGGACTACACCCAGTCGCTCGGCGGGCCGACCCCGATCGACGAGCAGGGCAACGCCTACCTGGTCACCACCCACTCGGTCAAGGTCGACTTCAGCGCCGGGCAGATCACGGCCTTCGACCTCGCCCTGACCTCGAGCACCGCCGGGCGCTCGTGGTCGGCCGGGCTGGCCGTGCCCTCGGTCCCGATCGGCTGGCCGAGCACCGAGGGCATCCCGCTGGCCGGCGCCTGCACCGGCTGCGCGACGAGCACGGTGCCGGCCGACGGCGAGGGCTCGGTGAGCTTCGTCGGGCCGAACGCCGAGCGGGTGATGAGCGGCTTCGGCCTGCGCAGCGGGACCGGGGCCGCGGTCATCGGCGCGAGCGCCCTGAAGCCGTAGCGGGGCGGCTCAGGCCCCCCTGCGCCGCCGGATGGCGGCCGCGCCGAGCACCCCCAGCCCGAGGAGCACCAGGGTTCCCGGCTCGGGCACCGCCGCCGGCGTGTAGTACTGGGCGCCGCCGACGCTGCGGTAGATGGAGTGGCTGGAGAGGGTGGAGAGGCTGTCGAACAGCGCCACCGAGGGCGTCCAGTTCAGCCCGCCGACGGTCGGGTCGTCGGTCTCGTAGAGCCAGTTGGCCTTGAAGTCCCCGGGGATGTCGAGCACCCCGCCGAGGCTCGCCGGCAGCCCCACCGAGGTCGGGTCGAGGAGCGCAAGCGGCGTGCTCGCGAGGTCGGTGACCGTGAGGGTGAAGCGGTTGAAGACGCTCCCGGCCACGAAGCCCGACCCGTTGTGCCAGACCAGGGTGCGGAACCCGCTCCACACCACGATGCCGCCGGCCAGGTTGCTCATCCCCGCGTCGAAGGCCAGCGGCGAGGTGGATGGGCTCGACCCGAAGTTGAGCGACGGGCCGAGCGGGCTGAACGAGCCGCCGGGGTAGTCGCCGACCCCGTAGTAGGCGTTGCCCACCGCCGAGAGGTCCCAGCCGGTCAGGGTCCAGGTGAGCCCCCCAGCCTGCCCGGTATTTCCGGTGGGCGAGGCCGAGGTGGGCCCGGCCGGCGACGGCCAGGGGGCCAGGATCGGTGCCGCCTGGACGGCGAGGGTCGCCAGGCTCAGCGCCGCGATTGCGGTGCCGCGCAGCAGCAGTGCTCGTGGGTTCAACATCGGCTTGCTCCTCCCGGGAGTTCGCTGGACGGGTGGCGGGTGGCTCCCCGGAGTCGGCGAGAGGCGCACGGGCCGCGTATGGCCGACCCCCGCCGCGGCGACCCGAGCGCGGGGCGCACGTGCCCCCGGTGGCTGCCGGTGGTGCGGGTGGGCGGTTGCGCAACCTGCATGCACGAAGCGCGCCACCGCATGAGAACACCCTTTCCATCAACGAGTTGCAGGGATCCGGCCGCCGCCGGCCGGGGGATCACGGGCGGCCCGCGGCAAAGGTGTAAAGAACCCTGACCAATGATCTCCTAAGAATGACCGGGGCTGGCGGCGCGGTCCTCGTGCGCTGGAGTTGAGAATCGATTGCAATCAAAGGGTTGCGCCGGGGCGGCGTGGAGAAGCGGGAATGTAAAGTTTTCCGACACCCGTTGCCGAACGCCGTGCCTGCGGGGCGCGCTATCATCGCCGGCGAGATTCTTGCGGGAGGAGCATCGATGTCCGCACCGAGTCGCTGGCGCCAGGCGCTGGCCGCCGAGTCGCCGCTGCTGCTGCCGGTCGCCCACGACGCGCTGAGCGCGCGCCTGATCGAGCGGGCCGGCTTCCAGGCCTACTCGATCGGCGGTTTCCCGCTGCTCGGGGCGCGCCACGCCTGGCCCGACATCGGCCTGGCCGGCCTCGGCGAGATGCACGCCGGGGTCCGCGACGTCATGGCCGCGAGCACCCTGCCGGTGCTGGTCGACGGCGACGACGGCTACGGGGACGTCAAGAACGTGACCCGCACCATCCAGGCCTACGAGGCGCTCGGCGCCGCGGCGATCTTCATCGAGGACCAGGTCGCGCCGAAGCGCTGCGGGCACATGGCCGGCAAGCGGGTGGTCCCGGTCGAGGTGATGGAGGCCAAGGTGCGCGCCGCGGCCGCGGCGCGCCGCGACCCGGGCACCTTCCTGCTGGCGCGCACCGATGCGCGGGCCGTCGAGGGGCTCGACGGGGCGCTGCGCCGCGCCGAGCGCTACCTCGAGGCCGGCGCCGACGGGATCTTCGTCGAGGCGCCCCGTTCGCTCGAGGAGCTGCGCCGGGTCGGCGAGACCTTCGACGTGCCGCAGCTCGCCAACATGCTCGAGGACGGCGCTACCCCGCTGCTCGAGCCGGCCGAGCTGGCGCGCCTCGGCTTCGCGATGGTCGCCTACCCGACGACCCTCATCTTCCGGGTCGCGCGGACCATCGAGCGGGCCCTCGAGGACCTGCGCGCGGGACGGCTCGCGCTGGCCGGCGAGGGGGTCGACTTCGCCACCTTCAAGGCGATCACCCGCCTCGAGGAGTGGGCCGCGATCGAGCGGCGCTTCGAGCGCTGAGCGGGCGGGTGGCCGGAGCGAGCCTGTCGCGGCGGATCCTGGCCCGCGCGGCCGGGCGCGAGGGGCTGCGCGAGGGCCAGGTGATCGAGGCCCGCGTCGACCTGGCGATGACCTACGACCCGTTCGCCGGGGCGCTCGCCCGGCGGCTGCGGGCACGCTGGGGAGAGCAGGCGAGCCTCTTCGACCCGGGCCGGGTGGTGCTGGTCGCCGATCACTTCCTCGACCTCGACGACCCCCGCCACCGGGCGCTGCAGGCCGGGCTCGCCGAGCTCGCCGGTGCCTTTGGGGTCGAGCGCAGCTACCCGCTCGGGGCGCCCAACCACGGGGTCTGCCACGCGCTGCTGCCCGAGGAGGGCCTGGTCCGGCCCGGGGCGCTGATCGCCGGCAGCGACAGCCACACCTGCACCTACGGGGGGCTCGGCGCGATCGGGCTCGGGGTCGGGCTCGACGCGATGGAGGGGATCCTCGCCACCGGCTGGTGCTGGCTCGAGGTGCCGCCCGACGTGCGCATCGAGATCGACGGGCGCCTGCCGCCGGAGGTGATGGCCAAGGACGTCGCCCTGGCGCTGGCCGCCGAGCTCGGCGGGGAGCGCGGCCTGCTCGGGGCGGCCGTCGAGCTCGACGGCGAGGCCGTGCAGCGCCTGCCCCCCGATGAGAAGCTGACCCTGGCCAACATGGCCGCCGAGATGGGCGCGCGCTGGCTGGTGGTGCCGGCCGCCCCCGGGCTCCTCGAGCGCCTCGGGCGCGCCGCCCCCGGCTGCCCGGTGGCCCCCGGGCCGGCGGCCGACTACGCGCGCCGCTACCGCTTCCGCGGCGAGGACTTCGAGCCGATGGTCGCCCGCCCCGGAGCCCCGGACGACGCGCTGGCGCTCGCGGCGCTGCCCGCCACCGCGGTCGACGAGGTCTACGTCGGCTCGTGCACCGGGGCCAAGGGCCACGATCTCGAGGTCTTCTGCGCCGAGCTCGCCGCGCGCGGCGGGCCGGCCGCCGGGGTGCGGCTGCTCATCGTGCCGGCGACCCGGCGCGGGCGCGACTGGCTGCTCGCCGACGCGGCGCGCCGCGCGCTGCTCGCCGGCGCCGAGATCGCCGCCCAGCCGGGCTGCAACGCCTGCTTCGGCGGGCACGGCTTTCTCGCCGCCGCGGGCGTGACCCGGGTCTCGACCAGCAACCGCAACTACCCGGGGCGGATGGGATCGCCCGAGGCGGCCGTCTACCTCGCCTCGCCGCGCACCGCCGCGCGGGTCGCCGCGAGCGGGGTGCTGGGGCCGTGAGCGGGCCGCGGGTGACGGTGGCCGGGCCGGTGCTGGCGCTGCCCGGCAACGTCGACACCGACACCATCATCAAGTCGCGCCACTGCGTCTCGCTCGAGCCGCGCGCGCTCGGCCCCCACTGCCTGGCCGAGCTGGCCGGCGAGCCGCCGTTTCGCCCCGGGCGCTACCCGGTGCTCGCCTGCGCCGGGGTGTTCGGCACCGGCTCGGCGCGGGTCCAGGCCCCGATCGCGCTGGCTGCGGCCGGGGTGCGGGTGGTGCTGGCCCGGGCCATCGCCCCGATCTTCCTCGAGAGCTGCATCAACGGCGCCTACCTGCTGGCGCTGCGCTGCCCGGATCTGGTGCCGCCGCCGAGCGGCGAGCGGGTGCGGGTCGAGGTCGGGGGAGGCGAGGTGCTGCTCGAGCGCGCCGACGGCAGCCGCCGGCGCTGGCCGTGCGCGCTGCCCGACTGGGTGCTGGCCGGCACGCCCTGGCTGGAGCTCCTCGAGCGGCGCGCGCGCGCGGCCGGCGGGCTCGCCGCGCTGCGCGCGGCCGGGCCCGGCCCGGGCTGAGCGCCGGGGACCGGCGAACCGGTGCCACTACCCCTGCTGGCGCTGTTTCGCGGCCGGGTCGGCGAGCGGCTCGCCCCGCTCGGGCTGCGGGTCGGGCCCGGGCTCGGCTGCGCCGAGCTGGTCGAGCGGATGCGCGCGGCGCGCGCCTCGCAGGCCCTGGTGGTCGACGCCGACGGCCGCCCGCTGGGGATCGTCACCGAGCAGGACGTGGCCCGCCGGATCGCCTTCGCGGTGGCGCCCCAGACCCCGGTCGAGCGGGTGATGAGCCGGCCGGTGCGCACCGTGCGCGGCGACGAGCTGCTGTTTCACGCCATCGCCCGGATGCGCCGGGCCGGCCTGCGCCACCTGCCGGTGGTCGACGAGGACGGGCGGGCGATCGGGGTGCTGCGCCTCGAGGAGGCGCTCGCCGCGGCCGGCGAGGGGCTGCTCGCCGCGCTCGATCGGCTGACCCGCGCCGACACCGCCGAGGGGCTCGCCGAGACCAAGGCCGCCGAGCGCGAGCTGGCCGCCGAGCTGCTCGGCGCCGGCGTCGACGGCTGCCAGATCCAGGCCGTGCTCTCCTCGCTCAACGACGACCTCCACCACCGGGTCATCGAGCGCTGCCTCGGCGAGATGCGCGCCGAGGGGCGGGGCGGGCCGCCGCTCGCCTTCGAGTTCCTGGTGATGGGCTCGGGCGGGCGCGGGGAGAGCTTCCTCGACCCGGACCAGGACAACGCCCTGCTGCTCGCCGACGGCCCGGCCGGGGAGCGGGCCCGGGCCGACGCCTGGTTCGGCGAGCTGGCCGCGCGGGTCTGCACGACCCTCGAGCGGGTGGGCTTCCGGCGCTGTCGCGGCGGGGTGATGGCGGTCAACCCGGCCTGGCGCAAGAGCCTCTCCGAGTGGCGCTCCCAGGTGGCGCGCTGGATGGGCGAGGCCGAGCCCCGCGGGCTGCGGATGTGCGACATCTTCTTCGACTTCCGGGCGGTGCACGGCGCCGGCCGGCTGGCCGCCCGGCTGCGCGAGCACGTCACCGCCCAGGCCTGCCACCCGCACTTCCTGCGCGAGCTCTACCGGGTCGACGAGGAGCACGGGGTCGCCCTCGGTCTGCTCGGGCGGCTGCGCACCGATCCGCTCGAAGGCCCGCACCGCGGCGAGCTCCACCTCAAGCTCAGCGGCACCCTGCCGCTGGTCGGGGCGGTGCGGCTGCTGGCGCTGCGCGAGCGGATCGCCGAGACCGCGACCCTGGCACGGATCGCGGCGCTGGCCGCGCGCGGGGTCCTCGAGCGCGACGAGGAGGACCACCTCGCCGGCGCCCTGCGCCTGCTCGCCGGGCTCGTGCTGCGCCAGCAGCTCGCCGACCTGGAGCGCGGCCGCGAGCCCGGCCACCACGTTCCGCCCGCCGCGCTCACCGCCCGCGAGCGCGAGGCGCTGGTCTCGGCGCTGCGCGCGGTCCGCCGCTTCCGCGCCCGGGTCCGCGAGGAGCTGGCGGTGCGGCTGTGAGCGGCGGGGCTCGCTCAGCGGCCGAGGTACTCGAGGCCGCGGGCGCCGATCCGCACCCGCCCGGCGCGGATCCGGGCGCCGGCCCAGCTCGCCGGTTCCATGCGCAGCACCGTCCCCTCGGCGAGCGCGATGCCGAAGCCGAGCCGGCAGTAGCCCTCGGCGCCGAGCACCCGGAAGCTCAACGGTCCGTCGTAGCCCATCAGCAGGGTCAGCGCGAGGCGCGCCGCGCCCGGGTCGCAGTCGAAGCCGGGGACCCGCTCGCCGCGCGCGAGCAGGTAGACCTTGCTCGCATCCGGCACGATCAGCTCGTCGAGCCCGCGCCCGAGGAGCGGCGAGTCGCGGTTGCGGCGGAAGCGCTCGAGGACCTCGGCGCCGCTCGCCGGCGCCCGCCAGCCCAGCGTGGTGTAGGGGATGACGGTGCCGGCCGGCGCCTCGGCGGGCGCCCGCGCCGGGCTCGGCGCGGGCGCCCGGGCGGCCTCGGGCGCCGGCGGGGTGGCCTGCGGGGTCGGGGCCGTGCCCGCCGCCGGTGGCCCGCCGGGGGCCGGGCTGGGCGGTGGCTCGCCGGGGGTCGGGGCCGGCGGCTCGGCGGGGGCCGGGGCCGGCGGCGGTGGCTCGGCGGGGACCGCGGCGGCGCGCAGCGCCGCGCGGGTGCGCGGCCCGAGGACCCCGTCGGCGACCAGCCCGTGGTCGCGCTGGAAGCGGCGCAGCGCCGCGCGGGTGCGCCGTCCCATCAGCCCGTCGATCGGCCCCGGGTCGTAGCCGAGCTCGCTGAGCCGGGCCTGGGCGGCCTCGACCCGGGCGTCGTAGCCATCGGCCACGGCGGCCCCTGCGGGCAGCACCAGCACCAGCACGACCAGGACGGTCAGCAGCGCGCGCATCGTCGCTCCGGCTCCGTTGAGAGAAACGGCCCTGCGGCGGGCGCCGCGGGACCGTGGCGGAGGGCCCGCGGCCTCCCGGTCCCTGCACATCGTCGCATCAACCCCAGCCCGGAGCGGGCTCCTGCCCCGGCGCGAAGAAAACTGAAGAAAACTTATGCTACACACTTTGCCGGAACGGCGGAACCGAGCGCGGGGGGTTGTGCCCGTGGCCGGGCGGCCTATGATCGGCGCCCGCGCCGGCGCCGCCCTCGAGGGCGGGCCGCGGCGGTCGATAACCACATCGAGCAAGAAGGGCGGCCGCCGCGCTCCACGCGGGCGCGAGGCGGCGCGAGCCACGGAGCAGTCATCGATGCCGCTGCCGATTCCGCGACCCGGGGAGCGCTGGGCGCTGTTCCTCGACTTCGACGGGACCCTGACCGAGCTGGTCGACGGGCCCGGCGAGGTGCGCGTCGACCCGCGCCTGGCGGCCACCCTCGGCGAGCTCGAGCAGGCCTTCGCCGGGGCGGTGGCGCTGGTCAGCGGGCGCCCGCTCGCCGAGCTCGACCGGCTGCTCGCCCCGGCCCGCCTGGCCGCGGCCGGGCTGCACGGGCTCGAGCAGCGCTTCCCCGACGGGCGCCTGGTGCGCCGCGAGCCCCCGGACGGGGCGCTCGAGGCGATCCGCACCGCCCTCAAGGCGCTGGCCGCCGGCGATCCGCGGCTGCTGCTCGAGGACAAGGGGGTGGCGGTGGCGCTGCACTACCGCCGGGCCCCGGAGCGCGAGGGCGAGTGCCGGGCGCTGCTCGAGAGGCTGCTCCGGCCCCATCCCCGCTACCAGCTCCTGGCCGGCAAGATGGTCCTCGAGGTCAAGCCGCGCAGCGCCGACAAGGGCCGGGCGATCGAGGCCTTCATGGCCGCCGCCCCGTTCGCCGGCGCACGCCCGGTGTTCGCCGGCGACGATCGCACCGACGAGGACGGCTTCGCGGTGGTCAACGCCCGCGACGGGATCACGGTGAAGGTCGGCGACGGGGCGAGCTGCGCGCGCTACCGGGTCGACTCGGTCGCCACCCTGCTCGGCTGGCTGCACGCGCTGCCCGGCCGGCTGGCCGCGACCGGCTGAGGGGCGCGCGGTGAGCAGCCTCGACCTCGGGGTGGTCGGCAACTGCACCTTCGGCGCGCTGATCGACCGCCAGGCGCGCGTCGTCTGGTGCTGCCTGCCGCGCTTCGACGGCGATCCGGTGTTCGCCGAGCTGCTCGCCGGCGGCGAGCCGGCCGCGGCCGGGCGCTTCGCCATCGAGCTCGAGGGCTTCGAGCGCAGCGAGCAGTCCTACCTCGAGAACACCGCGATCCTCTCGACCCGGCTGTTCGCCGCCGACGGCGCGGTGGTCGAGGTGCGCGACTTCGCGCCGCGCTTCACGATGTTCGGGCGCCGCTTCCGGCCGACCACCCTGGTGCGCCGGGTCCGCCCGCTCGCCGGCAGCCCGCGGGTGCGGATCGTGCTCGAGCCGCGCTTCGAGTGGGGGGCGAGCCGCCCGCAGATCACCCACGGCTCGAACCACGTGCGCTACGTCGGCAGCGACCAGGTGCTGCGCCTGACCTGCAACGCCCCGATCAGCTACGTGCTTGCCCAGACCCCGTTCCTGCTCGAGACCCCGGTGAGCCTGATCCTCGGGCCCGACGAGACGCTCAGCGACGCGGTCGAGCCGACCGCCCGGCGCTTCGAGGAGCAGACCGCGGATTACTGGCGGCGCTGGGTGCGCCAGCTTCGCCTCCCGCTCGAGTGGCAGGACGAGGTGATCCGGGCGGCCATCACCCTGAAGCTGTGCGCCTTCGAGGAGACCGGCGCGATCGTCGCGGCGATGACCACCTCGATCCCCGAGGCCCCCGACAGCGGGCGCAACTGGGACTACCGCTACTGCTGGCTGCGCGACGCCTTCTTCGTGGTCCGGGCGCTGAACAGCCTCTCCGAGGTCCAGACCCTCGAGCACTACCTGCGCTACCTGAACAACGTCTGCGCCACCGTCGAGCACGACCAGGCGCTGCAGCCGGTCTACGGGATCGCGCTCGAGCGCCGGCTCACCGAGGAGGTCGTCGAGCGCCTGCCGGGGTATCGGGCCATGGGTCCGGTGCGCCGCGGCAACCAGGCCTGCGAGCACGTCCAGCACGACGTCTACGGCAACGTGGTGCTGGCCGCCGCCCAGGCCTTCTTCGACCGGCGGCTGCGCGCCCAGCCGGGGCGGCGCGAGTTCGAGCGCCTCGAGCGGATCGGCGAGATCGCCTACCGGGTCCACGCCCGTCCCGACGCCGGGATGTGGGAGCTGCGCACCCGCGCCCGGGTCCACACCTCATCGAGCCTGATGTGCTGGGCGGCCTGCGACCGGCTCGCCAAGATCGCCGCCCACCTGCGCCACGAGGCCCACGCCGAGCTGTGGAGCGCGCGGGCCGCCGAGGTCCACCGCGCGATCATCGCCGGGGCCTGGAACGACGCGCAGGGCACCTTCACCGAGAGCTTCGGCGGCGAGACGGTCGAGGCCGGGCTGCTGCTGATGGCCGAGGTCGGCTTCCTGCCGCCCGATGACCGGCGCTTCGCGGCCACCCTGGCGCGCATCGAGCGCGACCTGCGCCGCGGCGATCACCTGATGCGCTACGCGGCACCCGACGACTTCGGCGCGCCGCGCAACGCCTTCAACATCTGCACCTTCTGGTACATCGACGCGCTCGCGCGCCTCGGGCGGCGCGGCGAGGCGCGCGAGATCTTCGAGAACATGCTCGAGTGCCGCAACCACGTCGGGCTGCTCTCCGAGGACATCGACCCGGCCAGCGGCGAGCTGTGGGGCAACTACCCGCAGACCTACTCGCTGGTCGGGATCATCAACGCCGCGATGCGCCTCAGCCGCCCCTGGGAGAGCGCGATCTAGCCCGGATACGGATGTCTCACCGATGCGCGAAGCGAGGGCGCCGAGACGCTGTCCTGGTGGGCGCATCTCCGCGCGCCGGGGTGAGCGGCGGCGGGGTGGGGTCCGGAGCGACACGCTGCGAGCACGTCCCTGTGGCGCTCGGCGCTCGGCGTCCCTGCCTCGCGACGGTCGCTCCGGACCCCACCCCGCCGCCGCCCACCCCGGCTTGCCGCCTCGCCCGCAGCGAGGGAGTCGGCGCCTGCAGCCGTGAATTGGTGAGATATCCGGGCCAGCCGCCATCGCGACTCGACACGTGTAAACCGGCCCTTCCCCCCGCGCTGGCCGTACCGGCACGGGCGCGGTGCGCCGTTTGCCAAATCCGCCGCCAGGTGCTAGAGGAATGTCCCCACCACGACGGGAGAGGGCGATGAGCGCTCAGGTAGGCGGCGGCAGACCGGCGTGGGTCTTCCGCCTCGACGACGAGTCGCAGGGCATCGGGCGCGAGCTCGGTGCCGGGATCCGCACCCGGATCTTCGCCGGCGAGCAGGCGATGCTCTCGGTGGTGCGCATCGAGCCGCACACCACCGGGGCGCTGCACAGCCACCCCGAGGAGCAGTGGGGGGTGCTGCTCGAGGGCGAGTGCGTGCGCATCCAGGGCGAGGAGGAGTGGCCGATGCGCGCCGGCGACTTCTGGCACACCCCGGGCGGGGTCCGCCACGGGATCCGCACCGGCGAGCGCGGCGCCACCGTGCTCGACGTCTTCGCTCCGCCGCGCGCCGAGTACCGGCGCCCGGGGCGGGGCTTCGGCGGGCGATGAAGCACCGCCTGGTGGTGGTCTCGAACCGGGTCGGGCCGGTGCGCAACACGCGCGCCGCCGGCGGCCTGGCCGTCGCCCTGGTCGATGCCCTCAAGGACCACGGCGGGCTGTGGTTCGGCTGGAGCGGCGAGGTCGCCGACCGGGTCCGCACCCGCCCGCACATCGAGCGCCACGGGCCGCTGGCCACCGCGACCCTCGATCTCGCCCCCGACGACTACGACGAGTACTACAACGGCTTCGCCAACACCACCCTGTGGCCGCTGTTCCACTACCGCCTCGATCTGGCGATCTTCGACCGCGAGCACTACGCCGGCTACCTGCGGGTCAACCAGCGCTTCGCCCGCGCCCTGTCGCGCCAGCTCAAGCGCCACGACCTGATCTGGGTCCACGACTACCACCTGATCCCGTTCGCCGAGGAGCTGCGGCGCATGGGCCACGGCCAGCCGATGGGCTTCTTCCTGCACATCCCCTTTCCGCCCCCCGAGATCCTGGCCGCCCTGCCCAGCCACGAGCAGCTGGTCCGCGCGCTGTTCGCCTACGACGTGGTCGGCTTCCAGACCGAGGGCGACCGGCGCTGCTTCCTCGAGTACGTGATCGGCGAGGCGCGCGGCGCGATCCACACCGGCGACCGGGTCAGCGCCTTCGGGCGCACCATCGTCGCCGGGGTCTTCCCGATCGGCATCGATGTGGCCGGCTTCGCGGCGCTCGCCGAGTCCAAGGAGGCCCAGCTCCACTACCGGCGCATGCTCCAGGGGCTCGGCAAGCGGGTGCAGATGCTCGGCGTCGACCGGCTCGACTACACCAAGGGGCTGCCCGAGCGCTTCCGCGCCTACGAGGAGCTGCTGCGCCGCTACCCGGACAACCGCGGGCAGATGGTGTTCGTGCAGATCGCGCCGCTCTCGCGGGTCGATGCCCACGGCTACGCCGAGATCCGCCAGCAGCTCGAGGGGCTCGCTGGGAGCATAAACGCCGAGTTCTCGGAGTTCGACTGGACGCCGCTGCGCTACATCAACCGCACCTTCGGGCGCCGGGCGCTGGCCGGCGTCTACCGGGCCAGCCGGGTCGGGCTGGTCACCCCGCTGCGCGACGGCATGAACCTGGTGGCCAAGGAGTACGTCGCCGCCCAGGACCCGTCGAGCCCCGGCGTGCTGGTGCTGTCGCGCTTCGCCGGGGCGGCCCGCCAGCTCGACGGCGCGCTGATCGTCAACCCCTACGACGTCAGCGGGCTGGCCGATGCGCTGCAGCGGGCGCTCAACATGGGTCTCGGCGAGCGGCGCAAGCGCTGGCAGTCGATGATGGACAACCTGCGCCGCGCCGATCTCGCCGCCTGGCGGCACAGCTTCGTCGAGCGCCTCGCCGCGGTGCCGCCGGGGCCGGTCCTGTCCTGAGATGCCGGCGCTGCTCGCCGACGTCGGTGGCACCCGGGTGCGCCTGGCCCTGCACGGGAAGGGGCCGGTGGGGCGCGTCGAGGTCTACCCCAGCGCCGGCGCCGGCGGCCTCGAGGCCCTGATCGAGCGCTTCCTCGCCGCCCACCCCGGCGCCCGCGAGGGTCTCGATGCGCTGGCCCTGTGCGCGGCCGGGCCGCTCGAGGACGGGGCGGTGCGCCTGACCAACCGCGGCTGGCGGATCGAGGCCCGCGCGCTCGCCGAGCGCTACCGCGCCCGCTGCCTGCTGGTCAACGACTTCACCGCGATCGCGGCCGCCGTGACCCGGCTCGGCCCCGGGGCGCTGCGCCCGCTCGGCGGCGGCCCGCCCCGCCCCGGGGCGCCGCGCGCGGTCCTCGGTCCGGGCACCGGGCTCGGGGTCTCGGCGGCCCTGCCCGACGGGCGCGGCGGCTGGCTGGCGCTGGCCGGCGAGGGCGGCCACGTGAGCCTGGCCGCGGCCGATACCGGCGAGGCGGCGTTGATCGAGCGCCTGCGCGAGCGCTTCGGGCACTGCTCGGCCGAGCGGGTGCTGTCCGGGCCGGGGCTCGCCCACCTCTACGCGGCCCTGGCCGAGGAGGCCGGCGAGCCGGGCACCGAGCCGCCCGCCCCGGAGGCCATCGCCGAGGCCGCCTGGCGCGGCGCCGACCGGCTGGCGGTGGCCGCGCTCGAGCGCTTCACCGGCTGGCTCGGGGCGGTGGCCGGGGATCTGGCGCTGACCTTCGGGGCGCGCGGTGGGGTCTACCTCGGCGGCGGGATCGTGCCGGCCTGGGGGGAGCGCTTCGATGCGGCACGCTTCCGCGCGCGCTTCGAGGCCAAGGGACGTTTCCGCTCCTGGCTGGCCGCGGTGCCCTGCCACCTGATCGGCGACCCGCACCCGGCGCTGGCCGGGCTGGCCGCGCTGCTCGATGGCGCGGTGCGCGCGCCCGAGCGCATCGAGGCGGCACCGTGAGCGGCGCTCGCTCGGGGCCATCGGCGGGGCGCACGGCGGCCGTCGCCGAGTTCCGCTTCTACGAGGAGCTCAACGACTTCCTCGACCCGCGCCACCGCCAGCGCAGCTTCCAGCACGGCTGCGCCGAGGGCGCCACCGTCAAGCAGGCCATCGAGGCGCTCGGGGTGCCGCACACCGAGGTCGAGCTGGTCCTGGTGGATGGCGAGTCGGTCGACTTCGCGCGGCGCCTCGCCGGCGGCGAGCGGGTCGCCGTCTACCCGCGCTTCGAGGCGCTCGACATCACCCCGCTGCTGCGGGTGCGCGAGCGGGCCCTGCGCGAGCCGCGCTTTCTCGCCGACGCCCACTTCGGGGCGCTGGCCCGCTACCTGCGGATGCTCGGCTTCGACACCGAGCTCGCCGGCGGGCTCGACGATGCGGCGATCGTGGCTCGCGCCGTGGCCGAGCGGCGCGTGGTCCTGACCCGCGACCGCGAGCTGCTCAAGCGCCGGGCGCTGACCCACGGCTGCTACCTGCGCGCGCGCCGCGCCCTGGAGCAGGCCCGCGAGGTGGTCGCGCGCCTCGACCTGGCGGGGCTGGCCGCGCCGTTCACCCGCTGCACGCGCTGCAACGGGGTGCTCGTGGCGGCCCCGCGCGAGGCGGTCGCCGCGCGCGTGCCGCGCGGGGTGCGCGAGCGCTTCGCCGAGTTCGCCACCTGCCCGGGCTGCGCCCGGGTCTACTGGCGTGGCAGCCACCATGCGCGCATGCAGCGCCTGGTCGCGTGGATCCTCGAGCGCCCGGGGGGCCCGGAGTGGCGATGAGCGCGCCGCTGCGCCTCTACCACGCCCGGGTCGCCCCCGAGTGGCTCGACGCCAACGGGCACCTGAACGACGGCTTCTACGCGGTCGCCTTCAGCTACGCGACCTGGGAGGTGCAGGACCACCTCGGCATGGACCCCGAGTACCGCGAGCGCACCGGCTGCACCCTCTACACCGCCGAGTCCCACCTGGTCTACCTGCGCGAGCTGCTCGAGGGCCAGCCGATCCGGGTCGAGAGCCTGATCCTCGGCAGCGACGCCAAGCGCCTGCACCTCTTCCACCGCATGTACGCCGGCGACCCCGGCCATCCGGCGGCGACCAACGAGCTGATGCTGCTGCACTACGACCAGCGCGCCGGGCGCGTCGCCCCGTTCCCCGGGCCGGTGCGGGCCACCCTCGAGGCGCTGGCCCGCGCCCACGCCGCGCTCGCCTGGCCCGAGGAGGCCGGGCGGGCCGTGCGCCGGGTGCCGTCGCCGGGCTGAGGGCGGAGGGCGGCGAGGCGGGCGCGCCGGCCGGGATCGGGCCCGGATGACGCGATCGGTCAAGTGCCGGTCGCAACCGGAGACACGCCGGGCGGTCGCGGGCGGCTCTGATCGGTGCCCGAGGCGGGCCAGGAGTCGAGCGATGAACCACGAGGTCGCGATCACCTGCGCGGTCACCGGGTCCGGAGACACGGTCGGCAAGCACCCGGCCATTCCGGTCACCCCCGAGCAGATCGCCGCGGCGGCCGTCGAGGCCGCGCGCGCCGGGGCGGCGATCGTCCACTGCCACGTGCGCGACCCGGCCACCGGGCGGGGCAGCCGCGACCCGGCGCTGTACCGCGAGGTGGTCGAGCGGATCCGCGCCGCCGAGCCCGACGTGGTGATCAACCTCACCGCCGGGATGGGCGGCGACCTCACCTTCGGGGCCGGCGAGCGCCCGCTCGAGCTCGATGCCGCCGAGACCGACCTGGTCGGGGCGCTCGAGCGCCTGGTCCACGTCGAGGAGCTGCTCCCGGAGATCTGCTCGCTCGACTGCGGCTCGATGAACTTCGGCGAGGGCAACTTCGTGGTCGTCAACACCCCGGAGATGCTCCGCGCCATGGCCCGCCGGGTCCAGCAGCTCGGCGTCAAGCCCGAGCTCGAGGTCTTCGACACCGGCCAGCTCTGGCTCGCCCGGCGGCTGCTGGAGGAGGGGCTGATCGATCGGCCGCCGCTCTTTCAGCTCTGCCTCGGCATCCCCTGGGGGGCGCCGGCCGACACCGCGCACATGAAGGTCATGGTCGACGCCCTGCCCGAGGGGGCGATCTTCCACGCCTTCGCGATCAGCCGCATGCAGATGCCGATGGTCGCCCAGGCGGTGCTGCTCGGCGGCCACGTGCGGGTCGGCCTCGAGGACAACCTCTACCTCGAGCGCGGGGTGTTCGCCTCCAACGCCGAGCTGGTCGAACGGGCGCGCAGCCTCGTCGAGGCGATGGGCGCGCGGCTGCTCACCGCCGCCGAGGTGCGCGAGCGCTTCGGCCTGCGCGCGCCGCGGTGAGCGCGCACCGGTCGGGCGAGGTGCGCCGGGTCGCCGTGATCGGCACCGGCGTGATCGGCGCCGGCTGGGCGGCGCGCTTCCTCGCCCACGGCCTCGAGGTGTGGGCCTTCGACCCGGCCCCGGGGGCCGAGGCGCGGCTGCGCGAGGCCCTCGATCGGGCCTGGCCGGCGCTCGCCGCGCTCGGCCTCCCACCCGAGGTCAGGCGCGGCCGGCTGCGCTTCGCCGGCTCGCTCGCCGAGGCCTGCGCGGGGGCCGAGCTCATCCAGGAGGCGGCCCCCGAGCGCGAGGCCCTCAAGCAGGCCCTGCTCGCCGAGATCGATGCCCACGCCGCCCCCGAGGCGCTCGTCGCCTCGAGCTCCTCGGGGCTGCTGCCGAGCCGCCTCCAGGCCCGCTGCGCCCACCCCGGGCGGGTGCTGGTCGGCCATCCCTTCAACCCGGTCTACCTGCTGCCCCTGGTCGAGGTCGTCGGCGGCGAGGCCACCGCACGCCCGGCCCTCGAGCGGGCCATCGCCTTCTACCGCGCCTGCGGCATGCACCCGCTCGAGGTGCGCCGCGAGGTCGAGGGCTACCTCTCCGACCGCCTCCAGGAGGCGCTGTGGCGCGAGAACCTGCACCTCGTCAACGACGGGGTGGCGAGCCCCGAGGAGCTCGACGCGGCGATCGTCTACGGACCCGGCCTGCGCTGGGCCTTCATGGGAGTCAACCTGACCTTCCACCTGGCCGGCGGCGAGGCCGGGATGCGCCACATGCTCGAGCAGTTCGGCCCGGCGCTCGAGCTGCCGTGGACCCGCCTCGAGGCCCCCGAGCTCACCCCCGAGCTCGCCGAGCGGCTGGTCGCCGGCGGCGAGCGGCTCGCCGCCGGGCGCAGCATCGCCGAGCTCGAGCGGCTGCGCGACCAGTGCCTGGTGGCGATCCTCAAGGCACTGGCCCGCTACCGGGCCGGGGCCGGGGCGCTCGTCGCGGAGCAGGTCGGGGAGGGCAGAGGAGGGGCGTCGAGCGGCGCGGACAACCGGGCTAGATGACGAGCAGCGAGGACAGGTCGAGCCGCAGGTCGGGAAGCCCCACGAGATCGATGCCCTTCGGTTCCGCGGCGGTATATTCCTCCGCGTAGCCTTTCTCGCCCGGTCCCCGGAAGACCCGCAGGTCCCGTGACTCGAGGTCCACCAGCCACACCTCCGGGATGCCGTGGCTGGCGTAGAGCGGGATCTTTACCTCACGGTCGTAGCGCAGCGAGGTCTCCGCGACCTCGACGATCAGCAGTACGTCGCCGGCACTCGGATGGGCGGCGCGGTAGAAGTCGTCGCGGTGGCGGACCAGGGCGATGTCGGGCTCGGGCTCGGAACGATCGCCGAGCACGAGGGGCTGCTGAACGCGGAGGATCGCGCGCCCGAGGACGGCCGGGAGAATGAGCTGGTTGAGGCAGTCGACGCACGCCGCGTGACGGCTCCCGATCGGGGTCATGTCGATGATCTCGCCTTCGATCAGCTCGACCCGGTCCTCCACACGGAGGATCCCCGCCTCGACCATGCGGTGATACTCCTGCCGGGTGACCCGGTGGCGGCGCACGACCTCGTCGCGGGTGGCGGACATCGGCGTTCGACTCCCGGTAGCCTCGGCACAAAGGATAGGTCTTTCCCCCTCGTCGTGCCTGCCTGCGGCGCCACGGCTGGTCGCGCGCTGCCCCGCCGGTGGCGGCGCAAGGGGCTCACACGCCCGCCCGCCTCACCGCTCCTGCCCGGCCTCGGCCACGGCGCGGCGGATCGGCGAGAGGACGTAGTCGAGCACGGTGCGCGAGCCGAGCCGGATCTCGGCGCTGACCCGCATCCCCGGGCGCAGCGCCAGGGACTTTCCGCCGTGCTCCAGGCGCTGGGTCTCGAGCGCGACCAGCGCCCGGTAGCGCCCCGCCGCGGCGCCCGGCTCCCGGCCCGGGTCCACGGCATCGGGGCTGACCTGCTCGACCCGCCCCTCGAGGGTGCCGTAGCGCTGGAACTCGTAGGCGAGCAGCTTGACCCGGGCGCGCTGCCC
This sequence comes from uncultured Ectothiorhodospiraceae bacterium, assembly GCA_964599705.1. Classification (GTDB taxonomy): domain Bacteria; phylum Pseudomonadota; class Gammaproteobacteria; order HK1; family HK1; genus CAZRGU01. The sequence continues at coordinate 10,556 of CAZRGU010000007.1, read as the reverse complement.
GGGGGCGACGAAGCCGACATCGCGGTTCTCGACCAGCACCTCGGCGAGCAGCGGGGCGCCGGCCGGGACCAGGGTCAGGAGCACCGAGCCGGCCGGCACCACCGAGCCGGCGGTGTGCAGCGCGAGGTCCTGGACGATGCCGTCGCGCGGTGCCCTGAGCTCGAGCATCCGGGCCCGGAAGCGCAGCTTGCGGATCTCCTGGTCGAGCTCGGTGATGCGCCGCGACAGGGTCAGCTTCTCGGCGAGCAGCCGGCGCCGGTAGCCGACCCGGATCGCCTCGCCGCGCTCGCGGGCCTGGGCGACCCGGGCCTCGAGGGCCTCGATGGCGAAGCCCTGGGCGCGCAGGTCGCGCTCGGTGGCGATGCGCTCGCCGCGGCTGTCGAGCACCTCGAGGCGGCGCGCGTAGCCGCTCTCCCCGAGCCGCTCGAGCGCCTCCTCGCGGGCCGAGCGGATCGGCAGCACCGCGGCGAGCTTGGCGCGCACCTCGCGGGCCCGGGCGAGCTCGCGCTCGGCGGCGCGCAGCGCCGAGCGCTGCTCCTCGAGCGCGCGCTCCTGGGCCTCGCGGTTGGCCCGGTACTGGGCGGCCATGTCGGCGGCGCGCTCCGGGTCGGCCTCCGGCGGGGCCCGGAAGGGCGCCCCGTCGAGCTCGGCGCGGACCCGCTCGCGCTCGAGCACGGCGCTGGCCCGCTCGGCCTCGAGGCGGGCCAGCTCGGCCTGGTTGAGGCTCGCGTCCATCACCACCAGGGTCTGCCCGGCGCGCACCCGCTGCCCCTCGCGGGCGAGGATCTCGCGCACCCGCCCGCCCTCGAGCGGCTGGACCACCTGGAGGCGCTCGCGCGGCACCAGCCGGCCCTCGGCGCGAGCGACGATGTCGAGGCGCCCGAGCGCGGCCCAGGCGAGCAGCGCGGCGAGCAGCGCCAGCAGCAGCCCGAGCACGGCCCGCGGCAGCGGCGAGGGCGGGCGCTCGAGGACCTCGAGGAGCGCCGGCGAGAAGGCGGCCTCGCCGCCCGCCGCCTGATCCTGCCCACGCCGCGCCATCAGCCCTGCCCGAGCGGCTGCGGCTCCCGCCCCAGGCGCGGGTCGGCGAGCAGCGCGGTGGTGAGCGATCCCGGCAGCGCGGCGAGCTCGGCGCCGAGCGCGTAGCGCACCGCGATCGCGGCGCCGATCGCCTCGTCCTCGCCACCCGCGAGCCGTGCCGCGAGCAGCGCATCGACCGCCTTCCAGCGCTCCTCGTGGTCCTCGCCCTCCCCGTCGCGGGCCTCGCGCGCGGCCTCGTAGCGGCGCACCACCGCGCCGAGGTCGAAGAGGCTCACCTGCGCAGTCCCGGGCGGCGCGTCGTCGTCCTCGTGCTCCTTCTGCCCGGCGGTGACCACCTGCAGGACCAGCTCGGGTCGCGCGGCACCGGCCTCCTCCCAGCCCTCGAGCACCAGCGCATCGCGCCCCCCGTGGCCCCTGCCGTGCGCGCGCTCGCCGCGCCCGAGCTCGATGATCAGCTCACCGTCGCTGCTGCGCAGGGCGATGTCCTCGAGCTCGATGCCGCCCCCGAGCGACAGGGTCAGGCGCTCGAGGCCGCCGTCGAGCGCCACCCGGTCGCGCCCGTCGCCGCGGTTGAACAGCACCACCGCGGGGCCACCTCCCGGGCGCAGCCCGTCGTCGCCGGGCCCTCCGGCGAGCAGGTCGGCACCGCTGCCCCCGTCGAGGTAGTCCGCGCCCCGGCCGCCGGCCAGCAGGTCGGCCCCGGCGCTGCCATAGAGGTCATCGTCGCCCTTGCCGCCGTCGAGCCGGTCGTTGCCGTGCCCGCCGTAGAGGCCGTCGTCGCCGCGCCCGCCCTCGAGCCGGTCGTCGCCGGCCTCGCCGTAGAGGGCATCCTCGCCGGCCTCGCCGAGCAGGTGGTCGTTGCCGGGGCCGGCGAAGACCCGATCGCCGCCCCGCCCGGCGCGGATCGTGTCGTCGGCCCCGCCGGTGAGGATCCAGTCGCGCGCCGCGGTCCCGTCGTGCTCGCGCGCGGCCACCACCAGCTCGCCGAGCCCCACCGTGGTGCCGTCGGCGAAGGCGAAGCGCTCGATCGGCGAGCCGCCCGCGCCGGTCCCGTCCAGGGCGATGTCGAGCCCGCTCCCGGCGAGCTCGTTGCCGGCCGCGTCACGCAGGCGCAGGTGGGCGACGGCGGCGCCCCCGTCGAGCGCGATGCGCACCGCGACGTCGCCCGGCGCGATGTCGCCGGCCAACTGCACGGTGTCGAGGCCGGCGGAGTCCTCGATCCGGTCGCGGCCGCCGGCGCGATCGAGCAGGTAGGTGTCGTCGCCCGGCCCGCCGTCGAGCCGGTCATCGCCAGGGCCGCCGTCGAGCCGGTCGTCGCCCTCCGCGCCGACCAGGAGGTTGTCGCCGGCGTTTCCGGTCAGCGTGTTGGCGAGCGCATTGCCGGTGCCGGCGAGGTCGGCCTCGCCGGTCAGCACCAGGTTCTCGAGCGCCTCGCCGAGGGTCCAGTCGAGGCCAGCCCGGACCGTGTCGTTGCCCTCGCCGGGAAGCTCGATGACCCGATCGAGCGGGTCGTCGACCACGTAGGTGTCGTCTCCTGCGCCACCGGCCAGCGTGTCGGCACCGGCGCCGCCGTCGATCACGTTGGCCCAGGCGTTGCCCTGGATGAGGTTGTCGCCGGCGTTGCCGGTGCCGTCCTGGGGTCCTGCCGCGCCGAGCACCAGCCCTTCGACATTCGGCGTCAGGGTGTAGGTGATCAGTGCCTCCACGTAGTCGATGCCCTCTCCGGGCTGCTCGATCACCTCGTCGGTGACGTAGACGACCCGCGGCCCGCCTGGCGCGCCGCTGCCCCCGCCTGGCGCCGGCGTCAGGTCGAGGTCGTCGCCGATCGGCGCGTAGCGGCGGTAGCGCAGCGGGTCGTGCTCCTCGCCCGGGCGCTGGTCGTCCTCGCCCACCGAGTGTCCCTCGCCGTGCCGCCTCTCGCCCGAGGCGCACTCGTCGTGGTCCTCGTCGTGCTCGCCGCGCGCCTGGCGCCCTTCGCCGGGCGCCTCCTCGTGGTGGCGCGCCGGATGCTCGCTCTGGCGGCGTTCCTCGCCGTGGTGCCGGTGTTCGTCGTCCTCCTTGCCCGGCGGAGTCCGCCGGTGCGAGCCGCGCGCGGGGTCTTGTCCCTCCTCGCGGTCGTCGTCCTCGTCCTGGTGCCGCACGCCGTGTCGCCGGGCGCGGCGCCGGGCCTCCTCGTGCCCCTCGTCGCGGTCTTGGCCGCCCGCCTCGTGCTCGCCGTGACCGTCCTCGGCGCACGCAGGGTCGCGATCTTCGTCTTCGTCGTCATCGTCACCCGGCGAGGGATGAGGACCCGGGCCGGGATCCACCATCACGTTGTACCCGCCGCCGGGCGGCGGGGTGCGCAGCGCCTCGAGCAGGGCGGCGAGCCGGCTCGCCGGGCTCGGCTGCCCCGGGTCGCCGCCCGGGCCGTCTCCTGGCGGCGGCTCGACCGTCACGGCGTAGCCGTCGACGGCGTAGAAGTCGTTGCCGGTCCCGCCGAGCAGCGTGTCGATCCCGGCACCCCCGTCGAGCAGGTCCCCGCCGCTTCCGCCGATCAGGAAGTCGCGGCCCTCGCCTCCGAAGAGCAGGTCGACATCCGAGCCGCCGTCGATGCGGTCATCGCCCGGGCCACCGTCGATCCAGTCGAAGTTGGTGGAGGGGAGCCCTGGCGGCAGGGGAGGCATGCCGCCCTCGTCGCCGGGCGGGCGGTCGTCGACGATCACCAGGCCGGTGCCGTCGTCGCCGCCGTAGAGGTCGTCGTCGCCGGGCCCGCCGAAGATCATGTCATCGCCCGAGCCGCCGTCGATGCGGTCGTTGCCGGCCCCGCCCTCGAGCCAGTCGTCGTTGCGGAAGTAGCTGAGGGCGAGCAGGCGCTCATAGTCGCTGAGCAGCACCGTCGGGTCGTCGCCGCCGTAGAGCCGGTCATCGCCGTCGCCGCCGCTGATCCAGTCGGCGCCGGCGGCGCCGTCGATCACGTCGTCGCCGGCGAGCCCGGCGAGCACGTTGTCGGCGTCGTTTCCGGTCAGGGTGTTGGCCAGGGCGTTGCCGGTGGCCGCCAGCGGAGCGAGCCCGGTCAGCCGCCCGTCCTCGACGGCGTCGGGCAGTAGCAGGCTCACCGAGCCTTCGACGCTGTCGTGTCCCTCGCCGGGCGCCTCGAGCACCCAGTCTCCGGGATCGTCGAGCCGGTAGTGGTCGTCGCCGGGGCCGCCGCTGAGGAGGTCGGCGCCGGGGCCGCCGTCGAGCCAGTCGTCGCCGGCGCCGCCCGCGAGCCGGTTGGCTGCGGGATTTCCGATCAGCCGGTTGGCGAGCGCGTTGCCGGTGCCTGCGATCGGCGCGAAGCCGGTCAGCTCGAGGTCCTCGACCTCGGCCGGAAGCGCGAACGAGACCTCGCTCGCCACCGTGTCGTGTCCCTCGCCGGGGGCCTCGACGACCTGATCGGCCGCGCTGTCGACGCGGTAACGATCATCGCCCGGTCCGCCGAGCAGGCGATCGTCGCCGGCGCCGCCGTCGAGCTCGTCGGCGCCCGCCCCGCCCTCGAGGATGTCGGCGCCTGCCCCGCCTTCGAGCAGATCGTCGCCGCCCAGCCCGGCGAGCCGGTTGGCCGCGTCATTGCCGCGGATCCGGTTGGCAAGGGCGTTGCCGGTGCCGTCGATGGCGGCGTTTCCGCTGAGCGTCAGGTCCTCGACCGCCTCGGGCAGGGCGAAGGTCGCGCTGCTGGTCACCGTGTCGTGACCCTGGCCGGGCCGCTCGATGATCTGATCGGCCGAGTCGTCGACCCGGTAGAGGTCGTCGCCCTCCGCGCCGATCAGGGTGTCGGCGCCGGCCGCGCCGTCGAGCAGGTTGGCCAGCGCGTTGCCGGTCAGGGTGTTGGCGAGCGCGTTGCCGGTGCCGGCAAGCGCGGTGCCGAGCAGCACCAGCCGCTCGACCTCGGCGGGCAGCGTGTAGCTGACCGTGGCCAGGACGGTGTCGTCCCCCTCGCCGGGCTGCTCGACGACCCGGTCCAAGGGGTGATCGACGCGGTAGCTGTCATCGCCCGTTCCGCCGCGCATCCGGTCGGCACCGCGGCCCCCGTCGAGCCAGTCCGCGCCGGCGCCGCCCGCGAGCTCGTCGCTGCCGTCCAGCCCGTGCAGGACGTTGGCGCCGTCGTTGCCGACGATGACGTTGTCGAGCCGGTTGCCGCGGCCCTCGAGGGCCGCGCTGCCGAGCAGGATGAGGTCCTCGACGTTGGCCGCCAGCGCCAGGCTCACCGAGGCGCGCACCTCGTCGCGTCCCTCGCCGGGGCGCTCGATGACCACGTCGCCGGCCTCGTCGACCCGGTAGGTGTCGTCGCCCGTCCCGCCGCTCATCCGGTCCGCGCCGGTTCCCCCGTCGAGGAGGTCGTCGCCCGCTCCCCCGTCGAGGAGGTCGTCGCCGGCGCCGCCTGCGAGGAGGTCATCGCCGGCGCCGGCGAGGATCCGGTCGTCACCCTCTCGCCCGGCGAGCGTGTTGGCGCCGGCGTTGCCGCGCAGCTCGTTGGCGAGCGCGTTGCCGGTGGCGGCGGTGTCGCCCGATCCGGTGAGCCACAGATCCTCGACGCCGTCGGGCAGGGTCAGGGAGGTGGCGCTCTCGATCCGGTCGTGCCCCTCACCGGCGAGCTCGACCACGACGTCGCCCGGCTCCAGGTCGAGGTAGACGTCATCGCCCGGGCCGCCACGCAGGGTGTCGGCGCCGGGCCCACCGTCGAGCCGGTCGTTGCCGGGGCCGCCCTCGAGCCGATCGGCGCCGCCGCCGCCCGCCAGGACATCGTCACCGGCCTTGCCGCGCAGCAGGTCGTCGCCGGCCAGCCCGTCGATTCGATCGACCAGGGCGGTGCCGTCGATCCGGTCGTCCCCGGGAGTGCCCTGGAGGTCGAAGCCGAGGGCGAGCAGCCCGGCGTAGTCGAGGGTGGTGCCGTCGGCGAGCTCGAAGCGATCCACCCCGATCGGGGCCAGCGGGTCGTCCGGGTCGAAGCCGGCGATGTGCACGGCATCGCCGCCGTCGCCGATCCGGATGGCCAGCGAGCCGAGCCCGAGGCTCAGGTCGGCGAGCGCGATCCCGGCGCCGAAGCGCAGCGTGTTGCTGCCGCCGTCGCGGATCTCGTCGACCCCGTCGCCGCGCCGATAGACGAACACGTCCTGGCCGGGGCCACCCTCGAGGGTGTCGTCGCCGGCTCCGCCCTCGAGCAGGTCCGGCCCGGCTCCCCCGTCGAGGGCGTCCGCGCCGTCGCCGCCGCGCAGCCAGTCCGCGCCGTCGCCCCCGGCGAGCCGGTCGTCGCCCGCTCCGCCGTCGAGGGTGTCGTCGCCGATCCCGCCGCCGAGGACGTCGGCCCCGGCGCCGCCGTCGAGGTAGTCATCGCCGCTGCCGCCATCGAGGTAGTCGTCGCCCTGGAAGGCCAGCGGCGTGTCCGCGGAGTCGCCGGCGAGCCGGTCGTCGCCGCTGCCCCCGGCGAGCAGGTCGCTGCCGCCGCCGCCGACCAGGAGGTCGTTGCCGGCGCCGCCGGCCAGCACGTCGTCACCGTGGAAGGCCGGATCGACGGCGCTCGAGTCGCCGTAGAGGCGATCGTCGCCGTCGCCGCCATCGAGGAGGTCGTCACCGCCCGAGCCGGTCAGCTCGTCGTCGCCCGCCTCCCCGTAGAGCGCATCGGCGCCGTGGAGCGCGCCGTCGAGGGTCGGGGCGTCGCCCTCGAGCCGGTCATCGCCCGGACCGCCGGCGAGGATGTCGCCGCCGCCATCGCCGACCAGCAGGTCGTCGCCCTCCCCACCGTCGAGGTAGTCGTCGCCGTGGTAGGCGGTCTCGATCGATGCACCGTCGCCGTAGAGCCGATCGTCGCCGGGGCCGCCGAGCAGCACGTCACTGCCGCCGCTGCCCCAGATGGCGTCCGGCCCGGCGCCGCCGTCGAGGAAGTCATCGCCGTGATCGGCGGCTGCGAGATCGGCGGCGTCGCCGTCGATCCGGTCCGCGCCCTCGCCGCCGTCGGCGACGTCGTCGCCCCCGCCCCCGACCAGCAGGTCGTCACCGGGTCCGCCGGCGAGGATGTCGTCGCCCTGGTAGATCGGGTCGATCCCTGCGGCATCGCCGTAGAGGGCATCGTCGCCCTCGCCGCCGTCGAGGCGATCATCGCCCCCGGAGCCGAACAGCGTGTCGGCCCCGGGGCCGCCGTCGATGGTGTCGTCGCCGTGGTCGGCGGCGTCGAGATCCGCCGCGTCGCCGTCGATCCGGTCGTCGCCGTCCCCTCCCGAGAGCACGTCCGATCCGCCGCCGCCGATCAGGAGGTCGTCGCCGGGCCCGCCGTCGGCGATGTCGTTGCCGTGGAAGGCGGCATCGAGCCCGTTCTGGTCGGCGAGGACCTGGTCGTCGCCGGCTCCGGCGAGGATGATGTCGCTGCCGCCACCGCCGACGATCACGTCGTTGCCGTCGCCACCGTCGAGGAGGTCGTCGCCGTGCTCGCCGGGTGCGACCGCCGCCCCGTCGCCGTAGATCCGGTCGTCGCCGCTGCCGCCGGCGACCTGGTCATCGCCGGCCTCGCCGAGCAGCACGTCGTCACCGCCGGCACCGCTCACGGTGTCCGCCCCGGGACCGGCCCAGACATGATCGTCCCCGCCGCCGCCATCGAGCAGGTCGGCGCCCGCGCCCGCGGGCGCGGGGTTGCCGATGACCCCGCTGAAGACCCGGCCACCGTCGGGCCCTTCGGTGAACGACCAGTCGGTCGACAGCGCCACCCAGTCGGCATCGCCGAAGAGGTTGTCGTCGCCGGCTCCGCCGGCGATCAGGTCGTCCCCGGCTCCGCCGGACAGCCCGTCGTCGCCGTCGCTGCCGCCGAGGAGGTCATCGCCGGCCCCGCCCGCCAGCCAGTCGCGGGTCGCGCCGGGGGCTTGGTCGTCGCTGTCGAACAGGCCCGCCAGATCGGCCTCGCTCCCCGCGAACAGCCGGTCGTCGCCACTCTCGCCGGTGATGATGTCGCTGCCCGCCCCTCCTTCCACGAGGTCGTTGCCGGCGCCCGCGGTGACCACGTCGTCGCGCTGCCCGGCACGGATGATCTCGGCGTCCGCCCCACCGATCAGCGTGTCGGCGCGGAACGCTACCGTGTCCGGGTCGACGAGCACGTTGCCGAGCGAGTCGTAGCCGATCTGCAGGCCGGGGGTCGCCGGCTGGATGTCGATCGGCTGGCGATCGCCGTTGATCACCAGATCGGGATCGGGCGTGGGGGCGTCGAGCAGGACGATGCCGAGCCGGCCCTGTTCGAAGCCGCTGACCGTGACCGTGTCCCCACGGGCGCCGAACGAGACCACCAGGTCGTCCCCGGGGTTGCCGCTCCACGAGTAGCTCACCGAGCCATCGATGCTCCGATAGGTGTCGCCGCTGCCCTCGCGCTGCCCGCCGGTGATCGGCAGCAGACGCCCGGCGCCCCGGTCGAAGAAGATCGCACCGGTCCCGTCCGCATCGTGGATCGTGTCGTTGCCGCTCCCGGTGCGGACCAGGTAGCGGTCCTGTCCGTCGCCGCCGTCGAGCCGATCGTCGCCGGGGCCGCCGTCGATGAGGTCGCGCCCCTCCCCGCCCTCGATCCAGTCGTCGCCGGCTCCGCCGGAGAGCAGGTCGGCGTCCGAGTCGCCGTAGAGCCGGTCGTTGCCTCCCGCCCCGTTGATCCAATCGGAGTCGTCGGTTCCGAAGACGTAGCGGGTCGGGTCGATTCCCGGCGAGTCGACCGCGTCGAACTGCTCGAGCACCAGCCCGCTGCGCTGGTCGACATAGGTGATGTCCTCGCTCGCCCCGTCGAGCACCGTCGCGTCGGCCACCGCGAGCCGCAGCCGCACGTCGAGGAACGCGGCCCGATCGCGCAGCCAGGCATCCGAGAATCGCCCGGTCTCGAGCTCGCCGTTCAGGTTGTGCGGCGCGTAGATCGCGTCGTTGCCGAGCAGCGCGAAGCCGTTCAGGTGGAGCAGCGCGTAGCGGTAGGCCATCTCACCGCGGGCGGCGGCCGCCAGGTCGAAGCCGTTGCCCGTGCGCGCCAGATCCACCACCTGCAGCGTACCTTTGGCATCCTGAAACGCAGCGCTTGCCGGGATCGGATTGCCCTCGTCGTTCCTCGCACCCCCGCGCAGGGCGAGGATCCGGGCGTGCAGGCCGTCACGGTCCTTCGCCATCACCGGCGAGCCGGTCTCGAACAGATCGCCGACCGCGTTGACCACGCTCGCCAGACTGTTCCGCCGCTGGTTGGCGGCAGCCGCGAGAATCGCGTTGCTCCGTTCGAGGGTCATGCTAGGGTCGAGGTCGGCAAGCAGCGCGGCGACCGCCAGCGTGTCGGTCATGCCGGCGATCCGGTGGGCGGTGAGCCAGTTGCCGGCCTCACTGAAGAGGGTGACCTGGGGGCCCGGCAGTGTGCCCAGGTCGTGGATCACGTCCTTCTCGGTCACCACGTTGGTGATCGACGAGGTGTCATAGCCGGAGGCGACCTGCGAGCTGCCGGTGGCGCGGATCTCCGCGTCGCGCACGAGCGCGTAGAAGCTCTCGCTGAGCGCTTCGCTATCCGGGTGGTCGAACGGCAGCGCGTTGAAGGTGACCACCTCGTCGATGCTCGCCGGCGCGAGCCGGCTCAGCGCCAGGGCGAGGTGCCCGCCGAGCGAATGCCCGGTGACCACGAACCGCTTCCCGGCGAGCACCCCGTCCTCGGTAGCGGTGAAGGTGGTGAAGCGAACCGTGGCGGGCTCGACCTGCGGAGGCTCGTCGAGGGTCACCACCTCCGGGCTGTAGGCGTACTGGACGACGGTGTCGCCCGCGTGAGCGGTCAGGCGCTGGTAGAAATTGAACAAGTCGATGACCTGACGGGTGGCGATGCCGTCGTGGAGAATCGCGCCCAGGTCCGTGGAGATGTCTGGATAGAAATCCCCGAATGGGTCATATGGAGGCAGCTCGGTGCCCCGGATGGCGAGCACCAGCAGGGGCTCACTAGCTCCATTGATACGCTGACTGAATACGGCGGCAGAGAACCCTGAAGGCAATCCGGAGGTGAAGGCGAGAATGTCGGTATTGTAGGCGAAGTGAAACGCCTGGGTTTCGGCCATTCCCGCTGATCTATTCTTGAGTTGTTCAACAGCACTTCTAGGGGGAGTTCCCGGCGCCAGATCTTCTGCATAAGAAGCAAGAGAAGCGTCCGCAGCCAATGATAACGATCCAACGTTAGCCATCGTGAATTACCTCTCCGCCCTCGTTACCCACCGTAAATATTCCGCGGATCAATGGATAGACCATGTCGGGAGGAAGCTCGCATCCTCCTCCTTCGCTGCCGAGTGTCCACTTAAATACCCAGCTTCTTCCGCCAGAAAAGGAGATGAATTCTCCAAGAATGGTTTCCGTTTCGCGATCGATTATGGAGATTGATCGTTTCTCCATATCAAAATATCGCGGAGGAATTGAGCTATGTGTAGATTTCATTATGAACTGCGACCCAATGACGCTATCGTCAAACTCACCCCGTTTCGTAATGAACGTCGGAATTCCATCTTCGCGAAAATACTTCCGCGGAA
>CAZRGU010000006.1:0-34231 GCA_964599705.1 uncultured Ectothiorhodospiraceae bacterium | reverse complement strand
CCGGGGTGACCAGGGGCGCCCGCAGCAGGCGGGCGATTTTTTCACAAACTCTCAGTAATCGGGCTCGTTGCCGGGCCGCCACTTGATGTTGCAGCCCACGCTGGGATGCTGCTCGGCCGGCGGCGCGGCACCGGCGAGCAGGGCGTCGGCCGCCGCACGCAGGTCGGCCCCGGTCACCGGCAGCCCGTTGCCCGGACGGCTGGCGTCGAACTGACCGCGATAGAAGAGCCGCCGCTCGCCGTCGTAGAGGAAGAAGTCGGGGGTGCAGGCGGCCCGATAGGCTCGCGCCACCTGCTGGGTCGCGTCGAACAGGTAGGGAAACTCGTAGCCGGCAGCGGCCGCCTCGGCAGCCATCCGCCCCGGGGCATCCTCGGGGTGGCTGTCCGGATCGTTGGCGTTGATCCCGACCACGGCGATGCCGCGCGGGCGGTAGTCCCGGGCGAAGGAGGCCAGCCCGCCACGGATGTGCTTGACATAGGGGCAGTGGTTGCACAGGAAGGCGACCACCAGCCCCGGGGCGGCGGCGAGGTCGGCGAGCGCGACCGTCCGCCCTGCGGTGTCGGGGAGCTGGAAATCGGGGGCCGGGCTGCCCAGCGCGGGCATGGTCGAGGGGGTGAGCGACATCGGCTTCTCCTGCCCGGCGAGCCAGGCGAGCGTGACGCCCGATGATAACCGGCCGGGCAGCCGTCGCGGGAGCCGGCCGAGCGCCGGCCACGGTGCCTGGCGCGCCCTGGGCCTCTTCTTTACCATTCGCCCCGTGGAGACGGTGCTTTCACAGAGCCTGGTGCGCTACCTGCGCCACGACCTCGGGGCGCTGATCGCGCTCTACGAGGGCAACTACGCGCGCCTGCTGCGCCTGGCCCCCGATCTCGAGGCGCTCGACGGCACGGTGGTCTCGCGGGTCTCGGGTGCGCTCGACCTCTACCTCAGCGTGCTCGAGCGCCACAAGTACACCACCATGGTGGCCCTGAGCTACCGCTTCGACGACGAGAGCCACTACACCCTCGAGCCGAACGCCCGGATCTGCGTCTACCACGACGTGCGGGCCGCCGAGATCCTCAGCCACCACCGGCGCCGCCCGGTGCGCTGGATCCGCCCCTGGCGGCGCGGGCGGATGCCCGAGCTCGAGCGGCGCTGGGCAATGAACCGCTTCCTTCACAAGTGGCTGCACTTCTGCACTCGCCAGGGCCACCTGTTCCTGAGCTGCACGGCCCGGACGGCGCCGCTCGCCCGGTGAGCGCCCGGCCGCGGCCCCGCGGTGGCGACCGGAGCCGCCCGGGGCTGCGGGTGATCTCGGGCGGACAGAGCGGAGTCGATCGAGCCGCGCTCGACGCCGCGCTGGCCGCCGGGATGGCCTGCGGCGGCTGGTGCCCGCGCGGCCGGCGCGCCGAGGACGGTCCGATCGACCGGCGCTACCCGCTGCGCGAGACCGCGAGCCCGGGCTACGCCGAACGGACCCTCGCCAACGTCCTGGCAGCCGATGCCACCCTGGTGCTCACCCGGGGGACCCCGAGCGGCGGCACCGCGCTGACCGTCCGCCTGGCCCGCGAGCACGCCCGGCCGTGCCGGGTGGTGGATCTGCGTGACCCGGAGCCGGCCGCCGCGCTGGCCGAATGGATCGCACGCCACCGGGTCGCGGTGCTCAACGTCGCCGGTCCCCGCGAGAGCAGCTGCCCCGGGATCGCTGCCAGCGCGCGCCGCTACCTCGACGAGCTGCTCGCCCTGCTCGGTTGAGCGCCGGTGGCGGCGGCCAGCCAGGCGCCCGCTGCCGCCGCGCTGATCGGTGCCATGCGCGCGCTCAGCCGCTCGGGCCGGCGGCCCAGGCGGTGCTGATAGACCGCGGTGTAGGCGAGCACCCGGCGGACGTACTCGCGGGTCTCGCCGAACGGGATCGACTCGACCCACAGGTCGGCGGCCAGCGAGCCGCGCTCGGGAAGCCAGCCGCGGACCCGGGCCAGCCCGGCGTTGTACGAGGCGCTGGCGAGCAGGGCGCTTCCGGCCACCCGGTCGAGCAGCTCCCGGAGGTGGGCGCTGCCGAGGCGGATGCTGGTGGCCGGCTCGAGCAGCGCGGCGCGCGCTGGCGGCCGCTCGCCGATCCGGCGGGCGATGTGTCGGCCGGTACGGGGCATGATCTGCATCAGCCCCAACGCCCCCTTGGGCGAGCGGGCATCGGCGATGAAGGCGCTCTCCTGGCGGATCACCGCGAACAGCCAGGCCGGATCGAGGCGCTGGCGGCGGGCGGCGCGCTCGACCAGGGTGCGGTGGGCGAGCGGGAAGCGCATCTCGAGGTCATCGAACGCCCGGGCACCGGCGAGCGTGAGAATGGTGCGCCCGTGCCATCCCCAGCGGTGGGCGAGGGCGGCGGCCGCAAGGCGCTGCTCGCGGCTCATGGCGGTGGTGGCGAAGCGCCACTCGCGGCGCGCGTCGACGTACCAGCCCAGGGCGCGCAGCTCGCGGGCACGGGCCAGCCCCGGGTGGTGCTCGAGCTCGGCGAGCAGGGTCTGGTCGACGGCCAGCGGGCGGGAGCGGATCGCGTAGGCGGCGCCGATCCGGTCGGCTGCCAGAAACCCGTAGTAGCTGCGCTCGGTGGCGAGCGCGGCGTAGCGGGCGCGGGCCTCGCGGGCGCGGCCGAGCGCCTCGAGGGCGCGGGCCTGCCAGTAGCGCCAGCGCGGGCGCGCAGCGCTCTCCTCGCCGAGGGCCTCGATCTCGGCGAGCACCCGCGACCAGCGGCCGAGCCGGGCGGCGAGCACCACCGCCCAGGCGCGGGTGCGCTCATCGAGGTCCTCGGCGGCGAGGCGGTCGAACCACGACAGCGCCTCGGCGGCCCCGCGCCGGGCCAGCCCCACGGCGAGGGCGCGCCGGACCTCGCGCACGGTCGCCGGCTGCCAGCGCGCGCGCGGCGCCAGCTCCTCCCACAGCGCCACGGCTCGCCGGGCGTCTCGCCAGGCGAGGCGCCGGACGACGTCGATCAGCGCCGCCTCGCGCCGCGCCGGCGGGCCCGGCGCGGCGAGCAGCCGAGCGGCACGGCGCGGTTCGCGGCGCAGCTCGAGCCAGACTCCGAGCAGGGCCCGCTCGGCAGGCGGCAGAAATCGGCGCAGGTAGCGGGCGAGCCGTGGCTTGCCGGCGCGCATGGCCAGCGCCGCCCGCTCCCAGGCGAGCTCGGCGGTCAGCCTGCCCGCGGCCCGCCAGGCGGCGAACGGCCGGTCGCACTCGCTCGGCTGCGAGCGCCCGACCCGCCACAGCGCCTCGACCTCGGCGAAGCCGCGCGCCCGCTCGCCGGTCTCGATCAGGGCGCGGGCGTGCTGGCAGCGCAGCCGGGTCCCTAGACCGTCCCGGTAGTGTTCGAGGAAGCGCCTCCAGCGCCCCTGGCGGGCGAGCACCGTGAGCCAGCGCGCCCGCAGGCGCTCGCCCAGCGGGCTGTCGCGCCAGGTGTCGATGAAGCGCTCGAGCTCGGCCTCCGGCGCCTGGCGGATTCGCCGGCCGAGGTCCGTGAAGACCAGGTAGGGGTGGAGCGGATAGCCGGCCAGCGCATCGCGCAGCCGCTCGAAGCGCGCCCGCTCGCCGCGCCGCAGCGCCGCCAGCGCGGCCAGGAACGCGCTCCGCTCATCGGCCGCCGGGCCGGCGGGTCGAGGCTCCTTGCCCGCGGCCCCGGCGGCGGCGGCGAGCAGCAGCGCGGCAACCGCCGCTAGAAGCCGAGCCCGCATCGGTGCAGGATCCCGCAGCGCGCCGGAGATGGCAAGATCGGCCGCGGCTCCGGCGGCCGGGCGGTCCCGCCCGCCCATCTCCTGCCGGCGCGCGAGGCGAGGGCGTCGAGACCGCGTCGCGGCGCCGGGTGCCCGGAGCGGGGCACGGCGAGGGCGCCGGGAGCTGGCCCTCCCGGGATGGCTGGAACGGTGCCCGCGGCCCGTGGCGGGCGGGACACACGGACCAGGAGCTGCGATGAGTCGTGACGCGATCGATCAAGCGGTGGCCATGATGGCGGCGCTGCGCGACCCCGAGCGGGGCTGCCCGTGGGATCTCGAGCAGAGCTTCGAGAGCATCGCCCCGTACACCATCGAGGAGGCCTACGAGGTGGCCGAGGCGATCGCGCGCGGCGACCGGGCGGCGCTGCGCGAGGAGCTCGGCGACCTGCTCTTCCAGGTCCTGTTTCACGCCCGGATGGCCGAGGAGCAGGGCGACTTCGATCTCGCCGACGTCGCTGCGACCCTGGTCGAGAAGATGGTACGACGCCATCCGCACGTGTTCGCCGGCGAGCAGGTCGCCGATGCCGCCGCCCAGAGCCGGCGCTGGGAGGAGCACAAGGCCCGCGAGCGCGGCGCGGCGGGTGGCGCCAGCGCCCTCGACGGGGTCGGCGGCGGGATGCCGCCGCTGCGCCGCGCGCTCGAGCTGCAGCGCCGCGCGGCCCGGGTCGGCTTCGACTGGGAGCGGCCCACCGCGGTGCTGCCCAAGCTCGAGGAGGAGCTCGCCGAGCTGCGCGAGGCGCTTGTCGATGGGGACGGCGATCCCGGCGCCGAGCTCGGCGATCTGCTGTTCACGGTGGTCAATCTGGCCCGCCACCTGGCCGTCGATCCGGACCTCGCGCTGGCCGGCGCCAACGCCAAGTTCGAGCGCCGCTTCCGGGCCATGGAGCGAGCCGCGAAGGCCGCCCGGGAGCCGCTCGCCGGCCGCTCCCCGGAGGCGCTCGAGGCGCTCTGGCGGGCGGCCAAGGAGCACGACTGAGGAGGGAGCGGGTGGCTACTCGGACCCGCCGTCCCGGATCAGGTAGCGGCGGCGCTGCAGGTAGGCGTCGCGAACGAAGCTGTACTCGTCGAGGGCGGCCTGCTCGAGCACCCGCTCGCCCTTGAGCAGGCCGGCGCGGGCGTCGATGCCGCGCCCGACGTAGAGCGCGTTGCGGGCCGCGACGTCGTCGAGCTCGCGCAACGGGTCGAGCAGCGCGAGGTCGACGAGCTTGCCGAGCCCGTCGCGTATCGAGCTCGGGCCGAGGATCGGCAGCACCAGGTAGGGGCCGCTGTCGATCCCCCAGTACCCCAGCGTCTGCCCGAAGTCCTCGTCGTGGCGCTCGAGACCGAGGTCGGAGGCCAGATCGATCAGCCCGCCGAGCCCCAGGGTGGTGTTGAAGGTGACCCGCGCCGCATCCTCGAGCGCCCGGGTCAGCTTGAGCTGCAGCAGGCTGTTGGCGGCCGTGATGGCATCGCGGAGGTTGGCGAAGAAGTTGCGAACCGCATCCTCGATCGGGTCCGGGGTCAGCGCACGGTAGCCCTCGGCGACCGGCTTGAAGAGCGCCCGGTCGAGGTCGCGGTTGAACGCGTAGACCCCGCGGTTGAACCCCTCGAGCGGGTCGTCCGGACCGCCGGGCACGCTCGCGCAGCCGGTCACCGCGCCGAGCAAGAGCACGAGGGCGGCGCTGCGCCACGATCGCGGGAGGCTCCTCACCTGATCCGTTCTCCCTGGCCCGATGTCGGGGATATCGGCACGGTCCCGGTTTCCCTTAGCCATCGCCGAGCTGACCCGCATCGCTGGTCGAACCGCGGCCGCGGGCGGCGCTGAGCGAGGCGGGCGAAACGTTACCAAACTGCCGGGGCCTGACGCCACCGGCCGATCCCCGCGGCGTGCGCTCCGCCGCTTCTGCCGGGCGACGCCCGGGGCCGCCAATCCGCGCTCGCTCCGCCCGGCTCGGCCGCGCCTCTCGCGGGCGCCGATCCGGGCGCCGCGCCCGCTCGGGCTGGCCGGCACCCTCGCTTCGCGCATCGGTGAGATATGCGGGCTAGGCGTCCTGCCGGGGCAGGCATACCAGGGCCTCCACGCCGGCACTTCCCGCGAGGTCATGGAGGCTCACCGTGGCGCCGTGGTGCTCGGCGATCAGGCGCACGACATGCAGCCCGAGACCGAGGTGGGGAGTGGCGGCCGTGGCGTCACGCACCGAGACCAGCGAGTCGAACAGCCGCCCGCGCATCCGCTCGGGCAGCCTCGTGCCACGGTTGCGCACCGCGAGGCGGTAGCGCCGCCCGGCGATCTGCAGCTCGATGTCGATCGGGGCGCCCGAGCGGTGGAAGTCGCGGGCGTTCTCGACCAGCTTGTCGAGCATCTGTACCAGCAGCTCTCCCGAGGCCTCGATCGGGCACGGCTCGGCGGGCACGGAGAGCCGGAAGCCGGGCTCCGGCCAGGCCTGGGCATAGCCCGCGACCGCGGCCTCGAGCAGCTCGCGGAGATCGAAACGCTGGCGCTCGGCATCCTCGAGGGTGTGCTCGAGGCGCGCCGCCTCGCTCATCCGGGTCAGCGTCGACTCGAGCCGGTCGATGCCGCCGCGGGCCCGCTCGAGGTAGGGCGAGCGGGCGGCGCGCCGGTCCTCGTCGGCAAGCGCATCGAGCGAGGAGCGAACCACCGCCAGCGGCGTCCGGAGCTCGTGGGAGAGGCGCCGGGCGAGCTGCTCGAGGTAGTCGGTGTAGCCGCCGATCCGGGCCATCGCCGCGGCCAGGGCGCGGGCCAGATCGCCGAGCTCGTCGCGCGCCGGCGAGGGCGCCAGGGTGCCGACCCGTCGCCCGCGGGCGTCGAATGCCGCCGCCGCCCGGTCGCGCAGCCGCCGGATCCGCCAGGTGAGCAGCGCCGCGAAGCCGAGCAGGGAGGCGGCCGCCGCCGCGTAGACCAGCAGCGAGGTGTCGAACAGCCGGACCAGGGCGCGCCGGCGCAGCGCCTGCATGCCGGCGCCGCTCTCCTCGACGACCACCGCCCCGACCACCCGCCCCGCCACCCAGATCGGGTGAGCGGCCCGCACCCGGCCCGCGCCCCGCTCGCCGCGCCGGCGCCAGGCGACCGCCGGCTCCCCGGCCAGCGCGGCATCGACCTCGGCCCCGGCCAGCGGTCCGCCGCCTTCCGGCTCCGGGGCCTCGCCGGCGCCAGGCAGCAGCAGGCCGAGCGGGGCGAGCAAGGGACCTTCCTCGGGCGGCACCGCGCGGCGCTCCAGCGAGCCGCCGCGGGCAAGGACCCGCCCCTCGCGATCGATGATCCGGATGCGCCGCCCGGGACTGCGGCCGAGGCTCTCGATGACCCCCTCGAGCAGCGCCGACGGATAGATGAGCGGGGCGGGCGCGTCCGGGTCTCCGGCCACCCGGCGGGCGACCTGGCGCGGCCCGTCGCTGTCGTATACGGCCACCGCCAGCCCGCCGGCGGCCAGCGAGCGCGGCAGGCGCACCTCGACCGCGAAGCCGCCGGCCCGGTCCTGCCACTCGGCGCGGATCCGCGGCTCGATGGTGGCCCGGCCTGCGCTCAGCCGGCGGGCATTGACCCAGCCGGGCGCGGGGGTGGCGAGCCGGTAGCGGCGAGCCTGACCGCCCTGGTCGGCGAGCACCAGCAGCAGCGCATCGCCGTACGGCGAGTCCGGCGCGCCCGCGGGCACGTGGACGACGCGCTGGTCGTCGACCTCGACCCAGAGGTAGAGGTGGTCGCCGCGCAGCCCGGCGAGCAGCCGCGCCGGCTCGCTACCGGCCAGAACCCGCGCCCGGGCCCGCAGCCCCCCCCAGTCCTCGCCGTAGCCGTCGATCGCGACCGGCCGCTCGAGGCGGTGAACGTAGATCGCGCCGGCGTCGGCCCCGGCGGCGAGCAGCGGATCGAGCAGGTCGCGCCGCTCGTGCAGGGCGCCGGCCAGGGCTCGGGCGGCCTCCGCCACCGAGCGCTCCAGCCCCTCGCGCAGGAAGCGCTCCATCTCGCCGAGCGAGCGGTACCCGACCAGCGGGATGGCGAGCAGCGGGATCGCCGCGAGCAGGAGCTGGGTGCGCAGCCGCACGGGTCACCCCGGGACGCTAGCGCCACCGGTAGCCGGTGCCGTAGACGCTCTCGATGGCCTCGAAGGTCGGGTCGACGGCCTCGAGCTTGCGGCGGATGCGCTTGACGTGGGAGGTGATGGTGGCCTCGCTGACCTGGAGGTGTGCCGCGTCCATGAGCTGGTCGCGACTGCGCACGTGGCCCGGCCGGCGGGCCAGCGCGTGGACCAGCCAGAACTCGGTCACGGTCAGCCCGAGCGGCACTCCGCGCCAGCTCGCCTCGAGGCGATCCTCGTCGAGCACCAGCGGGCCGCGCTCGAGCCTGCGCCCCTCGCCGGTGGCGCCGCTCAGCGCCTCGACCCGCCGGAACAGGGCGGCGATGCGCGCCAGGAGCTGGGTCAGGCTGATCGACTTGCTGAGGTAGTCGTCGGCGCCGAGGCGCAGCCCGGAGACGGTGTCGATCTCGCTGTCGCGGGCGGTCAGGAAGAGGATCGGCACGGTGGGCGAGAGCGCGCGCAGCTCGCGGCACAGGTCGAAGCCGCCCTCGGCCTCCTCGCCGAGCCCGATGTCGATCACCACCAGGTCGGGGAGCCGCTCGCGAAAGGCGCGCATCGCCTCGCCCCGCCCGCCGAAGCCGCTGACCTCGTAGCCCTGGCGGCGCAGGGCCTCGAGGTAGTTGGCCCGAATCGCCGGCTCGTCCTCGACGATCGCGATACGCCTGGCCATGCCCGGGTTCCTCGGCGGCGCCCGCCGCGCGGCCTGCCTGCTGCTCGATCTACACCACCGGGCGCGCTCAGTCGAGCGTCTTGTCGCGCTCGATGCAGGCGTAGGCCGAGTGGTTGTGGATCGACTCGAAGTTCTCCGACTCGACCACGTAGGCGACGAAGCGGGGGTCCTGGTTGAGCACCGCGGCGACGTCGCGGACCATGTCCTCGACGAACTTGGGGTGATCGTAGGCGCGCTCGGTCACGTACTTCTCGTCGGGGCGCTTGAGCAGGCCGTAGAGCGCACAGGAGGCCCGCGACTCGACGATGTCGATGATCTCCTCGATCCACACGAATCCCTGGGTGCGGGCCTGCACGGTGACGTGCGAGCGCTGGTTGTGGGCCCCGTAGTCCGAGATCTCCTTCGAGCAGGGGCAGAGGCTGGTCACCGGGACCACCACCTTGACGGTCATCGCCACCCTGCCGCCACGTGCCTCGCCGATCAGCGTCACCTGGTAGTCCATCAGGCTCTCGACGCCGCTCACCGGGGCGCGCTTGCGCACGAAGTAGGGGAAGGACATCGAGATGTGCCCCGACTCGGCCTCGAGCAGCTCGGTCATCTCGGTCATCATGCGCCGGAACGACTCGATCGAGATCTCGTACTCGTGGTGGTTGAGGATCTCGACGAAGCGCGACATGTGGGTGCCCTTGAAGTCGTGGGGCAGGTTCACGTACATGTCGAAGCTGGCGATGGTGTGCTGCTCGCCCTGCGAGCGGTCGCGCACCCGGACCGGGTGGCGAATCCCCTTGATCCCGACCTTGTCGATGGCGATCCGGCGCAGGTCGCGGCTCGCCTGCACGTCGGCAATCCGCGACCCGGCGCCGAGCTCGGCCGGAGGCGATACGTGGTCGTTCATTGCGGTTCCTCGACAGGGGCGCCTTGCGCCCGCAAAATCCCGAGTAGCTTACTTGGTCTTTTCACGAGGCGCCATCACCAGCCCGCCCCGGAGGTGTGGGTGGCAGGTGCGTGATTCTTTCACAAACGCTCAGGCGCGGCGGGTCACGATGAACTCGGAGAGCCAGCGCAGCGCCGCGGCCCCCTCGGCGAACGGCGCCAGGCACTCGATGGCCTCCTCGTGCAGCTCGCGGGCCCGGCGCTTGGCCGCGGCGAGCCCTATCATCGAGGTGTAGGTCGGCTTGTCGCGGGCGCTGTCGGCCCCCTGGCGCTTGCCGAGCGTCGCGGTGTCGCCCTCGACGTCGAGCACGTCGTCCTGGATCTGGAAGGCCAGCCCGATGCACTTGGCATAGCGATCGAGGCGCTCGAGAGCCTCCCCCTCGATCTCGCTCGCGCACAGTGCGCCGAGGCGCACGCTGGCCCGGATCAGCGCCCCGGTCTTGAGGATGTGCATGTACTCGAGCTCGGTGAGATCGAGGGAACGCCCGACCGCCTCGAGATCGATGGCCTGGCCTCCGGCCATGCCCCGCGAGCCGCTCGCCCGGGCGAGCACCGCGACCATCTCGGCGCGGCGCTCACCGGTGAGCCCCGGCGCCTCGGCGAGCACCTCGAAGGCGCGGGTCTGGAGCGCGTCGCCGGCGAGCAGGGCGGTGGCCTCGTCGAAGGCCCGGTGGCAGGTCGGGCGTCCTCGGCGCAGGTCGTCGTCGTCCATCGAGGGCAGGTCATCGTGGACCAGGGAGTAGGCGTGGATCAGCTCGACCGCGCAGGCCGCCGCGTCGACTCCGCCGTGATCGACCCCGAGGCTGGCCGCTGCGGCGTGCACCAGCACCGCACGGACCCGCTTGCCGCCGCCGAGCACGGCGTAGCGCATCGCCTCGTGGAGGCGCGCGGGATGGGTTCCGGGGGCCGGCAGCGAGCGGTCGAGGGCCGCCTCGACGCGGGCTCGCCAGGCCCCGATGCGCTCCTCCACCGCGCCCGCCCGGGCGTTCACCGCGGCCCGCCTCCGCCGGCCGGGCGAGCGCCGGCGCGCCGCCTCACGGCTGCTCCTCGCTGCTCTCGGCCGGGGCCGGCTCGCCACCGCGGTCCTGATCCTCGGCGAGCACCCGGACGCGCTGCTCGGCCTGCTCGAGGGCGCGCTGGCAGCGCCGGCTGAGCTCGATGCCGCGCTCGTAGGTGCGCAGCGACTCCTCGAGGCTCAGCTCGCCCTGCTCCATGCGCTCGACCAGCCGCTCGAGCTCCTCGAGCGCCTTCTCGAAGTCGATCGGCTTGAGCTTGCGGGTCACGTCCTTCTCCCCGGAGGGAATGCGGGTTTTCACCCCGGCGGGAATAAAGTACCGTACCCGAGGGTTCGCGGGAGGGTCAACCAGGACTCCAGGCGCACGGTGGTTGACAGGGCAGGGACGGACATCGATAATCTCGCCAGACTTTAGACAAAGTCTAATAATCTGGCCGCTCCAGCGGAGCACCAGGCTTCATCCACACCCATGGCATGGCAAACGGAGCAGATGACGATGGATCTGAAGGGCAGCAAGACCGAGCAGAACCTCAAGGACGCCTTCGCGGGCGAGTCCCAGGCCAACCGCCGCTACCTCTACTTCGCGCAGAAGGCCGACGTCGAGGGCTACAATGACGTCGCCGCGGTGTTCCGCTCGACCGCCGAGGGCGAGACCGGTCACGCCCACGGGCATCTCGAGTACCTCGAGGCGGTGGGCGACCCGGCCACCGGCCTGCCGATCGGCGCCACGGCGAGCAACCTCAAGGCCGCGATCGCCGGCGAGACCCACGAGTACACCGACATGTACCCGGGGATGGCCAAGGCCGCCCGCGAGGAGGGCTTCGACGAGATCGCGGACTGGTTCGAGACCCTGGCCAAGGCCGAGCGCTCGCACGCCAACCGCTTCCAGAAGGCCCTCGACAACCTCGATTCCTAGGGGCCGGTGAGCCAGCGTCGTGCGGCGGGCGGGTCGATGCCGGGCCCGCTGCGCGACGCCGCTGGGCCGGCGGGACCCGGGTCCTGCCGGCCGCCTTCCCGCTAAGGGGCTGACAAGATGAGCGACTCCGAGCCGCGCCGCGAGGGCAGCCTCGAGGCGCCGACCCGCCACCCGATCGGCTGGCGCGACCCCGAGTTCTACGACGAGCAGGCGCTGCTCGCCGAGCTCGAGCGGGTCTACGACATCTGCCACGGCTGCCGGCGCTGCTTCAGCCTGTGCAACGCCTTTCCGACCCTGTTCGACCTGATCGACGAGAGCGAGTCGATGGAGCTCGACGGGGTGGCCCGCGAGGACTACTGGAAGGTGGTCGAGCACTGCTACCTGTGCGACATGTGCTTCCTCACCAAGTGTCCCTACGTGCCGCCGCACGAGTGGAACGTCGACTTCCCGCACCTGATGCTGCGCGCCAAGGCGGTCCGTCACCGCCAGCGCGGGGCGGCGCTGCGCGAGCGGGTGCTGAGCTCGACCGATGCGGTCGGGCGCTTCGCCTCGCTGCCGGTGGTCGCCGGCGCGGTCAACGCCGCCAATCGCAACGGCGCCGCGCGCGCGCTCGTCGAACGCACCCTCGGGGTGCACCGCGAGGCGCTGCTCCCCGAGTACCACGCCCGCACCCTGCGTCGCCGGCTCGAGCCCGGCGTTCCGGGCGAGGCCGTCGAGGCCCGCGCCGGCGAGCGGACCCGCGGCAAGGTGGCGCTGTTTGCCACCTGCTACGGAAACCACAACGACCCGCGCCTCGGCGAGGACCTGGTCGCGGTCTACCAGCACAACGGCATCCCGGTGCGCCTCACCGCCCGCGAGCGCTGCTGCGGAATGCCCAAGCTCGAGCTCGGCGACCTCGAGGCGGCCGCCGCCGCCAAGGAGGTCAACGTCCCGGTGCTCGCCGAGTGGGTCGAGGCGGGCTGGGACCTGGTCGCCCCGATCCCCTCGTGCGTGCTGATGTTCAAGCAGGAGCTGCCGCTGCTCTTTCCCGACGACGAGCAGGTGCGGCGGGTGGCGGCGGCCTTCTTCGACCCCTTCGAGTACCTCTCGCTGCGCCACCGCGAGGGGCTGCTGGCGCTCGATTTCCGCAACCGGCTGGGCCGGGTCGCCTACCACGTCGCCTGCCACCAGCGCGTGCAGAACATCGGCGCGCGCACCCGCGAGGTGCTCGAGCTGGTACCGGACACCGAGGTGGTGGCGATCGAGCGCTGCTCGGGACACGATGGCACCTACGCGGTCAAGCGCGAGTACCACGAGATCGCGATGAAGATCGCCCGCCCGGTGGTGCGCCAGGTGCGCGAGGCCAAGGCCGACTGCTACACCAGCGACTGCGCGATGGCCGGCCGTCACATCCAGCACGGGCTCGGCGACGGCAGCGAGGCGGTCCCGCCGATGACCCTGCTGCGCCGCGCCTACGGCATCTAGCCCCCCCCCGGAAGCAACCCCGATGAGCAGCAATCCCAACGCCCTTCGTGTCGAGGACCTCCTGAGCCTCGAGCGCTACGCCCGCGAGCGCCGGGAGTTTCGTGCCCGGGTGCTCGAGCACAAGCGCCTGCGCCGGGTGCCGGTCGGGCCCGACGCGGTGCTCTACTTCGAGGACCGGCTCACCATCCAGTACCAGGTCCAGGAGATGCTGCGCATCGAGCGGATCTTCGAGCCCGAGGCGATCGCCGAGGAGCTGGCCGCCTACAACCCGCTGATCCCGGACGGTGGCAACCTCAAGGCGACCCTGATGATCGAGTACACCGACGCCCAGGAGCGTCGCCGGCGGCTGGTCGAGCTCGCCGGGCTCGAGCACCGGGTCTGGCTCCAGGTCGCCGGCCATCCGCCGGCCTGGGCGATCGCCGACGAGGACCTCGAACGCGGAGACCAGGACAAGACCTCGGCGGTGCACTTCCTGCGCTTCGAGCTCGCCGAGGGCGCCCGGGCCGACTTCAAGTCCGGCGCCGAGGTCGAGCTCGGCATCGCCCACGCGGCCTACGAGCATCGCACCCGGCTGCCCCGGGAGGTTCGGGAGGTGCTCGCGCAAGATCTAATGTAAAATATCAATTATATTTCATAAGATAATAATATTGCGCTGAAAGTACAGCCTAGTTCTTGTGGTTTCTGAGGGTCCGGCCCGGAGCAGGGCAGGGTCCTATTCCGGCCGCGATGGGGTTACACTGCAGCGCCAAATGCAGCGGCCCGAACGCCATCCCGCGAGCCCTCGTCACCGCCCATCGGGGCACCCCGGTATCGGTCTCGGCGCGACCTTCCTCGCCGCCGCGGGGCTGTTCCTGGCCGCGCACATCGCGTCGGGCGCCGGCTACGACGGCTTCGAGGAGCGCGCTCCGACCGGGGAGCCGGGTCTCGAGGAGGGGTGGCGCGAGGGCGAGGTGCGGCTCCCCGCTCCGCCCCGCGATGGCGACCTCGTGGTGGTCCCGGCCGTGCTGCTCGACTCGGCCTACGAGGTGGCGATCGACCGGCGCAGCCTGCGCCGGGGAAGGGACGGGGTGATCCGCTACACGGTGGTGCTGAGCACACGCGGCGGTACCCGCAACGTCTTCTACGAGGGGCTGCGCTGCGCGCCGCCGCTGGTCAAGGTCTACGCCTTCGGCGATCGGGGCGGGCGCCTGCGCTCCTACCCGGTGGCGAGCTGGCGCGAGATCGAGCGGCGCGGGGCGCTCGCCTATCGCGACACCCTGCGCCGTCACTTCTTCTGCGAGAAGGAGGCGATCCCGCGCGGCGAGCGCGAGATCCTCGCCCGGCTGCGCCGGGCGCAGCTGCCCGGGGGGATCGCCGAGGAGCGTGACGGACCCGGCTTCGGCGGCGGCACGGAGCGCTGATGGAGGGCTACAACGCCGCGGCCATCGAGGTCCTGACCGGTCTCGACCCGGTGCGCAAGCGCCCGGGCATGTACACCGACACCTCGTGTCCCAACCACCTCGTCCAGGAGGTCGTCGACAACAGCGTCGACGAGGCGGTGGCCGGCCATGCCAGCGAGCTGCTCGTCGAGCTGCACCGCGACGGCTCGATCTCGGTGACCGACAACGGGCGCGGGATGCCGGTCGATCTCCACCCCGAGGAGGGCATCTCGGGGGTCGAGCTGATCCTCACCCGGCTCCACGCCGGGGGCAAGTTCAACGACCGCAGCTATCGCTTCGCGGGCGGCCTGCACGGGGTCGGGGTGTCGGTGGTCAACGCCCTCTCGCGGCACCTCGAGGTCTGGGTGCGCCGCGCCGGCCGGGAGTACAACATGGCCTTCGCCGGCGGCGAGAAGGTCTCCGAGCTCGAGCCGGTGGGCAGCGTCGGGCGGCGCAACACCGGCACCCGGATCCGCTTCTGGCCCGATCCGCGCTACTTCGACAGCCCGCGGGTGTCGCGCTCGCGGCTGCGCCACAGCCTGCGCGCCAAGGCGGTGCTGTGCGCCGGGCTGCGCGTGCGCCTGGTCGACGAGGCGAGCGGCGAGAGCGAGGAGTGGTGCTACCAGGACGGGCTCGGGGCCTACCTCGAGAGCTGCCTCGCCGGTGCCCCGACGGTGCCCGAGCCGCCCTATCACGGCCGCCGCGAGGGCAACACCGAGGCGCTCGAGTGGGCGGTGGCCTGGCTGCTCGAGCCCGGCGAGGTGATCCAGGAGAGCTACGTCAACCTGATCCCCACGCCCCACGGCGGCACGCACGTCAACGGGATGCGCGCCGGGCTGCTCGAGGCGCTGCGCGAGTACTGCGAGTTTCGCAGCCTGCTGCCGCGCGGGGTGCGTCTGACCGCCGATGACCTGTGGGAGCGCTGCGCCTGCGTGCTCTCGGTCAAGATGAGCGAGCCGCAGTTCACCGGCCAGACCAAGGAGCGGCTGTCCTCGCGCGAGTGCGCCGCCTTCGTCTCCGGGGTGGTCAAGGACAGCATGAGCCTGTGGCTCGGCCAGCATACCGAGGCCGGCGATCGGATCGCCGAGATCGCCATCGAGCGGGCCCAGCGCCGGCTGCGGGCAAGCCGCAAGGTGGTGCGCAAGCGGGTGGTGAGCGGCCCGGCGCTGCCCGGCAAGCTCGCCGACTGCACCACCCAGGAGCCGATGCGCGCCGAGCTGTTCCTGGTCGAGGGCGACTCGGCCGGCGGCTCGGCCAAGCAGGCCCGCGATCGCGAGTTCCAGGCGGTGATGCCGCTGCGCGGCAAGATCCTCAACACCTGGGAGGTCGAGCCGAGCGAGGTGCTGGCCTCCCAGGAGGTCCACGACATCGCCCTGGCGCTGGGCGTGGAGCCCGGCTCGGAGAGCCTCGCCGGGCTGCGCTAC
The DNA here is from genome assembly GCA_964599705.1 of uncultured Ectothiorhodospiraceae bacterium. Classification (GTDB taxonomy): domain Bacteria; phylum Pseudomonadota; class Gammaproteobacteria; order HK1; family HK1; genus CAZRGU01. The sequence continues at coordinate 18,578 of CAZRGU010000006.1, read as the reverse complement.
GGCAAGGTCTGCATTCTCGCCGACGCCGACTCCGACGGCGCCCACATCGCCTCGCTGCTCTGCGCGCTGTTCGTGCGCCACTTCCGCCCGCTGGTGGCGGCCGGCCACGTCTACGTGGCGATGCCCCCGCTGTACCGCATCGACGTCGGCAAGGACGTCTACTACGCCCTCGACGAGGACGAGAAGCGCGGCACGCTCGACCGGATCGCGGCCACCAAGCCGCGTGCCCGGGTCAATGTCCAGCGCTTCAAGGGGCTCGGCGAGATGAACCCGCTGCAGCTGCGCGAGACCACCATGGCCCCCGAGACCCGCCGCCTGGTGCAGCTCACCGTCGAGGAGGGCGACGACACCGCGGCGGTGCTCGACCTGCTGCTCGCCAAGCGCCGCGCCGCCGACCGGCGCGCCTGGCTCGAACGCAACGGCAACCTCGCCGACATCTGACCCCTCCGACACCGCCTTTCGGAGCACCCCGATGACCGACACCCCGCAGCTCGACTCCCAGGGCAACGAGCGCGTCGCGCTCAAGACCTTCACCGAGAAGGCCTACCTCAACTACTCGATGTACGTGATCCTGGATCGCGCGCTGCCCCACGTCGGCGACGGCCTCAAGCCGGTCCAGCGCCGCATCATCTACGCGATGTCCGAGCTCGGCCTGGGGGCCGGTGCCAAGTTCAAGAAGTCGGCGCGCACGGTCGGCGACGTGCTCGGCAAGTTCCACCCCCACGGGGAGAACGCCTGCTACGAGGCGATGGTGCTGATGGCCCAGCCGTTCTCGTTCCGCTACCCGCTGATCGACGGCCAGGGCAACTGGGGCTCGAGCGACGACCCGAAGTCGTTCGCCGCGATGCGCTACACCGAGGCGCGCCTGACCCGGTTCGCCGAGTGCCTGCTCGGCGAGCTGCGCGACGGCACCGTCGACTGGGTGGCGAACTTCGACGGCACCCTCGAGGAGCCGGCCTGGCTGCCCGCCCGCCTGCCCCACGTGCTGCTCAACGGGGCGGCCGGGATCGCGGTCGGCATGGCCACCGATCTGCCGCCCCACAACGTGCGCGAGCTGGCCAGCGCCTGCCTGCGGCTGCTCGAGGCCCCGGCGAGCGAGGTGGCCGAGCTCTGCGAGCACGTCCTCGGGCCCGACTTCCCGACCGGCGGGGAGCTGATCACGCCGCGCGAGCAGCTCCTCGAGATCTACCGCAGCGGCGCGGGCAGCGTGCGCCTGCGGGCCCGCTGGGAGCGCGAGAACGGGACGATCGTGGTCTACGAGCTGCCCTACCAAGTCTCCGGGGCGCGGGTCCTCGAGCAGATCGCCGCGCAGATGAACGCCCGCAAGCTGCCCCTGGTCGAGGACCTGCGCGACGAGTCGGACCACGAGAACCCGATCCGGCTGGTGATCGTGCCGCGCTCGAGCCGGGTCGACTGCGGGCGGCTGATGTCGCACCTGTTCGCCACCACCGATCTCGAGCGCAGCTACCGGATCAACATGAACGTCATCGGCCTCGACGGTCGCCCCCAGCTCAAGAACCTGCGCGAGCTGCTCGCCGAGTGGCTCGAGTTCCGGACCCGGACCGTGCGCCGGCGCCTCGAGCACCGGCTCGCCCGGGTCCGCGAGCGCCTCCACGTCCTCGAGGGCCTGCTGGTGGCGTTCCTCAACATCGACGAGGTGATCGCCATCATCCGCTCGCAAGATGAGCCCAAGCCGGAGCTGATGCGCCGCTTCGGGCTCACCGCGACCCAGGCCGAGGCGATCCTCGAGCTCAGGCTGCGCCACCTGGCGCGCCTCGAGGAGGTGCGGATCCGGACCGAGCAGGGCGAGCTGGCCGCCGAGCGCGAGCGCCTCGAGCACACCCTGGCCGACGTGCGCCGGATCCGCCGGCTGGTCCGCGACGAGCTGCTCGCCGACGCCGAGCGCTTCGGCGACCCGCGCCGCACCCGGCTGGTCGAGGCCGAGCCCGCGCGGGCCTACGACGAGACCGCGCTCGCCCCGAGCGAGCCGGTCACCGTGGTGCTCTCGGAGAAGGGCTGGGTGCGCGCGGCCAAGGGCCACGATCTCGATCCCGCCGGGCTCGCCTATCGCTCCGGGGACGCGTTCCTGTGCGCGGCGCGCGGGCGCAGCAACCAGGGGGCGGTGTTTCTCGACGCGAGCGGGCGGGTCTACACCCTCGCCGCCCACACCCTGCCCTCGGCGCGCGGGCTCGGCGAGCCGCTCAGCGGCCGGCTGAGCACCGCGGATGGCACCCGCTTCGTCGCCGTGATCATGGGTGGAGACGAGGAGCAGTGGCTGCTGGCGAGCGATGCCGGCTACGGTTTCGTGGCCCGGCTCGGGGAGCTGCGCTCGCGCAATCGCTCCGGCAAGGCCGCGCTCACGGTGCCCGCAGGGGCCGTGGCGCTGGCGCCCCGGGCGGTGGCGAGCTTCGAGCGCGACGAGGTCGCCGCCGCGACCGCCCAGGGCCGGCTGCTGATCCACCCGCTGCGCGAGCTGCCGCAGCTGGCCCGCGGCAAGGGAATCCGGCTGATCGGGGTGCGCCCGGCCGACCGGGCGAGCGGCGAGGACCGGGTGGTGGCCGTGGCCGTGATCCCGCGCGGAGCCACCCTGGTGGTGCATGCCGGACGGCGTCACCTGAGTCTGCGCGGCGCCGATCTGGAGCACTTCCGGATGCCCCGCGGGCGGCGCGGCCAGCGCCTGCCGCGTGGGCTGCAGCGGGTCGCCGCGCTCGACGTCGAGTGAGCGCGGGGGGCTGCGCCAGGGCGCGCGCGGAGCCGGCAAGGCGGCAAGGAGAGCCGGGGCGGCAGCCCGACAGCGGCGGGCCTGGATCGGTCGGCGATGGGCACGCCGGAAAGAAATGCCGGGGCCGAAGCCCCGGCGAATGAACGGACTAGGGAGGAGGGGGGGGTATCCGTTCGCAGTCCTCTATCGGCCGCGGCGGGGGAAACTTTAGCCCGAATTTCGCGGCCCACCGGGGGCTCATGACCGGCTGGTGGGGTCGGCCGGCAAGCGGTTACCATTCGCCGCGCCGCTCGACACCACCGACAAGGGAATGGCATGGCTTCCTACAGCACCAACGAGTTCCGATCCGGGCTGAAGCTGATGATCGACGGCGATCCGTGCTCGATCATCGACAACGAGTTCGTCAAGCCGGGCAAGGGGCAGGCATTCAATCGGGTCAAGCTTCGCAACCTCAAGACCGGGCGGGTCGTCGAGCGGACCTTCAAGTCCGGCGAGTCGGTGGAGGCCGCCGACGTCCTCGAGGTCGAGCTCCAGTACCTCTACAACGACGGGAATGAGTGGCATTTCATGGATGCCGAGACCTACGAGCAGCTCGCCGCCGGGGCCGATGCGGTCGGTGAGGCCGCCCGCTGGCTCAAGGAGCAGGACATGTGCATGGTCACGCTCTGGAACGGCGTCCCGCTGACCGTCACCCCCCCGAACTTCGTCGTCCTGCGCGTCACCCAGACCGATCCCGGGGTGCGCGGGGACACGGCGAGCGGCGCGACCAAGCCAGCCACCGTCGAGACCGGAGCGGTGATCAAGGTGCCGCTGTTCGTCGAGGAAGGGGACCTGGTGCGCATCGACACTCGCACCGGCGAGTACGTCTCGCGGGCCAAGTGAGCCGCGCCGGCGCGGGCCCCGATGGCGACCGCCACTCCCCGGGGTGATGACTGGCGCCCCGCGGCCGGGCTCGAGGTGTTGCGCCAGCGCGCCACCCTCCTAGCCCGAATCCGTGCCTTCTTCGCCGAGCGCGGGGTGCTCGAGGTCGAGACCCCGCTGCTCGGCTCCGCGCCGAGCCCCGAGCCGCACCTGGCCAGCGTCGTCGCGCGGCTCGCAGCCGGCACCGAGCGCTACCTGCAGACCTCGCCCGAGTTCGCCATGAAGCGGCTGCTCGCCGCCGGGGCCGGTCCGATCTACCAGATCACCCGGGCCTTCCGGGACGGCGAGGCCGGGCGCCTCCACAATCCCGAGTTCACCATCCTCGAGTGGTACCGGCCGGGCTACGATCACCATCGACTGATGGACGAGCTCGAGGCGCTGCTCGCCGCGGTGCTCGGGCGGCCGCTGGCGGTGCGGCGCATCGCCTACCGCGATGCCTTCCGCGAGCGGCTCGGCGTCGATCCGCTCACCGCCCCGCTCGCTGAGCTGCGCGCCCGCTGCCTGGCCCACGGCCTGCACGGTGCCGAGCGGCTCGGGCGTGGCGAGTGCTGCGACTTCCTGCTCGCCCGCCGGGTCCAGCCGGGGCTCGGCGCCGGCGCGGTGTTCCTCTTCGACTTCCCGCCCGGGCAGGCGTCGCTGGCCCGGGTGCGGCGCAGCGGGCCGGCGGTGGCGGAGCGCTTCGAGCTGTTCCTCGATGGCCTGGAGGTCGCCAACGGCTACCGCGAGGAGCTCGACCCGGCCGAGCAGCGGCGCCGCTTCGAGCGCGACCGGGCGGCCCGCGCCGCGCGCGGGCTCGCCCCGGTGCCGCTCGACGAGCGGCTGCTCGCGGCGCTCGCCGCCGGGCTGCCCGACTGCGCCGGGGTGGCCGTCGGCATCGATCGGCTGGTGATGCATGCCCTCGGCTGCCAGCGGATCGCCGAGGTCCTGGCCTTCCCGTTCGAGCGCGCCTGAGCCCGGGCAACGTGGGGCTGGGCTATGATGGCGGCGCGATCAACCAGGGGGGGAGGCGAACTTCGCCGCGGCAGCCTTGTCTACCCAGCTAGGCGAGGGCTGACCGCGCCGCCGTTCGCGAGCGGGCGGTATGGCCGATAGGGGTCCCGATCAGGCCCTCGTCGCTCGAGCGCAGCAGGGTGACAGGGCAGCATTCGACTTGCTGGTGCTCAAGTACCAGCACAAGCTGACCAAGCTGGTGGCACGCTACATCCGTGACTCGGCCGAGGTACTGGACGTCACTCAGGAGGCCTTCCTCAAGGCCTATCGGGCACTACCGAGCTTCCGTGGAGACAGCGCCTTCTACACCTGGATCTATCGCATCGCCATCAACACCGCCAAGAACCACCTCGCCGCCCAGGGGCGCCGCCCGCCCGAGGCCGACATCGATCCGCGCGACGCCGAGCAGCTCGAGCAGGCCGGAGAGCTGCGCGACAACGCCAGCCCCGAGCAGCTGCTGCTGCGCGACGAGGTCGAGCGCACCGTGGCCCAGGCCATCGACGACCTTCCCGACGACCTGCGCACCGCGATCACCCTCCGCGAGCTCGACGGACTCAGCTATGACGAGATCGCGCAGGCGATGGAGTGCCCGATCGGCACGGTTCGCTCGCGCATCTTTCGCGCCCGCGAGGCGATCAACGCGCGGCTCAAGCCGTTGCTCGATTGAAGCAGGGGAGAGCAGATGAACGAGCAGTCGAAGGAGCGTGAGCTTGACAGCCAGGTGTCCGCGCTGGTCGACGGCGAGGTCGCCGAGCCCTGGCTCGGCGGGGTGGCCGAGCGGATCGCGGCCGACCCCGAGCTGGCCCGGCGCTGGTCGCGTTATCACCTGATCGGCGAGATCATGCGCGGCAACCACCAGGTGGTCTGTGACGAGGGGCTGCACGAGCGGGTCCGCGAGGCGCTCGCCGGTGAGCCGGCACGCCTTGGCCCGCGCCCGGCGATGCGCCGCTGGAGGCCGATCGCCGGGCTCGCCCTGGCGGCGACGGTGGCCGGCATCGCGGTGCTGATCGGCAGCGCTGGCGGCTCCGCCCCGGAGGTGCGGGTCGCGGCCGTCACCCGCTCCCCGGCTCCCGCGGCCGTCGCCGCCACCGCACGGCATGCCACCGGGGCAGAGATCCGGCTGGCCAGCGCCCCGCGCGGCGCGCGCCGCGCCATGGCGCCCGGGGAGCGCGGGCCTGACCCCCGCCATGGCGAGGCGGCGGCCCGGCTGAACGCCTACCTGATCAATCACGCCGGCTACCTGGGCGGGCAGGCACGCGGCGTGATGCCCTATGCGCGGATCATCTCCTACGAAGGCGGGCGCTGAGGCGCGCTGATGCGCGGCACGCGATCGGCGGCGCTGCTCGCAGTCCTGGCCGGGGCGGCGCTGTGGAGCGCACAGGCCGCCGGGCCGCGCGAGGCGGTCGTCGGGTCGCGGCTCGAGCGGATGGTCGAGGCCGGCCGCGCGCTCAACTACGACGGCACCTTCGTCTACCGCAGCGGTACGACGATGCAGTCGCTGCGGGTCATCCATCGCGGCGGCGCGAAGGGCGAGCGCTCGCGGATGATCACCCTGAGCGGCACGATGCGCGAGGTGGTGCGCAGGGACGATGTGATCATCTGCATTCTCCCCGAGAGCTCGACGGTGCTGGTCGGCAAGCGCCGCGTGCACAAGGCCCTGGCCGGTGGCGGGGTCGTCGATCTCGAGGAGATCGACGCCGGCGAGGCGCGCCGCTACTACCGCTTCGCGCTGGCCGCGGGCGAGCGCGTGGCCGGGCGACCCACCGAGCTGATCGAGATGACGCCGCGCGACCGCTTCCGCTACGGGTATCGGCTGTTCGTCGATCGGGCGAGCGGCCTGCTGCTCAAGAGCCAGCTCGTCGATGCCGAAGGGCAGGTGCTCGAGGAGATCTTCTTCACCTCGCTGCGCCTTCCCGAGGAGATCCCGGACGCGCTGCTCGAGCCCGAGCTCTCCTCGGAGGGCTATCGCCGGGTGCTGATCGAGTCGGAGGGAACCGCGCGGCCGGACCTCGGCAGCCACCCGTTCGTGGTCGGCTGGGTGCCGGCCGGGTTTCGCCTGAGCAACCACGCGCGGGACGTCTTCGGACCGGGCCGTGACGGCGTCCACCACCTGGTCTACAGCGACGGGCTGGCCTCGTTCTCGATCTTCATCGAGCCGCTCGGCCGGGACGCCGAGGAGCCGGCGCTGCTCGGCCTGGCCCGGATGGGCGCGGCCTCGGCCTACTCGAGCACCACCGGCACGCTCCAGATCACCGTGATCGGCGAGGTCCCCGTAAACACCGTCGAGCAGGTTGCCCGCTCGCTGCGCGTCCCCTGAAGAGCTTGTGACAGAACCCCGCGCCTTGTCCGGGTCACCCAGGAACGCCCCCCGCGACGGCGGGCGCTTCTTTCACACACTCTGAGCCGAGCCGGACGCCGCTTACCGACGCAGCAGGTTCGAGGTTCGCACCGGCAACCCGCTATACTTGCGCCCAGCCCCTCCCAGCCTTCTGGAGTACAGCCGCCGTGTTCGCAATCTGGTCCAGGACCCTTCTCCTGATCGCGCCGCTCGCGCTGGCGCCGATGCTCACGGCAGGCGCGGCCACCCGCGCGCTGCCCGACTTCACCACCCTGGTCGCCGAGAACCGCGCCGCCGTGGTCAACATCAGCACCACCCAGAAGCGCAAGGCGCGGGCGCCGCGCCACCGCCTGCCCAAGGGGTTGCAGATCCCGGATCTGCCCGAGGACAGCCCGTTCAACGAGTTCTTCCGGCGCTTCTTCGGAGAAGGCGAGATCCAGGAGTACGACGCCCAGTCGCTCGGCTCCGGCTTCATCATCTCGAGCGACGGCTACATCATCTCCAACAACCACGTGGTCAAGGATGCCGACGAGATCATCGTGCGCCTGAGCGACCGGCGCGAGTTCAAGGCCGAGGTGGTCGGCGCCGACGAGCGCAGCGACATCGCCCTGCTCAAGATCGACGGTGACGACCTTCCCACGGTTCGGCTCGGCCTCGACTACGACCTCAAGGTCGGCGAGTGGGTGCTGGCGATCGGCTCGCCGTTCGGCTTCGACTACTCGGTGACCGCGGGCATCGTCAGCGCCAAGGGACGCAGCCTGCCCAGCGAGAACTACGTGCCGTTCATCCAGACCGACGTGGCCATCAATCCGGGCAACTCGGGGGGGCCGCTGTTCAACCTCGACGGTCAGGTGGTGGGCGTGAACTCGCAGATCTACAGCCGCACCGGCGGCTTCATGGGCCTGTCGTTCGCCATCCCGATCGATGTCGCCATGGACGTCGCCGAGCAGCTCAAGACCCAGGGGCGGGTCTCGCGGGGCTGGCTCGGGGTCCTCATCCAGGACGTCACCCGGGAGCTCGCCGAGTCGTTCGGAATGGACAAGCCGCAGGGGGCGCTGGTGGCCAAGGTGCTCGAGGACAGCCCGGCGCAGCGGGCCGGCTTCCAGGTCGGCGACGTGGTGCTGACCTTCGACGGCAAGCGCATCGACCGCTCGGCCGACCTGCCGCCGATCGTCGGGCGCACCCGGGTCGGGAAGCGCGTCCCGGTCGAGGTCCTGCGCAACGGCCGGCGCGTCGAACTGCAGGTGATGACCGCCGAGCTCCCCGAGGAGGCCGAGCTGCGGGCCGCCGCGCCGGCGCGCCCCGGCACGGCGCGCGCCAGCCGCCTGGGGCTCAGCGTCCGCGACCTCGACGAGGCGCGGCGCGAGGAGCTCGCGCTCGGCGAGCAGGGCGTGGTGGTCGACTCGGTCGAGGAGGGGCCGGCGCAGCGCGCCGGAATCCGCGAAGGCGACATCATCCTGATGCTCAACAACGAGAAGGTGACCAGCGCATCCCAGTTCAAGGGGCTGGTCAAGGAGCTGCCCTCGGGCAAGGCCGTCTCGGTGCTCGTCCAGCGTGGCGGCAACCCGATCTTCCTGGCCCTCAAGGTCGAGGACTGAGATCCGGTTCCGGGCCGCCGGGGCGGTGCCGGAGCCCGTTATACTTGCATCCTGCTCCGGGCGTGACACCGCGTCCGGGACCAGGTAGCGCGGACTGGATGCTCAATGAGGCTCGATTTCCCTACCGTAATGGTGCTGCTGGTGGTCATCAGCGGCCTCATCTGGGCCCTCGACGCCCTGCTGCTCGCCCCGCGGCGCCGTGCCCTGGCGGCCAGCCCGGGCCAGGGCGAGGCCGGGGCGGGGGGGGGCGCTGCGGTCGCGGAGCCGCGCACCCCGCGGGTGGTCGAGTATGCGCGCTCCTTCTTCCCGGTCTTCCTGGTCGTCCTGGTGCTGCGCTCGTTCGTCGCCGAGCCGTTCCGAATCCCCTCGGGCTCGATGATGCCGACCCTGCTGGTCGGCGACTTCATCCTGGTCAACAAGTTCAGCTACGGCATCCGCCTCCCGGTGATCGACCGCAAGATCATCGACATCGGCGAGCCGCAGCGCGGCGACGTGGTGGTGTTTCGCTACCCCCTCGATCCGGCCACACCGTTCATCAAGCGGGTCATCGGCCTGCCCGGGGACCGCATCTCCTACTACAACAAGACGGTGTACGTGAACGGCATCCCGGCCGAGCAGCAACCGATCGGGATCTACGTCGGGAGCGGCTCAGGGGCCAGCATGACCGGCGCCGAGCGGCGCCGCGAGGATCTGCTCGGGGTCGAGCACGACATCCTGATCGAGCCGGGAGCATCCTCGGTCGAGGGCAGCATGGTGGTGCCCGAAGGACACTACTTCATGATGGGCGACAATCGCGACAACAGCCGCGACAGCCGGTACTGGGGAACCGTCCCCGAGGAGCTGCTGATCGGCAAGGCGTTCGTGATCTGGATGAGCTGGGACTGGGGCCACGCGCTGCACTGGAGGCGCATCGGCATGGGGATCAGGTAGCCGCGCGGCGAGCGGGCCGCGCGGGGATGCGAACTGGGAGGACCGGGAATGGGTGAGATCGCTCGCCAGCGCGGGATGTCGGGTTGGGGCGTGCTGCTCTTGCTCGTCGTGATCGGCTTCGGCTCGGTGATCGGGCTGAAGCTGGCCCCTGTCTACATCGAGAGCTTCAAGATCGACAAGGCGCTCAAGGGGGTGATCTCCGACCCCGAGCTCGGCACCCGGCGCAAGCAGGAGATCAAGTACGCGCTGATCAAGCGCTTCGACATCGATGACGTCAAGCGGGTCTCGGAGAAGAATTTCAAGGACACCGTGACCATCACCAAGAAGGGCAAGAAGGTCAGCATCGATGTCGAGTACCGGGCCGAGAAGCCGCTGTTCGGCAACATCTCGGTGGTGGTCGACTTCGCCAAGCACGTCGAGAACTGAACGCCGATGGGAGATCCCGTTGCAGGCGCTCGCCGCGCCGCGCGGCTCGCCGGGACGTGCTGCGCGGCTCGCGCAGCGCGCCCCGCGCAGGAGAGGGGGGTGGTGGACCGCTGCGCCCGCGCCGCGCGCGGGACGGGGCTCCGCGAGCCGGGTCGCGGGCGGGCGGCGAGCCAAGCGAGGAGGGCCTGAGCGCGCGCTTGCCGCCGGCGGGCAGGCTCGCGCAGCAGTGGTCCGGGCGGGCGACGTGATCAGCAGGCTCGAGCAGCGCATCGGCCATCGCTTTGCGCGGCCCGAGCTGCTCGAGCGCGCGCTCACCCATCGCAGCGCCGGCCCGGCGCACAACGAGCGGCTCGAGTTCCTCGGCGACGCGGTCATCGGCTTCCTGGTCGCCGAGCGCCTCTACGGCGAGCAGCCGGAGGCCTCGGAGGGCAAGCTCACGCGGCTGCGCGCGCGGATCGTGCGCCGCGAGTCGCTGGCCGCGGTGGCCCGCTCGATCGAGCTCGGCGCCGCGCTGAGGCTCGGTGGGAGCGCCCTGAAGAGCGGCGGCAGGCGGCTCGACTCGGTGCTCGCCGACGCCTTCGAGGCGCTCGTCGGAGCGCTCTACCTCGATGCCGGGCTCGCCGTCACGCGGCGTGTCCTCGAGCCGCTCCTCGACGAGCCGCTGCGCAGGGCGCTGGCCGCCGACGGCGCCAAGGACGCCAAGACCCGCCTCCAGGAGTGGCTCCAGGCGCGTGGCGAGCCGCTGCCCCGCTACCGGCTGGTGGCCGCCTCGGGCAGCGCGCACGCGCCGCGCTTCGAGGTCGCCTGCCTCGTGGAGCGGCTCGCCGAGCCCTGCCCCGGCGAGGGCTCGAGCCTGCGCCGGGCCGAGCAGCGGGCCGCCCGGGCGGCCCTCGAGCGGCTGGAGAGAGGCGATGACTGAGCCGTATCGGGCCGGCATGATCACCCTGCTCGGTCGTCCCAACGTCGGCAAGTCGACCCTCGTCAACCGCCTGCTCGGGCGCAAGATCTCGATCACCTCGCGCAAGCCGCAGACCACCCGACACCGGATCCTCGGGATCAAGACCACCCCGCGGGCACAGTTCGTCTACATCGACACGCCGGGCATCCACAGCGCCGCGCGCCGGGCCCTCAACCGCTACCTGAACCGGACCGCCCTGCATGCCCTCGAGGGGGTCGACCTGTGCCTGCTGGTGGTCGAGGCGCTGCGCTGGACCGGCGAGGATTCGCGGGTCCTCGAGCGCCTCGCCGAGTACCGCAGCCCCTGCCTGCTGGTGGTCAACAAGGTCGACCGGGTCGCCGACAAGACCCGCCTGCTGCCGTTTCTCGAGGCCGTCCACGGGCGCGCCCCGTTTCGCGAGACGGTGCCGGTGTCGGCCCGCAAGGGCCTCAACCTCGAGCGCCTCGAGGAGGTGATCTACCGCCTCCTGCCCGAGTCCGGGCACCTCTTCCCGGCCGAGCAGTGGACCGATCGCGACGAGCCCTTCGTCGCCGCGGAGCTGATCCGCGAGCAGCTCGTGCGGCTGCTGGCCGACGAGCTCCCGCATCGGCTCAGCGTCCAGATCGAGCGCTTCTCCAGGGAGGGTGCGACGCTCGACATCGGGGCCCTGATCTGGGTCGAGCGGCCCGGGCAGAAGGCGATCGTGATCGGCAGCGGCGGGCGCACCCTGAAGAGCGCGGGAACCCGTGCCCGCGCCGCCATCGAGCAGCTCTTCGGCTGCCACGTGCGCCTCGAGCTGTGGGTGAAGGTGCGCCCGGGCTGGTCGGACGATGACCAGGCGCTGCGCCGCTTCGGCTATCTGTGATGAGCGCCCGCCGCCCCCTTCAGCCCGGCTACGTGCTCCACCACCGGGCGTACCGCGAAACCAGCGCGCTGCTCGAGCTGCTCACCCGCGAGGGCGGGCGGATCGGGGCGGTGGCGCGCGGTGCGCGGCGCCCGCGCAGCCGCTGGCGCGGCGCGCTGGTCCCGTTCACGCCGCTGCTGCTGGCATTCGCCGGGCGAGGCGATCTGGTCACCGTCACCGCGCTCGAGCCGGCCGCCCGGGGGTGGCGATTGCAGGGCACCGTCCTGCTCGGCGGCTTCTACCTCAATGAGCTGCTGATCCGCCTGCTGGCGCGCCACGATCCCCACCCCGGGCTGTTCGACGCCTACCACCAGACCCTGGCCGCGCTCGACGCCGGCGAGCCGCTCGAGGAGCGCCTGAGGGTCTTCGAGAAGCAGCTCCTCGACGAGATCGGCTACGGGCTCGAGCTCACCCGGACGGTCGACCGGGCGGCGCCGATCCGGCCCGGCATCGGCTACCGCTACCTGCTCGGCAGCGGCCCGACGGCAGCCGGCGGCTCGGGCGAGGGGATCCCGGTCAGCGGCGAGACCCTGCTCGCGCTGCACGCGGGACGCCTGGCGGGGCCGCGCGAGCGCCGCGAGGCCAAGCGGCTGCTGCGCGCCGCCCTGGCCGAGCACCTCGGGGCCCGCCCGCTGGCCTCCCGCGAGCTGCTCGCCCGGCTCGGCCAGCCGCCCGGCGAGCGGAGGGGGGCCCGGCCATGACCCCGGCGGTGTGCGGCGTCGGCATCGACCTCGTGCAGGTGGCGCGCATCGGCCGCGCCCTGGAGCGCCACGGCGAGCGCTTCGCCCAGCGGGTGCTGTGCGCGGCGGAGCTCGAGGGGCTGGCGGCAAGCGTCCGGCCGGCCGCCTATCTGGCCAAGCGCTTCGCCGCCAAGGAGGCGTTCTTCAAGGCGATCGGAACCGGTCTCGGGGGAGGGGTGGGCTGGCAGGACCTGCGGATCGCACACCACCCCGGTGGTCGCCCGCTGCTCGAGATCCGCGGGCGCAGCGCCGAGCACATGAGCGCGCTCGGCGCCCGCCGCTGCCACCTGAGCATCGCCGACGAGCGCGACTACGCGATCGCCGTGGTGGTGCTCAGCGCCTGACCCCGGACCCCGAGCGGCACCGCCCGCCGCTATCCGCCGTTCTCGGAGCGGGGCGGAGGGCGAACGCCCTCCGCCACGGCCGGCGAGGCCTCGCCGCGGGCACTCGTCGCCTCACCACGCCTCGGCTCCGCGCCCGACGACGACGGCTTGCCCGCGGCGCGCTCCTCGCGCGGCGGCGGGGGGGCCTCCTCTCGGGCGCCGGGAGAGGCGCTCCCGGCCGGCGAGGGGGCAGAGGAGGGGGGAGGCAGCGGAGCTGCCGGTGCATCTCCGCCAGGGAGCGGGCCCGCTGGCGGCCCGCTCGCGCCCGGCGCGGCGCCCGGCTCGGCCGGCCGGCGCGGCTCCCGGGGAGGGGCCGAGTCGTTGCCGGCGGGCTGCGGGGCGGGGGCGGGCGGCGCGCCATCGCCCCGGCCCGCCTCGCGCTCGGCCGCGCCGTTGCCCGAGCGGGTCCGGCCACGCCCGCCACGCCGCCCGCCGCGCCCGCCCCGACCACGCCCGCGTCCCTCTCCGCGAGCGGCACCGTCCCCGGAGGACCCGCGGCCGGCCGGGCTGGCCGCGGCCTCGGCGGCAGCACCCGGATCGGCTGCGCTCTCCGCTCCCGAGCTCGCCGCCGCGCCGGCGCGGGCCCGCGGCGGCCGGCCGTTGCCGCGCCGCCCCTCGCCGCGCCGCCCGTTCTCGGCGGCACCGTCCCCGCGGCGCTTCGGCGCCGCGCCACGCGATCGCCCGCGCCCCCGCCCGCTGGCGCCTCGCGTACCCTGGCTGCGCCGGCGCGGCGGCTCGGCCGGCGTCTCCGGCGGCGTCCCGGGGCCGAACAGGCGCCGCCACAGCCGGCGCAGGATCCCCTCGGGCTCGGCGGCCGGCGCCGGGGCCTCGTCGGGCTCGGGCGCGCGGACCGTCGGCGGCAGGCTGCGCACCGCCGGCTCGGCCGGGCGCTCCATGCGCGAGGAGGCCACCACCTCCTCGACCCGGTCGGGCGTCACCGTGAGCTCGTGGCTCGGCTGCAGCACCGCGGCATGCTCGCGGTCGTCGCTGCGCACCCGCTGCACCTCGTACTGGCCAGCCGCCATCGCCGGATCGGGCACCACGATGATGGTGCTCGAGTGGCGATCCTCGAGCTCGCGCAGCGACGAGCGCTTCTCGTTGAGGAGGTAGGTGCCGACATCGAGCGGCAGGCGCGCCACCACCCGCCCGGTGGTCTCCTTCATGGCCTCCTCCTCGAGGATGCGCAGCACCGCAAGCGCCAGCGACTCGGCCCCGCGCACCTGGCCCTGGCCGTTGCAGGTCGGGCAGACCACCAGGCTCGACTCGCGCAACGACGGGCGCAGCCGCTGGCGCGACATCTCGAGCAGCCCGAAGCGCGAGATCCGTCCCACCTGGACACGCGCCCGATCGGCGCGCAGCGCCTCGCGCAGCCGGCCCTCGACCTCGCGCTGGTTGCGGCTCGGGGTCATGTCGATGAAGTCGATGACGATCAGCCCGCCGACGTCGCGCAGCCGGAGCTGGCGCGCGATCTCGTCGGCCGCCTCGAGGTTGGTGTTGAGCGCGGTCTCCTCGATGTCGGCACCCTTGGTGGCGCGCGCCGAGTTGATGTCGATCGAGACCAGCGCCTCGGTGTGATCGATGACGATCGAGCCCCCCGAGGGGAGGCGCACGGTGTGCGCGAAGGCCGACTCGATCTGGCTCTCGATCTGGAAACGCGAGAACAGCGGCACGTCGCCCCGGTAGAGCTTGATCCGGTTGAGGTACTGGGGCATGACCTGCTGGATGAAGTCGCGGGCCTCGCGATAGACCTCCTCGTCATCGATCAGGATCTCGGCGATCTCCTTGCGGAAGTAGTCGCGGATCGCGCGGATGATGACGTTGCTCTCCTTGTAGATGAGCAGCGGCGCCGGATTCTCCGCGCCGGCCTTCTCGATCGCGGCCCACAGCTTGAGCAGGTAGTCGAGGTCCCACTGCAGCTCCTCGGCCGACTTCCCGACCCCGGCGGTGCGCACGATGAGCCCCATCCCGGGCGGCACCTCGAGGGTGCTCAGCACCTCGCGCAGGGCGCTGCGATCCTCGCCCTCGACCCGCCGCGAGATGCCCCCGGCGCGCGGGTTGTTGGGCATCAGCACCAGATAGCGCCCGGCGAGGCTCGGGAAGGTGGTCAGCGCCGCGCCCTTGTTGCCGCGCTCCTCCTTCTCGACCTGGACGAGCAGCTCCTGACCCTCGTGCAGCGCCTCCTTGATGCTCGGGCGCTTGCTCGGGTCGGCGTCCTGGTCGGCGAAGTACTCGCGCGCCACCTCCTTGAACGGCAGGAAGCCGTGGCGCTCGGCACCGTAGTCGACGAAGGCGGCCTCGAGGCTCGGCTCGATCCGGGTGATCCGTCCCTTGTAGATGCTGGCACGCTTCTGCTCGCGTGCCGCGACCTCGATATCGAGGTCATAGAGGTACTGGCCATCGACCATCGCCACCCGGCACTCCTCGGGCTGGGTCGCGTTGATGAGCATCCGCTTCATGTTCCGTCCATCCGCTCAGTGCCGGCACGCACCGCGCACGCCGGCTGCGCGCCGTCTTTGCTCGGGTCCGGGATGAAGGGCGTGGCGAGGTGCCCGCGCAGTCGCCTTGCGCGGTGCGAGATCGCGCGCTCCACCGGAGCGTCCGGGGGGCTGTCCGCGCGATGCCGCCACCGCAGGCACCGCTGGTGATGCCGGCCGGGGCCCGCGAGCGGGCCCGGCCCTCACGCTATCTGGTCGCGCCGGGGCCGGGCTGCTGCGATGCGCAATTCCCGGGTCCCCGCAAGCGGCGAGCACGCCCATCTCGATGCATGCTCACCACCACATCCCGCCCCGACGCCCACGACGCCGGGTGTTGCTCGTCGGTCGTTCCGCCGCGTGGCGCGCGCCGCCACGCCAGGGGCCTGGCGCGCCTCCTCACCGCATCGTGGCGAACCTTCCCGATGCGTTCCGCGCGGTTCCGATCGCGGCGGACTATAACACGCCCGCCGGAGGCGACAAACCGCCCGGGCGGCGTCTATCATCGAGCCAATGCTGGGCAGGGCGCACATCGCGGTGGCGGCCGGCGCGCCGGGCCGCCGGCCGGCTCGGGCATGAGCGGGGCGGAACGGGCCCCGGCCCTGGCGCCGGTGCAGACCCTGCTCGCCGGCGGCGAGGACGCCGGCCAGCGCATCGACAACTTCCTGATCCGCCACCTGCGCGGCGTGCCGCGGACCCACATCTACCGGATCCTTCGCACCGGCGAGGTGCGGGTGAACAGCGGCCGCGTCCGCCAGGGCTACCGGCTGGCTGCCGGCGACCGGGTCCGTATTCCGCCGTTGCGCGTGGTCAGCGCGCCGCCGGCCCGGCCCAGCGCCTCGCTGATCGAGCGGGTCGAGGGCTGGATCCTGCGCGAGGAGGACGACTGGCTGGCCCTCGACAAGCCTAGCGGCATCGCGGTGCATGGTGGCAGTGGCCTTCGCCACGGCCTGATCGAGGCGCTGCGCGCGGCCCGACCACAGGCCCGGGGGCTCGAGCTCGTGCACCGCCTCGACCGGGAGACCTCGGGCTGCCTGCTGGTCGCCAAGCGCCGCTCGGCGCTGCGCGCCCTCCACCAGGCGCTGCGCAGCGGCACCGTCGACAAGCGCTACCTGGCGCTTGCCCTCGGGCGGTGGCCGCGGGCCCGCGAGCGGGTGGATGCGCCCCTGCAGCGCTTCGTGCTGCGTTCCGGGGAGCGGATGGTGCGCGCCGGAGAGGGCGGCAAGCCGGCCCGCACCCGCTTCCGGGTGCTCGGCTACGCGCCGCAGGCGACCCTGCTCGAGGCGCGCCCGGTCACCGGCCGCACCCACCAGATCCGGGTCCACGCGGCGCTCGCCGGGAACCCGCTGGCCGGGGACCCCAAGTACGGCGGCGGCGCGCGCGTTCGCGTGCCCGGCCTGCGCCGGCTGTTCCTGCACGCCCACGCCCTGCGCTTCGCCGCGCCGGGTGGCGGCGAGGTCACGATCTGCGCAGCGCTGCCCGAGGAGCTGCGCGAGGTGCTCGCGCGGCTCGCGCTCGAGGAGGCCTACCTGCGCTACGCCGCGCGCCGCGGAGAGCTCGGCCGAGGGAGGGTGATCGATGAGCGATGAGATCGGTGGGGACGGCAAGGTTTCGGGCCCCCCGGGCGAGCCACGCGCGGCCGGCTGGGAGCGCGAGCTGGTCGTGCGCCTGGCCAGCGAGTCGCTGCGCGAGCAGCGCCGGGCGCGGCGCTGGGGGCTGGTCTTTCGCTTCGCGCTGCTCGCCTACCTGATCGCGCTGCCGCTGCTCTACCTTCCCTGGGGACAGTGGTCGATCGGCGCCGGCCCGCACAGCGCGGTGGTGGCCGTCGACGGGCTCATCTCCCGCAACACCAAGAGCAGCGCCGAGGCGATCAACGCCGGGCTGCGTGCGGCCTTCGCCGACCCCGACACCCGCGGCGTGATCCTGCGCATCAACAGTCCCGGGGGCAGCGCGGTGCAGGCCCAGCTGGTCAACGACGAGATCCGCCGCCTGCGCGGCAAGTACCCGAAGATTCCGCTCTACGCGGTGATCGAGGAGATGGGCGCCTCGGGTGGATACTACCTGGCGGTGGCCGCCGACCGGATCTACGCCAGCCCGGCGAGCATCGTCGGCTCGATCGGGGTGCTGATGAACGGCTTCGGGTTCGTCGGCGCGCTGGACAAGCTCGGCATCGAGCGGCGGCTGTACACCGCCGGCGAGCGCAAGGGGTTTCTCGACCCGTTCTCGCCGGCCCGATCCGAGGACGTGGACCATCTGCGCGCCATGCTCGAGCGCATCCACGCCCAGTTCATCGCCGCGGTCAAGCGCGGCCGCGGCGAGCGCCTCGGTGACGACCCACGCCTGTTCAGCGGCCTGGTGTGGAGCGGCGAGGAGGCGGTCGAGCTCGGGCTGGTCGACGCGCTGGGCAGCGCGACGATGGTCGCCCGCGAGGTGATCGGCGCCGCGCGGATGGTCGACTTCACCGAGCGCCCGGGGCTGCTCGAGCGCCTCGCCGAGCGCATCGGCGTGCAGCTCGGCAGCGGCCTGGCGAGCGCCCTGGGCACGCCCCTGCTCCGCTAGCCCGGATATCTCACCGGAGCGGGGCGCCCGGCACCAGCACCTCGACGCCGAGCTCGCGCAGCCGCTCGCTCAACCGGATCAGCGGCAGCCCCATCAGGGCGGTCGGGTCCTCGCCCTCGAGGCGCTCGAACAGGGCGATCCCGAGCCCCTCGACGCGGAATCCCCCGGCACAGTCGAGCGCCCGGGAGCGGGCCACGTAGGCCTCGATCCAGGCGGCCCGGAGCACCCGGAAGTGGACCCGGTAGGGGACCAGGTCGTGGCGCTCGCTGCCGCCGGCGAGCAGGGAGAGCGCGGTGTGGAAGGTGACCACCCGTCCCGAGCAGCGCAGCAGCTGCTCGACGTTGGCCTCGGGAGTCTCCGGCTTGCGCAGCAGCTCGCCGTCGAGCTCGGCGACCTGGTCGCTGCCGATGACCAGCGCGCCGGGGTGCAGCGCCGCGCCGGCGGCGGCCTTGGCCGCGGCGAGACGGCTGGCGAGCGCCGCGGGTCGCTCCCCGGGCGCGGCCCGCTCGTCGAGCGCCGGGACACAGACCGCGAAGTCGAGGCCGAGCCGCTCGAGCAGCTCCCTGCGGTAGCGCGAGCCCGAGGCGAGCACCAGGCTCGGCGCCGGGCGGGGCGGGGCGGTCATGGCGCGGCTCCTCGATACCAACCGGCGCGAGTAT
>CAZRGU010000005.1:0-35488 GCA_964599705.1 uncultured Ectothiorhodospiraceae bacterium | reverse complement strand
AGCCCGGGCTACGAGGAAGGCAGCCGGGTCCCGGGCAGAGCCCGGGCTACGAGGAGAGCAATTCGCTCGTCGAGCGCGGGGCCCGCGGTCGTCGGGGCGCTGGGCGCCTGGGCGGGCTACCCGGTCCGGCCGCGCAGCCGCTCGCCGCTCGGGTCGTAGAAGGGGGCCAGCGAGGCGCGTGCGGCGAGCCGCACCCCCTCGCGCTCGATCTCGAAGCCGCCGGCCTCGACGAGCGCCCGGGTCACCCCGTCCGGGTGGTGCACGTAGCCCATCCCGACCGAGGTGCCGAGCGTGAACCCGTAGGCCGCCGAGCTCAGGTAGCCGACCACCCGCCCGTGGTGGACGATCAGCTCCTGGCCGTGGAGGACCGGCTCCGGATCCTCGAGCGCGAAGAGCACCAGGCGCCGGGAAAGGACCCGCCCGCGCTGGGCCTCGACGGCCTCGCGGCCGATGAAATCGGCGCCCTTGTCACGAGCGACCACGAAGCCGAGCCCGGCCTCGAAGGGGGTCTCCTCCGGGGTCAGGTCGAGGCCGAACTCGCGGTAGCCACGCTCGCTGCGCAGGTGCTCCATGGCGTGGTAGCCGGCCGGGCGCAGCCCGAGCGCGCGGCCCTCCTCGAGGAGCAGGTCGAAGAGCGAGACCGCGAACTCGCCGGGCACGTAGAGCTCCCAGCCGAGCTCGCCGACGAAGCTCAGCCGCACCGCGGTCCCGCGCCCGTAGCCGAGGTCGATCTCGCGGGCGCTGGCGAACGGGAAGGCCTGGTCGCCGAGGTCGGCGTCGCTGACCCGGGCGAGCAGCGCCCGGGAGCGCGGGCCCTGCACGGAGAGCACCGCGTAGGCCGAGGTCACGTCGGTGACCGTGACCCGCTCGCCGCGCCCGAGGTGGCGCTCGATCCAGGCCGCGTCGCGCGGCAGCGTGCCCGCCGAGGTGACCAGCAGGTAGCGGTCCTCGGCCAGGCGCCGGGCGGTGAGGTCGACCTCGATGCCGCCGCGGCGGTTGAGCATGTGGGTGTAGACCACCCGCCCCGGGGCGACGTCGAGGTCACTCGCGCACAGCCGCTGCAACGCCCGGCAGGCGTCCGGCCCGGCGACCAGCAGCTTGCCGAACGAGCTGACGTCGAACAGCCCGACCCGCTCGCGCACCGCGGCGTGCTCGGCGGCCACCGGCCCGAACCAGCCCGGGCGCTGGTAGGAGTGGACGTCGCGCGGCTCGACCCCCGGCGGGGCGTACCAGAGCGCTCGTTCCCAGCCGAGGGTCTCGCCGAAGCAGGCCCGCAGCGCCACCAGGCGCTCGTGCAGCGGGCTCCTGCGCACCGGGCGGGCCGCCTCGCGCTGGCGCTGCGGCCAGCGCATCCGGTAGATCTCGCCGAGCGATTCGGCGGCCCGCTCGGCGAGATAGCGGCGGTTGCCCTGGAAGCGGTGGAAGCGGGCGATGTCGACGTCGAGGAGATCCATGGTCGGCTCGCCGGCGACGATCCACTCGGCCAGCGCCCGGCCGACCCCCGGGGCGAGCTCGAAGCCCTCCGAGCACAGCCCGGCGGCCACGAAGCAGCCCGGGCAGCCGGGCGCCTCGCCCATCGCCAGCACCGCATCCGGGGTGAAGCTCTCCGGGGCGTTGAGGAAGCGGGCGATCCCGGCCTCGGCGAGCCCCGGCAGGATCTCGCAGGCCCGGCCGTAGGGCAGCGCGAAGTGGTCCCAGTCCTCGGCGAGCTCGACGAAGGCCGGATCGGCGGGCAGCCGCTCGGCCGCGAGCGGCTTGCCGCGCGGCTCGAAGGCCCCGACCAGGGCCTTGCCGGCCTCCTCCTTGACGTAGCAGTAGCCGTCGGTGTCGCGCAGCACCGGCAGCCCCGGGGTGACCCAGGCGAGCGGCTCGGTGACCACGTACATGTGCTCGCAGGCGGCGAGCGGCACGCTGACCCCGAGCGGCGCGGCGAGCTCGCGGGTCCACAGCCCGGCGCACAGCACCAGGCGCTCGCAGCGCAGCTCGCCGCGGGCGGTGGCCAGCCGGAAGGTGCCGTCGGCGGTGCGCTCGATCGCGCCGACCTCGGCCTGCTCGACGATCCGCGCCCCGCCCTGGCGGGCCCCGGCGGCCAGCGCCAGGGTGGCGCCGACCGGGTCGAGCTGGCCGTCGCCGGGGATGAACAGCGCGCCGCGGATCACCGCCGGCTCGATGGCCGGGTAGAGCGCGCGGGCCTCGGCGACCCCGAGCAGGTGGGCCTCGACGCCGCAGCCGCGGGCGATGCCCGCGGCCCGGCGCAGCTCGTGCATGCGCTCCTCGCAGCGGGCCACCGCCAGGGTGCCGTTGCGCTTGAAGCCGATCGCCTGGCCGGTCTCGGCCTCGAGCCGGGCGTAGAACTCGGCGTTGCCGCAGGCCAGCCGGGTCATGGCGTGGGTCGAGCGAAGCTGCATGATCAGCCCGGCCGCATGCCACGAGCTGCCGCTGGTCAGCCGCTCGCGCTCGAGCAGCACCACCGCGCCGGCGCCGAGCCGGGTCAGGTGGTAGGCGACGCTGCAGCCGATCACGCCGCCCCCGACGATGGCCACCTCGGCGGTGGCGGGAACCCCCGCGGTCATCGCCCTCCCCTCGCCGCGCTCAGCCGGCCCGGAAGGCGTACACGCAGGCCGGGATCTCCTCGCCGAGCGGGGTCGAGTTGTAGCGCTCGGTCGCATCCACGAAGCGCCAGCGCCCGGCCGCGTCGAGCGCCGCGCGCTTCTCCTCGAAGCCGCCCTCGAGGTAGACGCGGGCCACCGAGAAGACCAGCAGGCCGCCGCTGCGGGTCACCCGGACGAGCTCGTCGAGCCCGTCGAGCGGCGCGTGGCCCTGGGTGAAGACCCCGGCGGCGACCACCGCCGCGAAGCGCCCGTCGGCGAAGCCGAGCGGCTCGCCGAGGGTCATCTCGTGCAGCTCCCGGTAACGGCCCTTGGCCCGGGCCCGCTCGAGCATCCGCGCCGAGGCGTCGAAGCCGACGATGTTCGGGTAGCGCATGGCGGTGAGCAGCTCGGCCATGATCCCGGTGCCGGCCCCGGCGTCGAGCAACGGGTCGTCGCCCGGCGGCAGGTGGCGGGCGAGCATCGCCGCGACCATCGCCGGGTGGGCGTAGCCGACGTTGCTCATGTGCGCCTCGTAGTCGGCCGCCCATCGGTCGTAGCAGGCGCGCAGCTCCTCGGGGCTGCGCGCGGCGTAGGCCCGGTGCAGGGCGCGGGTGTCCTCGGGAGGGGGTTCTCGGCTCATCGTCTGGCTCCTCGGGTCACGGCCGCTCGCCCTCGGGGAAGGGAAGCGCGGCGAGGTAGCGCTGCTGGAAGTCGGGCTCGGCGGCCAGCGAGAGGTGCTCGACGCGCCGCGCCAGAACCTCGGCATCGCGGCGCCGGGGCTCGGAGAGCAGCGCCATCTGGGCGCCGAGCGCCGCGGCGTTGCCGACCTGGCGGACCCGCCCGGCGGGCAGCGCCGGGAGCATCCCGATGCGCCGCGCGCTCGCCGGGTCGAGACAGTGCCCGAAGGCGCCGGCCAGCAGCAGCTCGGCGACCTCCTCGAGGCGGGCGCCGGCGGCGCGCAGCAGCGCCTCGATGGCGCAGCGCACCGCCGCCTTGGCGAGCTGCAGCTCGCGCACGTCGCCCTGGGTCAGCACCACGTCGCGCTCGCAGCCGCCCTCGCCGGCGAACACCAGCACCACCTCGGGGCGCCCCCGGGGATCGCGGCGCAGGCGCCCGCGCAGCTCCGCGCCGCAGGGCGCGGCGGGCGCCTCGAGCAGCCGGCCGGCCGGGCTGATCAGGCCGGCATCGAGCAGCGCGGCGACCGCGTCGAGCAGCCCCGAGCCGCACAGCCCACGGGCCGGGACCTCGCCGATGGTGTGGACCCGCAGATCGCCGTCGAGCACCACCCGGTCGATGGCGCCCAGCGCGGCGCGCATCCCGCAGCGGATCTGGCCGCCCTCGAGGGCCGGCCCGGCCGGCGCCGAGCAGGCGGCCAGCCGCCCGGCGCCGCCGATCACCACCTCGGCGTTGGTCCCGATGTCGACGGCCAGCCGCAGCGCCTCGCCCTCGTGGAGCCCGGTCGCGAGAATCATCGCCACCGCGTCGGCGCCCACGAACCCGGCGACCAGCGGCAGGGTGAAGAGGATCGCCGCCTCGTTGACCCGCAGCCCGACCTCGCGGGCCGGGCAGCGATAGCCGGCGCGGATCAGCGGCCGGAACGGCGCCCGCCCCACCCGGCTCGGATCGATGCCGAGCAGCAGGTGGTGCATGCAGGTGTTGCCCACCGCGACCACCTTGTAGACCCGCTCGCGGGCCACCCCGGCCGCGGCGCAGGCCGCGCCGATGAGCTCGTTGAGGTGGCCCACAATCCGGGCGCGCAGCTCGCCCACGCTGGCCTCGCCCCGCGCCGCGTAGCCGATCCTCGAGATCAGGTCGGCGCCCCGCGCGCACTGCGGATTGAGCCCGGACTCGACCGCCAGGGTCTCGCCGCTGCCCAGATCGATCAGGTAGGCGACCACCGTGGTGGTCCCCACGTCGAGGGCCAGGCCGAGGCGCTCGGCGCCGGTATCGCCGGGCTCGACGGCCAGCGGGGCCCCCTCGAAGCGGGTCACGGTCAGCCCGCCGGAGGCCGCGAGCGCCGCGGGCAGGCGGCGAAGGAGCGCCAGCGGCGGCGGGGCGGCACCCTCGTCGCTGCCCCGCAGCACCCGCTCGAGCTCCGATCCGGGCTCCCCATCCCCTCGCTCGGGAGGCGCCGGCAGGTGGCGCTTGACCACCCCGCTGGCCGGCTCGAGCCGGCCGCCGTCGAGCCCGCTCGCGGTGAGGATCTGGAAGGTGCCCTCGGCGGCCGGCGGCGCGACCTGGACCTCGAGATCCGCGCCGACCCGGCACTGGCAGGCGAGCCGGTAGCCCTCGGCGACCTCCTCCTCGCCGAGCTGCACCAGGTCGGCCAGGGTCGGCGGCGGCGCCGGCCCGCGCACCAGCTTCACCCGGCAGCTCCGGCAGCGCCCGCGCCCGCCGCAGCGCTCGGCGATCTCGACCGCGGCGGCCCGGGCCGCCGCGCTCAGGGTGACCAGCGGCGCGACCCGGGCGCGGCGCTCCGCGCCGCGGAAGGCGACGGTCACCTCGACGGCGCTCATCGCCGGCACCCGGCAGGCGGCGGCGGGGCGGCGGCGGTGCTCATCATCCGGGTTCCCGGCCCGCGGCGGGGCGCGCTCGGCCGGGCGTCACCGCCCGGGCCCGGCCCCCGGCTGCGCGGCGCGGGCCCGCCGGATCGCGGCGAGCACCTCCTCGGGGCGCAGCGGGACGCGGGCGATGCGCGCCCCGATCCCGGCGAGCGCGTCGGCCACCGCGTTGGCCACCGCCGGCACCGCCCCGGTGAGCGCCCCCTCGCCGACCCCCTTGAAGCCGCCGACCGCGTCGATGCTCGGCGACTCGATGTGATCGATGTCGATGTCGGGGACGTCCAGCGTGGTCGGCAGCAGGTAGTCGAGCAGGGTGGCGTTCAGGTGCTGGCCGTGCTCGTCGAAGACGATCTCCTCCATCAGCGCCTCGCCGATCCCCTGGGCCGCGGCGCCGAGCACCTGGCCGGCCGCGATCAGCGGGTTGATGATCCGGCCGCTGTCGTGCACGGCCACGTAGCGCTCGATCTCGACCCGCCCGTCCTCGGGGTCGACCGCCACCTGGACGACGTGGGCGCCGTTGGCCAGGGTGACCAGCGGCGGGTCGTAGTAGTCGGTCGCCTCGAGGCCGTGCTCCAGGCCCTCGGGCAGGGCCAGGTTGTTCATCGAGTAGGCGGTCTCGGCGACCTCGCGGAAGGTGAGGCTGGCCCCGCCGGGGCCGGCCACCCGCACCCGCCCGCCCTCGAGGACCAGCTCCTCGGGGCGGGCCTGGAGCATGGCTGCGGCGATCGCGCGCATCTTCGCCGCGACCTTCTCGCAGGCGCGAATGATCGACCCGCCGCCGACCACCGAGCCGCGGCTGGCGAACGTCCCGGTCCCGTAGGGGGTCATCCCGGTGTCGCCCTCGAGCACCGTGACGTCCTCCCAGGCGGTGCCCAGGCACTCGGCCGCGATCTGGGCGAAGGTCGTGTAGTGGCCCTGGCCGGCGTCGGCCTGGCTGAGGTAGACGGTCACCCGGCCGTCGGGCTCGACCCGCACCAGGGCGCTGTCGAAGCCCGGCATCTTGGCGAAGCCGCGCACCCGCCAGCCCGGCGCCCCGGTGCCCGAGACCTCGGTGAAGTTGCAGATCCCGATCCCGCGGTACTTGCCGTCGACCATCCGGTCGGCGGGCTGGGCGGCGCGGTAGGCCTCGTAGCCGGCCAGCTCCAGGGCCCGCTCGAGCGACTCGAGGTAGCTGCCGGTGTCGTAGCGCACCCCGACCACGTTGACGTAGGGGAACTCCTCGGGGCGCACCACGTTTCGCCGCCGCACCTCGGCCGGGTCGATGCCGAGCGCCCGCCCGATGCGATCCATCATCCCCTCGATGGCCAGGAACGCCGAGGGCTGGCCGGTGCCGCGGTAGGCCCCGGTCGGGGTGGTGTGGGTCGCTACCGCGCGCACCCGGTAGCGGTAGTGGCGGATCCGGTAGGGGCCGGGCAGCATCCGCGCCCCGCCGGTCGACTCCAGGGTGCAGGCGAACGGGCAGGTCGAGTAGGCCCCGGCGTCGGTGGTGAGATCGAGGTCGACGGCCTCGATCACCCCCGCCTCGTCGAAGGCGACCCGGATCCGGTAGCGGTGGCGGCGCGCGTGGGCGTCGGTGAGCAGCTCCTCGCGCCGGTCCTGGAGCCACTTGATCGCGCGGCGCTGGCGGCGGGCCAGCGCCACCACGATCAGCTCCTCGGGGTAGACCTGGGCCTTGGTCCCGAAGCCGCCGCCGACGGCCGGCACCGCGACCCGCAGCTTCGACTCCGGGATGCCCAGGTGGTCGGCCAGCGCGGTGCGCACGATGTGCGGGATCTGGGTGGTGGTCCACAGCGTCACGGTGTCGGCCATCGGGTCGGGCAGCGCCAGGCAGCCGCGCGGCTCGAGCGGCGCTCCGAGCACCCGCCCGGTGTTGAACTCCTCCTCGAGCACGTGGCGGGCCGCGGCGAGGCGCTCCTCGAAGCCCTCGGTCTCGAACCGGCCCCGGTAGAGGACGTTGTCGCCGAGCGCCTCGTGGACCAGCGGCGCGCCCTCGGCGAGCGCCGCCTCGATCGAGGCGGCCACCGGGAGCGGGCGGTACTCGACCCGGACCCGCTCGACGGCGTCCTCGGCCAGGTAGCGGCTCTCGGCGAGCACCACCGCCACGGTCTCGCCGACGAAGCGCACCCGGTCCACGGCGACCACCGGGCGGCGCGCCTCGCGGTAGCCGGCGATCTCGATGTCGGGGGCGAGCGGGCGGATGGTGGCGGCGAGATCCGCCCCGGTCAGCACCTCGATCACCCCGGGCAGGGCGAGCGCCTCGCTGGCGTCGATGGCCACGATCTCGGCGTGGGCGTGGGGGCTGCCGACCAGGCCGAGGTGGACGGTGCCGCGCGGCTCGGGCAGGTCGTCGAGGAAGCGGGTCTGGCCGCGCAGCAGGTACTGGTCCTCGCGGCGCCGCACCTCGCGCCCGATCAGCGCGCCCGACCGCGGCTCCGCGCCGCTCACGCCCCCGCCTCCCCGCCGCCGGCGAGCTCCCCGGCGGCCTCCTCGACGGCGTCGACGATGTTCCGATACCCGGTGCAGCGGCACAGGTTGCCGACCAGCGCCTCGCGGATCTGGCGCCGGCTCGGGCGCGGATTGGCGGCCAGCAGCTCGAGGGCGGCGAACAGGAACCCCGGGGTGCAGAAGCCGCACTGCAGGGCGTGGCGGCGGTGGAAGGCCTGCTGGACCGGGTGCAGCGGGCCGTCGCCGGCAATCCCCTCGACGGTGGTGATCTCGGCCCCGTCGAGCGCCGCGGCGAGCTGCAGGCAGCTACGCCCCGCGCGCCCGTCGATGGCCACCGTGCAGGCCCCGCAGACGCCGTGCTCGCAGCCGACGTGGGTCCCGGTCAGGCCCAGCTCGTGGCGCAGGAAGTCGACCAGCAGCAGGCGCGGCTCGACCTCGCGGCGGTACTCGCGCCCGTTGACGGTGAGCCGCACCGTGACCCGGCCGGCGCTCATCGCTCCTCGCTCCCGGGCGCTGCCGCGATCCGGGCCAGCGCCCGGCGCACCAGCACCCCGACCAGGTGACGCCGGTAGCCGGCGCTGGCGTGCAGGTCTCCGTCCGGGTCCAGGTAGGCCTCGGCGGCGACCCCCGCCTCCTCGATGGCGGCCGCGTCGAGCCGCCGCCCGGCGAGCGCCGCCTCGGCCGCGGCGAGACGGAATCCCGGCGTCCCGACCCCCACCGCGGCGAGCCGGGCCCTCGCGCAACGCCCGTCCGCGGCGAGCTCGAGGGTGGCGGCGAGCCCGGCCACCGCCGAGCCGTGGGCACGGTTGGCGACCTCCAGGAAGCAGTGGCGCTCGCCCGGGGCGGGCGCCGGGAAGCGCACCTCGCGCAGCCACTCGTCGGGCTCCAGGCAGGTGGTGAGCGCCGAGACGAAGAACTCGTCGGCCCCGACCTCGCGGGTCCCGCGCGGGCCCTCGACGAGGAAGCGCGCCCCGAGGGCGGCGGCCGCGGCCGGCAGCTCGGCCGAGGGGTCGGCATGGGCGAGGCTGCCACACACCGTGCCGAAGCTGCGGCTGGCCGGCACGCCGACGTGGGCGAGGGCCGCGCCGAGCAGCGGCGCGGCGCGCGCGGCCGCCTCCGAGCCGAGCAGCGCGGCCTGGCGGCACAGCGCGCCGCAGGCGATCTCGCCGTCCTCGCAGCGCAGGTAGTCGAGCCCCGCGCAGCGCCCGAGGCCGACCACCACCGCCGGCTGCAGGATCCGCATGTTCATCAGCGGCATCAGCGACTGGCCGCCGGCCAGCACCCGCGCCTCCTCGCCGTGCTCGGCGAGCAGCCGCGTGACCTCCTCGCCGCTCTCCGGCAGGAACAGCTCGAAGGGTGCTGGCTTCACCGTGGGACCCTCCCGCCCTCGCGCCGGCCGGCCCCCGGCCCGAGACCGCCGCATGAGGAGATGCCGGACAGGGAGTGTCCCACTCGGCCATGGATAATCAAATTAGCTTTTCTATGCGTATGAGATAGACTTTCGCTATCTCCGGCGCGGCGCGAGGCAGCCCCATGACCGTCCCGGCGCACGCTGGCCGCGGGAGCGGAACGCTGCGCTTCACCCTGCGCCAGCTCGAGTACTTCGTGGTCGCCGCCGAGTGCGGCAGCGTCGCCCAGGCCGCCGCCCGGCTGTTCGTCTCCCAGCCCTCGGTGTCCAACGCGATCCGCAAGCTCGAGGGCCAGTTCGGGGTCCAGCTGCTGGTCCGCCACCACGCCCAGGGGGTCTCCCTGACCCCGGTCGGCCAGCGGATCCTGGCCGACGCGCGCGGCCTGCTGCGCCACGCCCGCGAGCTCCAGCAGGGCGCCCGGGCGGCCGGCGACGTGGTCACCGGCCAGCTCGAGCTCGGCTGCTTCATGACCCTGGCGCCGGTGTTCATGCCGGTGATCATCATGGAGTTCTCGGAGCGCTACCCGGGGGTCGAGATCCGGCTCCGCGAGGGGGTCCAGGACGAGCTGGTCGCGGGGCTGGCCGCCGGGCGCTTCGAGCTCGCCCTGCTCTACGATCTGGAGCTGCCCGAGAGCGTCGAGGTCGAGGTGCTGGCCTCCTTCCCGCCCTACGCCCTGCTCCCCGAGGGCCACCCGCTGGCCGCGCGCGAGGCGGTCTCGCTCGCCGAGCTCGCCTCCGAGCCGATGATCCTCCTCGACGTGCCGCCGAGCCGGAACTACTTCATCGGCCTGTTCCGGGCCGCCGGCCTCGAGCCGCGGGTGGCCTTCAGCTCGCCCTCGGTGGAGATGGTGCGCGGGCTGGTGGCCAGGAAGCGCGGCTACTCGCTGCTGGTCACCCGCTCGAGCCAGAACCGCGCCTACGACGGCCAGGCCTTCGTCACCCGGCCGCTGCGCGACGCCGCCGCCCCGGGCCACCTGGGGCTTGCCCGCCTGCGCCAGTCCCGCCCGACCCGGCTGATGGAGGCCTTCCGCGACTTCTGCCGGAGCTGGTTCGCCGAGCACCACCCGGCCGCCTTCGCCAAGGCCAAGGCCGCGCGGCGCGCCCCCGCTTCCGCCTGACCCGCCTCTCCGGTCGCCCCTTCCCCGGTGCGGATGTCGCCCGCCCGCGCCCGCTCCCTCAGGGCGATGCCGCGCATCGAGCCGGGGCGCGCAGCGGGGTGGGGTCGGGAGCGACCGTCGCGAGGCAGGGATGCCGAGCGCCGAGCCTATAGGGACATATTCACGGCGTGTCGCTCCGGACCCCACCCCGCTGCGCGCCCCGGCTCGAGCGGCCTCCGCCTCGCGGGCCGTACGCCCTCACCGGGGCAGGAGGAGCTCGGGTCCGCTCAGCGCCCCGCCGCCGGGCGGTTGACGCCGAGCAGGCGGTCGACCTTGAGCACCGCGTCCTGGGCGTCGAAGCCGACCGCGTCGGCGCCGATCTCGTCGGCGAACTCCTGGGTCACCGGACAGCCGCCGACGATCACCTTGACCCGCTCGCGCATCCCGGCCTCGCCGAGCCGCTCGATCACCCGGCCCATCTCCATCAGCGGCAAGGTGAGCAGGCTCGACATCCCGAGCACGTCGGCGCCGCTGTCGCGCACCGCCTCGAGGAAGGTGTCGACATCGACGTCGATGCCGATGTCGAGGACGTCGTAGCCGTTGGCCTGGAGCACCGCGGCGACCACCGACTTGCCGATGTCGTGGATGTCGCCCTTGACCGTGCCGATCACGATCCGCCCCGAGGAGACCCGCCGCGCGCCGCTCGCCTTGATCCGCTCGTCGAGCACCGCCACCCCCTGCTTCATGACCTCGGCGGCCATCGCCAGCTCGGGCAGGAAGACCACCCCGGCGCCGAAGTCCTCGCCGACCCAGGCGATGCCCCGCCCGAGGCCCTGCTCGACCATCGCCAGCGGCTCGATCCCGGCCGCCAGCCCCTGCTCGATCAGGCGCAGGCACTCCTCGGCCTCGCCGTCGACGACGGTCTGCGCGAGCTGCTCGAGCAGCTCCTTGTGGCCGGTCTCGCTCATGCCTCGATCCTCCCGCTGCTCAGGTGTCACGGCGCACCACGTAGTCGAGGTAGTCGTCGATCTCGGCGCGGATCTCGGGGGCCACCGGGGATTGGGCCTCGGCGAGGATCCGCGCCGCCTTCTCCCGGGCCTTCTCCTTGAGCTCCACCGGGTTGCGCTCCCAGGACTCGAAGAAGTCGCGGTTGCCGAGCGCGGGGAGGAAGAACTCGCGGCGGTACCACTCCCGGGTGTGGCGCTCCTTGAGGTAGCTGCCCGGCAGCGGCCCGACCTTGAGGATCTCGTCGACCGCCAGGCGCTCCTCGTCGATGACGATGCCCCGGAGATAGTGGCCGATGTAGCCGGCGATCTCGTTCTCGATCACCATCTCCGGCCAGGAGACCAGGTTGAAGCCGGCCGTGCCGCCCAGATCCCAGGCGTAGCTCACCCCGGCGAGCGCGTAGGTGTACATCTTGAGCGCCTTCTCGTAGGCGCTCTGCTGGTCCATCGTCGCCGCGTCGCTCATCCCGAAGCCGACGCATGGCACCCCGTGGTGGGCGGCCAGCGCCGCGAGCCCCGAGCCGAACAGCCCGTACTCCGGGCCGCCGCAGGCCCACAGCCCGGTGCGCATGTCCATCGCCGGGCTGAACGAGCAGAAGGCCAGCGGGTGGCCGGGCCGGTAGCTCTGCGCCTGCACGGCCAGCGCGTAGACCTCGGCGAGCGCCTGGACCAGCATCCCGGCGAGCGTCGCCGGGCCGGTCGCCCCGCCCATCAGCGAGCTCTCGATGGAGAGCGGGATGCCGGCGTCGCAGAAGGCGATCAGCCAGCTCGTGTAGTGGACGTCGATCACCCGCGGCGGGTTGGCGACCACGTGGCCGATCAGGTGCGGGCGCTCGCGCAGCGCCTGCTCGCCGCCGGCCGCGATCTGCCAGAGGCGGATGAGGTCCGGGATCTCGTGCTCGGCGCCGGTGTTGTAGACCCAGGTCGCGGTCTTGTTGCTGTTCTTCATCCACTCGGCGACCAGGATCTGGGCGTTGCAGACCTTGGGCTCGTCGTAGAGCCACATCACCGGCTTGTAGAGGCCGTGGACGTGCTCGAGCGCCTCGGCAAGGAGCGTCCCCTCGATGGCGTCACGGCGTGTCGCCTGGCGCCGCTCGCCGGTGCGCAGGTCCTCGATGTAGCGCCCGGTGGCGGTGGCGAAGTGGACCTCGCCGGTGCCGATCGAGCAGTCGAGCGAGGGGTCGTTGCGACCGTGCAGGGTGAACGACGAGGGGCAGCGCTCGAGCGCCTCGAGGACCACCCGCTCGGGGATCTTGACCAGCCGCCGATCCTCCTCGAGGCGGCAGCCGGCGGCCTCGAACATGCGCGCCGCGCGCTCGTCGTCGCAGCGCATCCCGCCTTCCTCGAGCACCCGGATCGCGGCGGCCTGGACCCGCGCGCACTCCTCGGCCGTGATCGCGCGCAGCGCCCCGACCAGCTTGCCCTCGAACCCCTTCACCGGCCCCTCCCGCGCGCCGCGCTCACACCGCCCAGCCGCCGCAGACCACCAGCTCCTGGCCGGTGATGTTGCGCGCCTCGTCGCTGGCCAGGAACAGCACCGCGCTGGCCACGTCCTCGGGGGTGGTCACCCGCCGCAGCGCCATCTCCTCGACGTACTCGGCGTAGACCTGCTCGTAGCTCCAGCCGCGCACCCGGGCCTTCTCGCGGCACAGCCGCTCCATGCGCGGGGTCTCGACGATCCCGGGCATGATCGCGTTGACGTTGATGTTGTGCTCGCCGACGTCGAGCGCGGTGGTGCGCACCAGCCCGCGCACCGCCCACTTCGAGGCGCTGTAGCCGGCCCGGTAGCGGTAGCCGCGCATCCCCGAGGCGCCGCCGATCACCACGATCTTGCCGTAGCGCTGCTCGATCATCGCCGGCAGCACGTGCTTGATGGTCAGGAACACCCCGGTGACGTTGCTCGCGAGCAGCGCGCTGAAGGCCTGCGCCTCGATCTCCCAGACCGGGGTCTCGATCGGCCCGGTGGCCCCGGCGGCGCTGACCAGGGCGTCGATGCGCCCGCCGAAGGCCTCGCGGGCGGCGGCCACCAGCGCGCGCACCTGCTCCTCGTCGGTGATGTCGGCCGGGGCGACGACCGCCCGCTGCCCGGCCCCGCGCAGCTCCTCGGCGAGCGCCTCGAGGGGCTCGCGGGTGCGCGCGCTCAGGCACAGCTCGGCGCCCTCGCGGGCCAGCGCCCGGCTGATCGTGCCGCCCATCCCGAGGGCCGCCCCGGTGACGATGATCTTCCTGCCCGCCAGTCGCATCGCTCCCCTCCCCGCTGTCCGCTTCAGCGCTCGGGCGCGCCGTAGCCGCCCCCGCCGCTGGTCTCGATCACCACCTGGTCGCCGCGCAGCAGGCGGACCTGGGCCTTGCCGGGCAGCACCCGGCGCTCCCCGCTGGCCCGCTCCAGGGTGATGCGGAACGGCGCGCCCGGCTCGCCGCCGGCCAGCCCGTAGGGCGGCACCACGCAGCGCTCGACCATGGTGGTCAGCCACATCTCCTCGGCGAGCACCCGGTAGACCCGCACCTGCCCGTCGCCGCCGCGGTGGCGCCCGGCCCCGCCCGAGCCGCGGCGCAGCGCCTGGCGCACGACCCGGATCGGGTAGGCGGTCTCGATCACCTCGGCCGGGGTGTTCATCACGTTGGACATGTGCGGGCGCACCACCGACATCCCGTCGCGCTCGGCCCGCGCCCCCTCGCCGCCGCCGTGGACCTCGTAGAGCGTGGTCCAGCGCCCGTCGCGCGGATCGCGCCCGCCGAAGAGCAGCAGCCCCGAGGTGGTCGAGCCCCCGGCGGTGAGCCGCTCGGGGACGGCCGGCTCGAGGGCCCGGAAGATCGCATCCACGATGCGCTGCGAGGTCTCGTGGTTGCCGCCGACCAGCGGGCGATCGGGCGGCGGCTCGAGCAGCGAGCCGGGCCGGGTCACCACCTCGAGGGGGCGGGCGCAGCCGGCGTTGGGCTGCACGTCGGGCGCGGCGATCGCCTTCATCGCGTAGAACACCGCCGCGAAGGTCGTGTAGGGGGTGGCGTTGAGCGGCCCGCGGGCGGCATCGTCGGTGGCCGAGAAGTCGAAGCGGGCCCGATCGCCGGCCAGCTCGACGCGCACCCGCACGGCGACCGGCTCGCCGCCGATGCCGTCGTCGTCGAGCCAGTCCTCGCCCTGGTAGGTGCCGCGCGGCAGCGCCCCGATGGCAGCCCGCATCTCGGCCTCGGACTGGTCGTTGATGGCCTCGATGGCGGCCCGCACGGTGGCCAGGCCGTGGCGCTCGAAGACCTCGGCGAGGCGCTGCTCGGCGGCCC
The DNA here is from genome assembly GCA_964599705.1 of uncultured Ectothiorhodospiraceae bacterium. GTDB lineage: Bacteria > Pseudomonadota > Gammaproteobacteria > HK1 > HK1 > CAZRGU01. The sequence continues at coordinate 21,103 of CAZRGU010000005.1, read as the reverse complement.
GGGTGGAGGCCATCTGGGCGAGGATGTCGCCCTCGCGCTCCTCGGCGCCGCGCACGTTGGCCACCACCAGGTCGAGCTTCTCGCGATCCGGTCCGGCGGCGCTGAACAGCCGGATCGGCGGGATGCGCAGCCCCTCCTGCCAGATGTCGCGGGCATCGGGCACGTAGCTGCCCGGGCGCGCCCCGCCGATGTCGGCCCAGTGGGCGAGGCTGACCGCGAAGGCGGCCAGCTCGCCCTCGGCGTAGATCGGGCGGATCGCCTTGACGTCGGGCAGGTGGTTGCCGCCGACCTCGGGCAGGTTGAGGAACCAGACGTCGCCCGGGGCGAGGCGCTCGGGCCCGACCCGCTCGAGGAAGGCGCGCACGGTGGCGCCCATGATCCCGAGGTGGGCGGGGATGTCGCGCCCCTGCGCGATCAGGGCGCCCTCGGCGTCGGTCAGCGCCGAGGACAGGTCGCCGGCCTCGCGCAGCAGCGGCGAGCGGGCCGCGCGCATCACCATCAGCGACATCTCCTCGGCGATCGCGGTCAGCGCGTTGCGGATCACCTCGACGGTGAAGGCATCGGGCGCGGCGCTCACGGCGCCTCCCCCACGGTCACGTGCAGGTGCCCGGCCCGGTCGGCCGCGACCCGCGAGCCGGGGTCGACCACCACCGTCGACCAGGCGTCCTCGACGATGCAGGGGCCGGCCACCTCGACCCCGGGGGCGAGGCTGGCCCGCTCGAGGCGCGGGGTGTCGCGTGCCCCGCCGGCATCGAACCAGCAGCGCGCCACCGCGATCGGGGTCGGTGCGCCGCGGGCCGGCTCGGGGGCCAGCTCGCCGAGGCCGCAGGCCGGCGGCCCGCTGGCCGTCACCCGCAGGCTGTCGATCTCCCAGGGCTCGGCGGTGGCGAAGCCGTAGATGCGCCGGTGGCGGGTCCGGAACGCCTCGCCGAGCGCCTCGCGCTCGAGGGGCACCTCGAGGGGAACCTCGACGGTGTCGCTCTGCCCGGCGTAGCGGACCAGCGCCAGGCGCTCGATGGCGAGCGCCTCCTCGGCCACCCCGGCGGCGCGCAGCGGGGCGGCGACCCGCTCGCACATCGCGGCGAGCACCGCGGCCAGCCGCTCGGGCTCCCAGCGCCGGCTCGCCACGTGCACCGCGCGCTGCTCGGCGTAGCGCCGCTCGGCGGTCAGGCAGCCGAGCGCCGAGAAGACGCTCGACTGGGCCGGAACCACGATCCGCTCGATGCCGAACTCGCGGGCCAGGGCCACCGCGTGCATCGGCCCGGCCCCGCCGAAGGCGAGCAGCACGCAGCCGCGGGCGTCGACCCCGCGCTCGACGGTGACCCGGCGCAGCGCCCGGGCCATGGTCGCGTTGGCGACCCGGTGGATGCCGAGCGCGGCCTCCTCGAGGCCCACCCCGACGCCCGCCGCGATCCGCCCGACCGCGGCCGCGGCCCGCTCCGGGTCGAGCGCCACGCTGCCGCCGAGCACCCGCGCGGGGTTCAGGTAGCCGAGCACCAGGTTGGCGTCGGTGACGGTGGGCTGCTCGCCGCCGCGCCCGTAGCAGGCCGGCCCCGGGTCGGCCCCGGCGCTGTCCGGGCCGACCCGCACCGCACCGCCCTCGAGGCGCGCGATCGAGCCGCCGCCGGCGCCGATCGACTCGACGGCCACCATGAGCTGGCGCACCGGGCGGCCGGCCAGGCGCTGGTCGCTGCCGATCTGCACTCGCCCCTCGAGCACGATGCTCGCATCGGTGGTGGTGCCGCCCATGTCGAAGCCGATCACCGCCTCGAGCCCCAGCGAGGCGGCCACCCCGGCCGCCGCGCTCACCCCGGCGGCCGGCCCCGAGAGGGCCAGCGCCAGCGGGCGCTCGCGGGCCGCCGCCAGCGAGGTCATCCCGCCGGCGGAGTGGAACAGGTGCACCCGGGTGGCCTGGCCGGCGCGCCGCTCGAGGCGCTCCAGGTAGCCGGCCGCCAGCGGCATCAGGGCGGCGTTGAGCACCGCCGAGTTGCTGCGCTCGTACTCGCGCGGCTCGGGGTTGACGCGGTGCGAGCAGACCACGTGGCCGACCACCTCGGCGAGGCGCGCGGCGAGCCGCTCCTCGTGCTCGGGGTGGGCGTAGCTGTGCAGGAGGACCACCGCGGCCGCCTCGACGCCAAGCCCGGCCACCGCCGCGGCGAGCCGCTCGATCTCGCCGGGCTCGAGCGGCTCGAGCACGGTTCCGCCGGCCACCACCCGCTCGCGGACCTCGAGGCGCCGCTCCTCGGGCACCAGCGCCGGCAGCTTCGGAGGCGTGGCCAGCCGGTAGAGCTCACGGCGGTTCTGGCGGCCGATCTCGAGGGTGTCGGCGAACCCGGCGGTGGCCAGCAGCGCGACCGGGGCCAGCCGCCCCTCGACGATCGCGTTGGTGGCCATGGTGGTGCCGTGGACGAGATCCGAGACCTCCGCCCAGTCGAGACCGACCGCGGCGAAGGCCGACTCGACGCTCTCGACCGGGTCGGCGGTGACGCTGCGCACCTTGGCGGTGCGCACCTCGCCGTCGCCGGCCCGCACCGCCACCACGTCGGTGAAGGTCCCGCCGATGTCGACGCCGACGATCCACTCCGCGCTCATCAGCAGACTCCGCGGGGCAGCGCGCCGCGGCCTCGCGCCGGCCAGGCGCCAGCCCCCGGGAGAGCCGGAGGACGAGGCGCGCTCGCTCCCCGCGGCGATGCTCCCACGCGCCGCAAGCAAAGCAAAGCATCTAGTTTCTTGGTCCTGGATAGCTTTTACTTATCCCTGGCCCGGGGGCCTCCGCCTCCCGGCAGCGCTCGAGGCGCGCTACCCTCCGCTGCATGGCGCGCACGGAGCGGTGAGCCTGAAGGTGGGCGATCTGATCCGACTGCCCGTCGCGCGCCTGGATGGGCGGTGGGGCAGGCCCCGGAGCGACACGCTGCAAGCACGTCCCTGTGGCGCTCGACGCTCGGCATCCCTGCCTCGCGACGGTCGCTCCGGGGCCTGCCCCACCGCCCACCCAGGCTGACCTCGTCGCCGCGAGCGAGTGGATCGGCGACCGCAGCCGTGGATCGGTGAGACATGCGGGCTAGGGAATCACCGGCGGCACCACCATCCGGCCAAGCCGGGAACGGTTGCAGGAAAACGCGGTCTCGAGGCGCCGGGGAGCCGGCCGCGGGGCCCGCGCGCGGCCGGGCATCGTTCGCCGATCTGCTCGCCGAGCGCTTCCGCGCGGCCCTGGCCTGCGGCGCGCTCGCCCCGATCGCCACCCGCAGCGAGTGGCTCGCCGACGGCGGGGTGCGCTTCCTGGTGCGGGTGGTCCAGGGCCTGGCCGCGAAGCCGGTGGCGATCGCCGCCCCGGCCGGCGCCCGCGACCCGTTCGCCCCGCCCTACGACCCGGCGCTGCGGGTCGCCGAGCTCGGACCGGCCCACGTCTGCCTGCTCAACAAGTTCAACGTCCTCGAGCGCCACGCCCTGATCGTCACCCGCGAGCTCGCCCCCCAGGACGAGCTGCTCGATCGGGCCGACCTCACCGCCCTGGCCGGCTGCCTGGCCGCGCTCGACGCGCTCGGCTTCTACAACGGCGGGCGCGAGGCCGGCGCCAGCCAGCCCCACAAGCACCTCCAGCTCGTGCCCCTGCCGCTCGCCGCGCCGCCACCCTCGACCGCGGCCGGCGGCGCGCTCGGGCTCGCCGGGAACGCGGCCCGCGTCCCCATCGAGGCCGTCCTCGGCCCGCCGGGCCCGCCCGGACGGCCCCTCGAGGTCGCCGCCCTGCCCTTCCCCCACCGCCTGGTGTGGCTCGCGCCCGGGTGCTGGAGCGATCCGCAGGAGCATGCGCGCCACAGCCTCGCCGCCTACCGGGCCGCCCTCGCCGAGCTCGGCCTGGCCGACACCTTCGCCCCCGGCGAGCGCCAGCGCGCCCCCTACAACCTGCTCGTCACCCGCGAGTGGCTGCTCGCCGTGCCGCGCGCCGGCGAGGAGGTCGCCGGCATCCCGGTCAACGCCCTCGGCTACGCCGGCGCCCTGCTGGTGCGCGACGAGGCCGGACTGGCGACGGTGCGCGAGCGCGGGCCGCTGGCGATCCTCGCCGCGGCGGCAGGAGCCCGGTAACGGGGGCTGATCCGCATCGCTCAGCGATGCGCGACGCGAGGGGGCACTTCACGATGAGCGAGATGAGCAGGAGAGACGGGGAGCGCGCCCCGGAACTCAGGCGTTTCTACGCCCTCCTCGATCGACTCGCCGAGCGTTGCGGTGGAGCCCGGCTGCTCGCCGAGTGTAACGGGCGCTTGGACTGGCCGCGGCGTGGCGTGTACTTCTTCTTCGAGACCGGGGAGATGCGGAGCGGCTCCGGGAACGGCCCGCGGGTAGTGCGGGTTGGTACCCATTCGCTAACCGCACGCTCGCGCACCACGCTGTGGAACTGGCTCTCGCAACATCGCGGCGTAGCGAGCCACGGGGGCGGTAACCATCGCAGCTCGATCTTCCGGTTGCTGGTCGGAGCCGCGCTGATGCGGCGCCACGCGGAACTCCGGATCGAGAGCTGGGGCGGGGAGGCGTCGGCTCCTGCCGCGGTACGCGCAGCGGAGAAAGCGCTGGAGCGAAAGGTCAGCGAGATCATCGGCACCATGCCGTTTATTTGGCTGGCGATCGATGCGCCTTCCGCGGAGTGGCTCGGTGCGTACTGCGATCGCGAGCGAGTACGCGAATCCGGCCTGTGGAACAACGACCACGTAGACGAGACACCGGATTCCGCATTCCTCGATCTCATGGAGCGAGTGATCGACGGGTCCGCTGAATCGGTGCCCGTCTGGCGGACGGATCCGCGTCTCAGGCGGGTCGGCGCTGCACCGCGCGCGATTACCAACACCAGCCGCCTTCTCGCTGCGCTCGAGCGCTACGGCGCGCTCGACGACGACGTGTTATCGCGCCGCTCCGGCGTCCGCCCGCGCCAGCAGGTCAACCAGATCTGCCGGCGACTGGCAACCATGGGGTAGATCGTCCGAGAGCCGGGTCCAAGGGGGAAGCTGGTGAACCGGCTGGCCGGCAACCACGACTGGGGGAATGCCCGGGCAGCGGCTCGCACACGGCGCCGGATCGCGGACGGGGGAAAGGCCGTAGCCTCCGCGTCGGGCACCCGGCACCGGGCTACCCGGTCTGTCGTACGCCTCGTCCCGGCCGATCCCTCCGCGACGCTGTTCGTCATTCCCTGCTCTGGTGCCAAGAGGAGCGGCGGCAAGGCCCAGGGGCCGGGAGCGCGGCGGCTGATCGACTCGCCGACCCCGGCGCTCGCCCGCGAGCTGAGGGCCGCACGCGCAGCCATCTCCCGGCCCGCCGATCTCGACGAGAGCCGGTTGATGCCGGCGTGGCAACGCTACCGGGGAGCGCTCTACGAGATCGCCGCGTCCGGGATCGAGGACGCACTCACGCGAGGGTTGCACTTGCTGATCATCTCGGGAGGCTACGGCGTGGTGCTGGCTGGCGAGCCTATCGGTCACTACCAGGCACGCTTCCGCCACACTTGGTGGCCCGGGCATGTGGTCGAGCGCGCGCTTGCCGAGTACGTGCGGCACCACGGCTTGCGTGCCGTGCGCGCGTTCGCCTCGCTCACCACCGCGTACCGCACGGTGATCGAGCGCACCGACTGGCGCGGCGCAGGGGTGAGGGATGCGGTGCTGGTGTGCCCGGAGGTCAGCGGAGGCGGAGCGCTGCGCAAGAGCCCGCAGGCACAGGGCCTGCTTCTCGAAGCGGCACTCGCCGGACGGGACGTGCGAGCGCTGATCGACTACCGAATCGAGCGGTTGTGCTGAGAAGCGCACTGGATCAAGCGGTCGCTCCTCCCCGACGAGGGCGGCGTCGGTGAGGGCGAGTGGGTGCTCTACGAGCGCGCCTCGGGCGCCGAGGAGGACGAGGAGCTGGAGCTGGCCGGGCTTGAGGGGCAGATGCGCCGTCGCCCGGTCGTGCGCGGCTCGTTCGACCCGTGATCCTGCTCCTTCAGCCGCAACCCCGGCGCCTACCCGGTGGGGCTGTCGCTCGGCTCGGTTCCGGCAACCGACGGATTCGATTCTCGTGAATGGTGGGCGCGCCCGGTGATCGCCTGCTCAAGGCTCGGCGGCGGCCAGGCCGCAAGCTTGCGGCGAGCGCCTCGAGCCGCCTGTAGCGGCACAGGAACGCATCGCAACCCGCGCTCCAGGCGCTGGCGAGCTGCAGCGCGTCCAGGGTCCGCGCCTCACGGCTACGCCCCCAGCGCTCGATCAGCGTGGCGGCCTCGCGCAACACGGTCTCCCCGAGCGCGACGATCCGGAATGCGCCCCCACGGCATCGGCACAGCGCGAACCCGGTCGTCGCCATCGCCCGAGGGAACTGCGACCGGCCACCACGTTCCGGCACTTTGGCGATACTTGTAAGAACTCTTGTAGGATTAGTCCTGAAAAACATGTAGCGTTTTTTCGTCATTTCTCCATGGTCTCGGCGGCAGGAATGCGCTTGAATCTCCCCATGCCGACCGCAGCCGCGTCGATGTCCGATCGGCGCGCTCGCGGTGGCGAGGAGGAGACCATGAGCACGATTCCACGGATGAGCCGTCACGCCGAGATCCGCGCGCAGCAGCGCGGGATCCGCGCCCGCGTGCGCGAGCTGATCCTCGTCCACCACGACCACGCCCGCCCCCTCGGCGGCGGCTGCCGCTCGATCTTCATCAGCCGGCGGCGCGCCGCTCGGCTGCGGGCGAACGGCCTCGAGCCGGCACTCCTCGAGGCCGCCATCGGGGTGGTGCTGGTGGTGAGCGCCGACGGCCGGCGCGTGGTGACCGTCCTGCACGCCAGCGGGGCGCGGGCCCGGCGCTACCGCAAGGGCGTGCACGGCGCTCGCGGCGCCAGCGCCCTCCCATGCGCCTCGCGACCGACAGGACAGGGAGCATGACGAACATGAGAGCAGCACAGCGAACGAAGCGGAGAGCGGAGGTGGCCAGCGCCAGCGAACCGGAGGCCTCGGCCATCAAGTCCGCGCACCGGCGCGCCGACTGGCTGCGCCAGATCAAGGCGCTGCATGCCCAGATCGCGGCTTCGTCTGCCAAGATGAGCCGGGCGGAGGCGGCCGTGGCGGCCTCGAACCTCGCCGAGCTGTTCCAGACCCTCAAGCAGCAGCACAACCTGACCCGCAAGGCGATCGCGGTACAGGCATGGCCGCACATGGAAGAGGTGGATGCGGCGAGCAAGCTGCGCTTCTACACCTTCCCGCCCGAGCTCAAGGGTCCGAAGCGCGAGGAGCGCCGCCGCAAGCTGGTGCTCGACGCGCGCCGCTACCTGCCCCTCGCTGAGGTGATCGCCAAGGAGACCGGGAGGGAGCCCGGCTACTACCTGCTGCAGATCTTCGCCGGCACCCGTCATGGGACCGTCGGGAGCGTAGACTTCGACAGCGAGCAGCTCGAGCGCCACGCCCCGTTCGTTGACTTCTTCCGAAGGGCGGTCGGCAAGCTCTCGGCACGACACGACCTGCCGCGGTTCTTCCGCGAGGTCTCGCGCTACGCCACACCCGACGCCTGGGAGGAGATGGGCGAGAGCGGAGAACTCGAGTTCGATCTCACCGGACCCGACCAGGTCAACCCCAAGGGGCTGATCTCGCGGGGGGTGCTGAGCGAGTTCCTCCGCCACCAGGGACCGGTATACGACGCGATCCCGGCGATCGAGCCGCGGGTACCGCTCTACCGCGGCCAGGTCGAGGGACCGATCCCGGTGCTCGTCCAGCTCGCCAGCAAGCCCGACGCGAGTCTCGGCGCGGCCCTGGATCGGCGCAAGCCACGCCCCGGCGCACGCAAGTACCGCGGCATCCTCACCCGCTACGCCGAGATCCAGCTGGCCATCGTTCCAGGAGACGAGGAAGGTCGCTGCAAGCCGGTCTTCATCCAGGTCCCGCTCGAGGCGACGATCGATCTCTACGAGCGCCCGCCCGGCAGCGTCCGCGGCAGGGACGCCCGCCCCGGTCCTGTCTACGTCGACGACTCCTCATGGTGGGCGACATTTCACGCCCGCCATGACCCGCGCCGACGGAACACGGTGATTCGCTACTGGGCATCGGGCACAGGGGGCGAGGTGCTGCGCAACGGAAAACGCTACCACCGGGCCGTCGTCCACGATGCCAGGGGCCTCGACCTGCCTCCCTTGCCGAGCGGCGGAGAGCTCGGCGAGTGGGTCGTGGCCGAGGAGCCGACCCCGGAGGGTGCGCTCTGGCTCGAGCCCGCCTTCTACCCGTTCGACGCGGCAAACGTCCAGCGCTTCCTGGTCGACATCCCCGGGCATCCCTCGTCCGAGGAACGAGACATGGATGTGCTGATCGAGGTCGGCTCCGCCGCCGGGACCGGCGCCTTTCCCTACGACACGTTCGGGGCCGAGCTCGAAGAGGATCTGTTGGCTCGAGCGGCCTTGCCAGACAGCGTCCTCACCCGGCTCGAGCGAGCCATCCGGCTGCGCACCGACTGGCTCGAAAAAAAAAGCGCGAAGCTGCGCAGGACGATGATCGCGGCCTACGAGGAGGCGCTGGCACGGCTCTTCCCTGAACCCGAGGACCGCCCCATCTCCCACCCCGAGCCGGCCGAGATGCCGGGCCGCTGATGAGGATGTAGAGTATCTATCCGGCGGCCGCCAGGGTGGCCGCCCTGCGGGTGGCCTCGCGGGCGCGCACCACCGGGCGGCCCGCCGGCCCGGGGAGGGGTGCGCGTGAGAGACGAGTTCGACTCGCTCGAGGCGCTGCGCGAGCGGTTGCGCGACTTCGCCACAGCGCGCGACTGGGAGCAGTTCCACACCCCCAAGAACCTCGCCATGGCGCTCGCTGGCGAGGGCGGCGAGCTGATCGCCCACTTCCAGTGGCTGACCGCCGGGCAGAGCGAGCCCGAGCGCCTTCCCGCCGAGACCCGCGCCGCGATCGAGGCCGAGATCGCCGATGTGCTGATCTACCTGATTCGCCTCGCCGACCGCCTCGGGGTCGACCTGCTCGCCGCGGCCGCGGCCAAGATCGAGCTCAACGAGTGCCGCTACCCGGCCGAGCGCGCCCGCGGCAGCGCGGCCAAGTACGGAGCGTATCGGGAGCGATGAGGGTGTGCAGGCCGGCCGGCGGGCCGGGAGGTTCCCGCGGGAACGTCCCGGCGGCTGGGCGAAGCCGTCCCGAAGGTCCGGAGGCGGCCCGGTGAAGATCTGGGTCGGGGTCACCGACAAGGCGTGGTTCGATCACCTCGCCACGCGTGCCCCCGAGGAGGTCAACTTCTGGCAGCCGAGCGGGCGGACCGGCTTCCGGGCGATCCCGCCCGGCGCCCCGTTCCTGTTCAAGCTCCACGCCCCGCACCATGCGATCGCAGGCGGTGGCTGGTTCGTGCGTTCCACGGCGCTGCCCGCCTCGCTCGCCTGGCAGGCCTTCGGCGAGGGCAACGGGGTGCCCGGCCTCGCTGGCCTGATCGCCCGGGTCCGCCGCTACGCCCGGGCCGAGGTCGGGCCCGACCCGGTGATCGGCTGCAACCTGCTCGCCACGCCGTTCTTCCTTCCCGAGGACGAGTGGATCCCGGCCCCGCCCGACTGGGCGCCGAACATCGTGCGCGGCAAGACCTACGACACCGGCGAGATCGCCGGCCGCCGGCTCTGGGAGGCGGTGCAGGCGCGCATGCCGGCGCCGCCGCTCGACGACCTCGGCAACGGCTACGCGGCCGAGCGCCCACGCTTCGGCGCCGAGTTCCTGGCCCGCGCGCGCCTCGGCCAGGGCACCTTTCGGGTGCTGGTCACCGACGCCTACCACCGCCGCTGCGCGGTGACCGGGGAGCGCACGCTGCCGGCCCTCGAGGCCGCGCACATTCGCGCTCACCGGGCGGCCGGTCCCAATCGGGTGAGCAACGGACTGCTGCTACGCTCCGATCTCCATCGTCTGTTCGACACCGGGCTGGTGACCGTCGACCCCGACCTGAGGTTCGTGGTCAGCGGCCGGATCCGAGAGGACTACGAGAACGGGCGCGAGTACTACCGCTACCACGGGCGGCGGCTCGCCAATCTCCCCGAAGCCCCAGGCGAGCGCCCCTCGCGCGAGTTCCTCGACTGGCACAACCGGGAGGTCTTCGCGGGATAGCGATGCGCTCCTGGTGGGTCAATCAGAACCAGTCCTTCGCGCTGGTGACGCGCGGCGGGTACCTGTGGTCCCCGAAGCGCAAGGCCAACCGGGCGCGCAATCCGTACTACGAGTACATGCGCGAGGTCGCGCCCCACATGCCAGCGCGACGACCGGAGGAGGCGTAGAGGAGTGCGGACGGCATGAGCGAGGGTCACGGGACTGCGACCCCGAGCCCGGCCGGCGCGCCGCTGCCGCAGGCGGTGGCTGCGCCCGGCGGGGCGCGGATCGCCTGGCCCGCCGATCCGATCGGGCACTGCAATGCCCTGCTCCAGCGCGGCTGCCTCGAGCAGGCTGCCACCGTCCTCGAGCGCCATCTTGTCGCTCACCCGGGCGACCTCGTGGCGCTCAACGGCCTGGGACGCGTGCGGCTGCGGCAAGGGCGCGCGCGCGAGGCCGCACGGCTCTTCGAGCGGGTGCTCGGGCTGTCGGGGCGGGCAGCGCCGCTCGATCGGACCTCGCTAACCTCGCGCGCCACCCGACCCGCCACCGCGGCGGGCATGGGCACCTCTGACCCCGACGCGCCGCAAGAGCAGGATCTGGCCGCGGCCCGACGGCGGGCGCGCAGCATCGAGGCCGGGCGGCGCGACTTCGATCCCGCGACCCTGGAGCCGGAGCCTGGCGCTCCCGGTGGCCCGCCGGCGCGCGAGCCCGCGAGCGGCGCTTCCGGTGCCGAGGAGGAGCGATCTGCCACCGGCCCGACACAAGCCTCGGACTGGAGCGAAGCGCTCCCCCCGGGGCATCTGCCGCCGCAGGGCGACGAGCCCGATGGCACCGAACCGCCGCTCCCCGAAGAGGCCGATCTGGACCTCCCGGCCGCGCCGCTTCTCTCCCCCAGCGGCGCCGAGGCTGCGCCCTCGCCCTGTCTGTGGGATCTCGATGTCGACCCTCCTGAGTTCGACGAGGACGTCGAGACCGGCGCCGATCTCGGCGTGGACGTCGGCGGACGGGTCGAGCGCGGGATCCGCGCGCTGCAGACAGCGATCGAGCTCGGCCGGCGGTACGGCTGGTCACGAGGCGGAATCGAGCTGCTCGCACGGATCTTCGAGCTCCACGGGTGGTCGGCCTGCAAGCGCTCCATGGAGCGCGAGCTCGAGGCGGGGCTGACCCCCGACGAGCTCGCCCTCGCCGTCGAGGTGCGCACCCTGTGGGCAGCGCACCCCGAGTTCTCGATCGCCATCGGCGGCTACGGCTACCCGGTCCTGAGCTGGCCGGTGGCGCTCGCCTGTGCGCGCTCGTTCGGCGACGCCTACCCCGATCCGGCCGAGATCGAGGCCCTGCTCTGCGAGGCATACGACGACTGGCGCGCCGCGCCGCGCCTGGTGCAAAAGTTCGCATCGTTCTACGGCTACCTGCGCTACCGGCTCGGTATGACTCCGGGCAGCCTCTCGGAGCCGGCCTGGATCGGTTTCGATGAGGACGGTGGCGACGGCTGGACGACCTGGGAGTACCTGGAGACCGGCCTGGAATCGGTGCATCGGACAACACTCCAGGACCTGGGGCTGATCCCCGACGTGTGGTCTGATCGGTTCCGCTACGTGCCGCCACCAGTCCGCTGCGAGGAGTCAGGCTGAGGCGCCCCGGATGGAGACTCTTGTCCCGGTCAAGGGCGCCCTGGTGCGCCGTGCGAACACGGATGCCGTGGGCGTAGTGGAGGACGCCGCCGCAACCGGTGGCAGTCCACGAGTTCGCGTGCGCTGGCTGGGCGGCAGCGCAAAGCAGTGGCTCGAAGCCGACTCGCTCCGCTCGGGCTTCATGCTCGGCATGGACGTACAGGATGTCCCGCGCTCGCGCACCCGCAGGACCCTCGGTGAGGGGACGATCATCGAGACCCGCCGGCTGGGCGGCCGCGACCAGGTGCTGGTCGAGTTCCCGGCGCGCGGCGAGCGGATCTGGATCCCCTATGAGAACCTCCGCTACATCAAGGGCCCGGCCCACCGCTTCGCCCTGGGGCAGATCGGCGACTCGGGACAGGCCGAGCGCGCGCGGCTCAAGAGCCTCGCCTGGGCGCTGCAGATGTGGAACGAGAACACCGGATCGCTGTCGCGCCTCGACATCGATCCCCTGCCTCACCAGATCCACCTGGTCCACCACATCCTCGCCTCGGGCAACCTCAACTGGCTGATCGCCGACGACGTCGGCCTCGGCAAGACCATCGAGGTCGGCATGATCCTCGCCGCGCTGGAGCAGCGCGGGATGTTCCGGCGCGTCCTGCTCGTCACCCCCGCCGGGCTGGTGCGCCAGTGGCAGGAGGAGCTGCACCACAAGTTCGGATTCAGCGAGTTCCTGATCTACGGCGACGACTTCCGGATCAACGACCCGCGTCACTGGAAGCTCTACGACAAGGTGATCGGTTCCGTCGACCGGCTCAAGGCCGAAGGACACATGGAGCTCCTGGAGCACTCCGGACCCTGGGATCTGGTGGTCTTCGACGAGGCGCACCGGCTCAGCCGGCGCCAGTGGGGCCGCAAGTACGAGGCCGCCCAGCGCTTCCGGCTCGCCGCGGCGCTGCGCCGCATGACCGACTCGATCCTGCTCCTGAGCGGCACGCCCCACCAGGGCATGCAGGACAAGTTCCAGGCGCTGCTCGAGCTACTGCGCCCCGAGCTCAGGGACGAGATCCAGCGCCTCGCGCTGAACCCCGAGATCCTCCGCGACATGGTGATCCGCAACCACAAGGCAGACGTCACCGACGCCGAGGGGCGGTTCATCTTCAAGGGCAAGACCACCCGCGCGGTCGAGATCCCGCTCGGCGACGAGGAGCGCGAGTTCGACTCGGCGCTGCGCCGCTACCTGCGCGAGGGCTACGACGCCGCCGCACGACGCAAGGGCAAGGTGGGTCGTGCGATCGGCTTCACCATGACCACCTACCGCAAGCTCGCCGCATCGAGCGCAGCGGCGATCGAGCGCGCACTCGTGCGCCGCCTCGAGCGCCTGCGCGAGGACCGCGCGGCCGCCGCCCGGGAGCCGGAGGAGACCGACGAGCTCGATCAGCGCTTCGCCGGCGAGTGGGAGGAGCTGTTCGAGACCTCGGAGGACGAGTTCTTCGAGGGCGAGATGAACATGCTGCGAGGGCTGATCGAGCGCGCCAGGGCGCTGATGGCCGAGGACCGCAAGCTCGCGGGATTCCTCGACACCCTGGTGCCCGGGCTGCTCGGCGAGGAGGAGGCGAGCCGGCTGCTGATCTTCACCGAGTACCGGGCCACCCAGGACTACCTTCATGCCGCCCTCACCGAGCGCTACGGCGAGGGCAGCGTCGCCCTGATCAACGGCGGGCAGGACTATCGCCAGCGCGAAGCCGAGATCGCGCGCTTCGAGGACGAGGCGCGGTTCCTGATCTCGACCGAGGCTGGCGGCGAGGGTCTCAACCTGCACCGCGCGTGCTCGGTGATGGTGAACTTCGACCTGCCGTGGAACCCGATGCGTCTGGTCCAGCGCGTCGGGCGCCTCTACCGCTACGGGCAGCAGCGGCGCGTGCTGGTGCTCAACGTCCACGCGCCGCAGACCATCGACGCCGAGATCATGGGCCACCTCTACGCGCGCATCGGGCAGGTGGTCCAGGATCTGGCGCCGGTCGGGGTCGAGTTCCGGGACGGCCTCGAGGACGAGATCCTCGGCGAGGTCGCCGATGTCCTCGATGTCGAGGAGATCCTGGAACAGGCGACCACCACGGGGATCCAGCGCACCCGCGAGCGGATCGAGGAGGCGCTCGCCAGGGCGCGCGATGCGGTCGAGAAGCAGCGCGAGCTCTTCGAGTATGCGGCGGGCTTCGACCCGGACGAGGCCCGCGGCGAGCTCGCGATCACCCCCGCTCACACCCGCGCGTTCGTGGAGGGCATGTTCGCGCTGCTCGACATCGAGGTCGTCCGCCGGCTGCACGGCGGCACGGTTCTCGAGCTGAAGCTTCCCGACGCGCTGCTCGAGGCGCTGCCCGGACAGTCATCGCGGATCCGGGTGACGTTCGATCGCGAGCGCGCCGCGGGGCGTCGCGATCTCGAGATGCTCGACTTCCACTCGCGCCTCTTCCGCCACCTGATCGAGCGCGCCCAGGCCCATGCCTTCGGCGGCGTGTGCGCCTCGATCCGGGATTTCGACGGGCGCGCGCTGCTCACCGCGATGCTGCGCTGGCAGAACGACCAGGGCATGCGCATGCGCCAGGAGTTCACCGCTGTCGAGGTCGACATGGAGGGTGACGCGGCGCTCAACCCGGAGCGATTCTCGCGCTGGTTACTCGAGCCTGCGAGCGCCGGAGACCCGCCTGGCGGGCGCACCGAGGGTGAGCGTCTGCTCGCGGCCGGTCGCGGTGCCCTCGAGCGCAGACTGGCGAGGGTGAGCAACCGCGATCTGCACCCCGAGAACCTCCAGCTCGTGACCGCCGGCTGGTGCGGTCCAGCGCCCGACGGTGTCCGGGGGCACCCATGAGCGAGCTCCTCCCCGGCACCCCGGTCAGCGCGCGCGGGCTGCGCGGGGAGGTGGTGCACGGCGAGCCAGCCGGTGCCCAGCACCGCTACCGGCTGCGCTGCAGCGAGGGGGCGCTGCGCGGCCTGGAGTTCGACTTCCTGCACCCGTTCGAGGCCGTCGAGCCGGCCGCCAGCGAGCTCGACCCGAGCCTGCCCGAGCTCCCCAGGGTCGCCGAGCCGCGTTTCCGCGGAAACGTCCCCGCGGGTGCCACCGGCGGAGATCGACGTTTCCGCGGAAACCTCTCTGGCCCGTCCGGCGGCGATGGAACCGACCCCACGTATACTCGCATCCTCGCCCTGCTCGACGAGCGCGGAGTGATCACCTCCGCGGATGCCCAGGCCGCAACCGGCCTCGACGCAGCGGCCGTCCGTCCGTACCTGAAGCGACTTGTCGAGAACGGCTGCGCCACTGTCAAAGGGCAGCGGCGCCGGACTCGTTACGCACACAAGGACATCTGATCGCTATGGCACCATACGCGGAGAAGCTGGATCGGGTCGCGGACGACCTTCGCGCAGGTCGTGAAGTCGCTCCGATCTCGGTCCGGGAACTGCTGTCCATGTTCGGGTTCCAACGGCGCGGCTCGTGGATTACGCAGATAGCGGATCTACGGGAGCTGGTTTTCGCTGTTGTGCGCGATCCGCGATCTCGAAACAGAACCCGCCGGCACTATCTCCGAGAGACTTTCCAGAGGCTGCCGGTATGCGACGCGGAACGCCACTTCCGGTGGCACAAGGTGGGGAGGTCAGAACGATGTCTATGAAACCGGGCGACGGTGACACTGTGGAGTTTGGTTCGCTCACCCGAGTCGAGCTACGGAACGTCTGGCCGAATGAGGCCCGGGACTTTACCCCGTGGCTGGCGCGCCACCTCTCCGAGCTCGGGAGCACCCTCGGTATGGACCTCGAACTGGTAGACATGGAGGCACCGGCCGGCGATTTCTCCGTCGATATACTCGCGAAGGATCTCGTCAGGGAGCGCCCGGTCGTGATCGAGAACCAGATGAGCGCGACCGACCACGACCACCTAGGGAAGCTCCTCACCTATGCAGCGGCCTACGACGCCAGCGCGGTCGTGTGGCTCGCTGAGCGCCTCCGGGACGAGCACCGGCAGGCACTCGACTGGCTGAACCAAGTGACCGCCGAGGGCACGAGCTTCTTCGGCGTCGTACCTCAGGTCATTCGGATCGACGAGTCGAGGCCCGCCGTCCAGTTCTCGCTCGTCGTCTCGCCGAGCGAGTGGGTAAGGAGCAGGCGAACATCGTCGGCCCGCCCGGCGAGCGGCAAGGGCGAGGCCTACCGGGCCTTCTTCCAGCGCCTGATCGATACGCTCCGAGACAAGCACCACTTTACCAACGCGCGTGTCGCGCAGCCCGCGAACTGGTACTCCTTCGCTTCCGGCGTGAGCGGAATCACCTACACGGTCACCTTCGCTCAAGGCGGACGTGTCAGGGCGGAACTCTACCTGGACGCGGGAGATGCCGACTCGAACAAGGCGAACTTCGATGCCTTTCTTGCGCAACGGGATGAGATCGAGGAGACGTTTGGAGAGAAGCTCGCGTGGGAACGCATGGACGACCGAAAGGCGAGCCGCATCGCGGTGTACCGATCCGGTACGATCAACGCGACCGAGGAAGAACGCTCCGCGATCCAAGAATGGCTGGTCGAGAGATTGCTTCGGCTGCGGGAAACCTTCGGTCCACGCTTGCGCGACTGAGGTAACGCCCGATGCTCGAGCGCATCACCATCCGCAACTTCAAGCGTTTCGCCGAGGTCGAGGTCGAGCTCGGCCAGCGGGTGCTGCTGATCGGCCCGAACAACGCCGGCAAGAGCTCTGCCCTCGAGGCGCTCACGCTCTGGGAGCTCGGGGTCCGGCGCTGGAACGAGCGGCGGCGCAAGGGCTCAGGCGCCAAGCAGCGGACCGGGGTCGCGATCAACCGCCGCGACATCCTCGCCGTCCCGGTCCCCGAGTGCCGGCTGCTGTGGCGCGACCGGCATGTGCGCGAGACCGCGCGGACTGGCGGCAGGCAGGTCACCTCCAACGTGCGCATGGAGATCGTGGTCGCGGGCGTTTCCGCGGAAACGCGCTGGGAGTGCGGGCTGGAGTTCGACTTCGCGAACTCCGAGTCGGTCTACTGCCGCCCGCTGGGCGCCCGTGACGACGACTCGCGGCTCGACCTCCCCGAGCCCGCCGGCTCGGTGCGGGTCGCCTTCCTGCAGTCGATGTCGGGGCTGGCGGCGACCGAGGACCGCCTCGATCCCGGCGCCATCCAGGTCCGGCTCGGCGAGGGGCGCACCGCCGAGGTACTGCGCAACCTCTGCTGGGCGCTCTACCAGGAGCGTCACGGCGACGGCTGGGAGAGCCTGCGCGAGCAGATGGAGGCGCTGTTCGGCGTCGACCTCGAGCCCCCCGAGTACGTCCCGGAACGCGGCGAGATCACCATGGCCTACCGCGAGCCGGGCGGCACCCGCCTCGACCTCTCCTCGGCCGGGCGCGGCATGCAGCAGACCCTGCTGCTGCTCAGCTACCTCCACACCAACCCCGGCGCGGTGGTGCTCCTCGACGAGCCGGATGCCCACCTCGAGATCCTGCGCCAGCGCCAGATCTACGAGGTGCTCGGGCGCGCGGCCCGCGAGAGCGACTCGCAGATCATCGCCGCCAGCCACTCCGAGGTGCTGCTCAACGAGGCGGCCGGTCGCGACGTGGTGATCGCCTTCGTCGGCACCCCGCACCGCATCGACGACCGCGGCAGCCAGGTGCTAAAGGCGTTGACCGCGATCGGCTTCGATCACTACTACCAGGCCGAGCAGACCGGCTGGGTGCTGTATCTGGAGGGCTCGACCGACCTGGCGATCCTCCAGGCCTTCGCCGAGACCCTCGAGCACCCGGCCCGCGAGCACCTCGCCCGTCCCTTCGTGCACTACGTCGGCAACCAGCTCAGCAAGGCCAAGGAGCACTTCTACGGGCTGCGCGAGGCGGTCCCGGGGCTGCGCGGCCTGGCGATCCTCGACCGCCAGGAGGGCGGCCTTCCCGAGGCGGGACCGGACCTGGAGGCGCGCTGCTGGTCGCGGCGCGAGATCGAGAACTACCTGTGCATGCCCGAGGTGCTGGAGGCCTTCGCGCGGGCGCAGGGTCGCGCCGAAGCGCCCGGTCCCCTGTTCGAGACCACCGAGGCGGACGAGCGAGCGGCGAAGATGCACGCCTGCGTCACCGACCAGGTCCCGCCGGCGGCGATGCGCGACCGAGCCCATGCCTGGTGGCGGAACGTGAAGGCCAGCGACGAGCTCCTCGCCCCGGTGTTCACGAGCTACTTCCAGCGCCTCGATCTCCCCAACCTGATGCAGAAATCGAGCTACCACGAGCTGGCCCACTTCGTGCCCCGCGAGCAGATCGACGACGAGATCGTCGAGGTGCTCGATCGGATCGTCGCGGTGGCGGCGGCCGCTGCTCCGCTCCGAGGCGAGGAGCGTTGAGGTCGCTCACGGCGGCGAGGCAGGTCACATCACCATTCGGCCGGGGGGCCGAGCTGGTGCGCGAGATCGCGGCGCTGCGCAACGAGGCGCGGGCGTAGCCCGCCGGCGAGCCGCGTTCTCGCGGCATGCGAGGGAATCGCATCGGGAGGCCGTCCGGCCGAGGCGCGCGGCTGGGTTCCGGCAACGGGCGGATTCGATTCTCGTACGTGAGCGCGCCCTGTAATCTCCTGCTCAAGGCTCGGCGGCGGCCAGCCCGCAGCTTGCGGCGAGCGCCTTGAGCCGCCTGTCGTGGCACAGGAACGCATCGCAGCCGGAGCTCAAGGCACTGGCGAGCTGCAGCGCGTCCAGGGTCCGCGCCTCCCGGCTGCGCCCCCAGCGCTCGATCAGCGTGGCGGCCTCGAGCAACACCGCCTCCCCGAGCGCGACGATCCGGAACGCGCCCCCCAGCCAGTCCTGATCGAAGGCGCTGCTCAGGGCGCGGAATTCCTCCTCGTCGAGCTCGCCGGTACGGACCTTGCGCGCCGCCACCGAGTAGAGCTCGACCCGGGTCAACGCCGAGACCAGCAGCCGCCGGCAGCCGAGCAGATACCGCTCGACCGAATCGCTGTCACCCTCCGGATAGTAGAGCTTGAACAGGCTGCTGGTATCGACGAACACCGCGCTCAAGAGCGCTCTTCCTCGCGCCCCCGAGCAGTCAGCTCGGAGAGCGGCATGCCCCGGGCCCGGATCCGCCGCCGCAGCGCGCGGTGGCTTTGCAGCCTGCGCCGCGGCCGCGGGTCGTGGGCCACCAGCCGCCCGACGGCCCGACCGCGGTCCGTGATCACGATCTCCTCGCCCTCCTGCGCGGCTCGCAGGTGGCGCGCGAGCTGCTCGCGCAGGGCGCGGATCCCCACCCGGGTCACGGCCCACTCCTCAATGTGTCTCATGTGTACACGAAGATAGGCGAGCGGTGGGCGCGGTTCAAGCCGGACAGGTGGATACCGGGTGGTGGCCGCGCCGTCGATCTCCGCGCGGCCCCGCGGCTCCCGGCGCGAGGTGCTCGCACCTCGCCCCGCCACCGGCGCGCGACCCGCTCGCCGTCGCCCGAGGCAACGGCGAGCGGCCGCCAGGTTTCGGCATCTGGGTGGTACTTGTAAGAACGCTTGTAGGATCCAAGGCGGAATCCGGAATCGGGGATGTCCCGAACATCGCCCCACCCGCAGCCGACGGACCGCGCACGATCGAGAAGCGCGGGAGCGGAGGATGGCGGCACGCCGGTCCCGGGCAAAGCCCGGGCTACGGCGAGGACGTCGCCGGGCGCTGGATCCGCCGCTCCGGCTTGCGATCCGGGAATAATCGTATACGTTGGTTCCTGATGCTCACGACCGCTGGCAGCGTGCCGCTTCTCGAAGTCTCCGCGTCGAGCACCGCGCAGCGCGAGATCCTGCGGCCCTGTCGCGCGCGCCGGGCTGGCCGTTGACCCGCTGCTTGGGCACATCGGCACGGCCCGCGATCACCTGCTCGAAGCTCGCCACGAGCGCCACGGAGGACCCCGCCGATGAGCCCACCGGACTCGCCCCTCGCCAACGACCTCGAGGTCCATGACGCCTCCGTCCTCCAGCAGGCCCGGGATCTGCTCGAGGCGGCCGGATCACCGCGTGCGATGGGCGCAGAGGTCCTCGCGGCGGTGGCGCGCAACGAGCGCTGGCGCGGGCGCGAGTGCCTCAACCTGCTCGCCCCCGAGGCTCCCACCTCGCCCACGGTGCGCGCGTTGCTCGGCGCCG
Source organism: uncultured Ectothiorhodospiraceae bacterium (assembly GCA_964599705.1). Classification (GTDB taxonomy): domain Bacteria; phylum Pseudomonadota; class Gammaproteobacteria; order HK1; family HK1; genus CAZRGU01. Next base: position 1,296 of record CAZRGU010000005.1, on the reverse strand, counting down.
AGATCGGCACCCGTGCCGCCGAGGGACACATCGGTCGGGTCAACCGTTGGTTCGCCGGGACCCAACACATCGACGAGCTCGAGGCGCTGTGCGTGGAGCTGCTGAAGAAGGTCTTCGGCTGCCGCTACGCCGATCACCGGCTGTGCGCGAGCATGATCGGCAACCTGGCCGTCTACCAGGCCATGACCCGGCCCGGCGACCGGGTGATGAGCGCCTCCCAGCCCGTAGGGGGTCACTCGAGCAACCGAGCCGATGGTCCCGCCGGCGTCAGAGGGCTCGAGATCCACGACGTTCCGTTCGTGGAGGAGACCCTCGAAGTCGACCTCGACGCCTTCGCCGCCGCGGCCCGCCGCCTGCGCCCGAAGCTGGTGGTGATGGGCATGTCGATGACACTCTTCCCGTTGCCGGTCGCCGAGATGAGCGCGGTCATCGGCGCGTGGGGCGGGCGCTTCGTGTTCGACGGTGCCCACCAGATGGGCCTGATCGGCGGCGGGCAGTTCCAGGATCCGCTCGCCGAGGGCGCCGCGGTGATGATCGGCTCGGCGGGCAAGACCTTCAGCGGCCCGCAAAGCGGGATGATGGCGTGGAACGACCCGGAGCTGACCGAGCCGCTCACCACTGCCGTCTTCCCGGTGCTCGCCGCCACCCACCAAGTCAACCGGGTCGCAGCGCTCGCCTACGCCGCCGCCGAGATGCTCGAGTATGGCCGCCGCTACATGGCCCAGATCGTGGCCAACGCCCAGGCGCTCGGCGCGGCTCTGGAGGCGCACGGGCTGCGCGTGCTCGGAGCGGGGCGCGGCTATACCCGCACCCATCAGGTGATCGCCGACGTGCGCGCCTTCGGCGGCGGGCTCGAAGTCGCCCACCGCCTGGCGGAGGCCAACCTGGTCGTCAACAAGAACCTGATCCCCGGTGATCGCCCCGAGGACTGGGACCGACCGGGGGGCCTTCGCATCGCCACCACCGAGATCACCCGCCTGGGATTGATGGCCGACGACATGGCGACCGTGGCCGGCTTCATCGCCCGGGTGCTGGTCGCGGGCGAGCCCCCCGATCGGGTGCGAGACGACGTCCGCGCCTTCCGCGAGCCCTACCAGACCGTCTATTACTGCTTCGACAACGGACTGCCGCCCGGGGTGGGATGAAGAAGCCCGCCCCCGCGCGCAAGGCCCTGCTCAGGGCGCCGGGCGCCTCCTCGTCGGGCTGCCGGTGCAGGCCTTGCGCGGCGCCGGCGCCCTTTTGCTACCCCTCCTCCGCCTCGCCCGGGAAGCGCAGCGGCGGCCGCTCCCAGTACTC
>CAZRGU010000004.1:0-35610 GCA_964599705.1 uncultured Ectothiorhodospiraceae bacterium | reverse complement strand
CGCCAAGCGCCGCCTCGGCTGGCTGTCCCACGACGAGGTCCGCGAGGTCGCCGAGAACCTGGGGGTGCGCGCCGAGGACGTCCTCGAGATGGAGAAGCGCCTCTCGGCCCACGACGCGGCCTTCGACGGCGCCATCGAGGGCGACGAGGAGGCGCCGCGCGGGTCGCCGGCCGCCTACCTTCCGGACCTGCGCTACGAGCCGGCCGCCGCCCTCGAGGAGAGCGACTGGCGCGAGCAGGCCTGCGAGCGGCTCGGCGAGGCGCTGGCCGGGCTCGACGAGCGCTCGCAGGTGATCGTGCGCGAGCGCTGGCTGGGCGAGCGCAAGGCCACGCTGCACCAGCTCGCCGAGCGCTATGGGGTCTCGGCCGAGCGGATCCGCCAGATCGAGCGCAACGCCCTGCGCCGCCTGCGCCTCGACCTCGAGCGCGGGTAGCCGCGCCCCCCCTTCTATACCCCTACAGGTAGCGGTCGACGAGCAGGGCGGCGAACAGCGCCGCGAGGTAGCCGATCGAGTAGAGGAAGGTGCGGATCGCGAGTCGCCCCTGGCCATCGCCCTCGCGCAGCAGCCGCCAGGCCAGCCACAGGAAGCGGGCGTCGAGGGCGAGCGCGGCGAGCAGGTAGATCAGGCCGCTCATCCCGGTCAGGAACGGCAGCACGCTGATCGCGCTGAGCAGCACCGTGTAGAGCAGGATCTGCAGCCGGGTGAATGCCTCCCCGTGGGTCACCGGCAGCATCGGGATGGCGGCGCGCCGGTAGTCCTCGCGGCGATGGATGGCCAGCGCCCAGAAGTGCGGCGGCGTCCAGGTGAAGATGATCAGGAACAGCAGCAGCGCGTCGGGGTCGACCGCGCCGGTCATCGCGCTCCAGCCGAGCACCGGCGGCATCGCCCCGGCGGCCCCGCCGATGACGATGTTCTGGGGCGTGGCGTGCTTGAGAAAGAGGGTGTAGACGACCGAGTAGCCGACCATCGAGGCGAGCGTGAGCAGCGCGGTGAGCGGATTGACCAGCGCCCCGAGCAGCGCCATCGAGGTCAGGCCGAGCAGGGCGGCGAGGCGCGCGGCGGCGCGCGGCTCGATCCGCCCGGCAGCCAGCGGGCGCGCCCGGGTCCGGGCCATCATCCGGTCGAAGCGCCGGTCGGCGAGGTGGTTGATCACCGCCCCGCTGGCCGCTCCCAGGGCGATGCCGAGGGTCGCGGCCAGCATTCGCGCCGGCTCCGCATCGGCGAGCGGGGCGAGCAGCATCCCGACCACCGCGGTGAACACGATCAGGGCCACCACCCGCGGCTTGCACAGCTCCAGGTAGCCCGCCCAGGGGATCCGGCCGGACAGGCGCAGGGCTCGCTCAGTCGGTGTCATCGGCCTTCAGGAGGCGTTCGAGGTCGCGCAGGATGTCGCGCGGATCGACGCCGCTCGGATAGTAGAGCACGCGGAATCCGCGCGGGTCGAGCAGATAGATGCCGCCCGGCCGGCGGTCACCGGACAGCCGCGCGAGCCAGCCCCGCGTCGGCGCCGCGACCCGGGTGCCCGGGTAGCGCTCGCCGACCAGGCGCAGGGCGGCGGCGGCGCCGGCGCCCGCCTCGATCAGCAGCAGCCGCTGGACGCGATCCATCTTGCGCCCGAGCGCCCGGCGGGTCTGGCGCAGGGCGTAGAGCGCCCCCTCGCACTCGCTCGCGCAGCCGTCCCCGGCGACCTCGATCAGGGTCCAGCGCCCGCGCAGATAGCCCTCCCCGAGCGGCTCGCCGTCGAGTGCTCGCAGCCCGGGCGTCGCCGCGAGCTCGAGCGGCGCGAGCAGCGTCCCGCGGTTGACCGTCGCCCCGCCCCAGCGCGCGCCCGGCCCGGCCAGCAGCCAGGCGGCCACCACCGGGACCAGGAACAGCGCCACGATCCCGAGGAGCACCAGTCGCGGGGAGCCGTGGCCCCGCCCCGCCGGGCGTGGCTCGAGGCCGGCCCGCCCGGACCGAGGAGCGGGCTCGAGCGCGCTCACCGCCGCCCCCCGCGGCGCCGCGCTGCCAGGTAGAGGATCGGGACCAGCCCGGCGAAGGTGAACCACTGCAGCGCGTAGGCGCGGTGGCGGTCGGGCGAGAGCCGTGCCCTCGGGTCCCACTCGCGCACGAAGCCGTCGGGGGCCCCGGGGTCGAGGAGCAGGGCCACCGGGAGAAGCCCGACCCCGAGCTCGGCGGCCATCCGATCGAGCTCGACCCGCTCGATCACCCGCGGCCACGAGCCGCGCCCGTAGCCGGTCTCGCCGAGCACCGGGACCGGGGGAGCGGCGGGCGCCAGCTCGCCGCGGACCTCGACCACGCCGCTCGGCAGAGGCAGCTCGGGAAGCCGCTCGCGGCTGCGCCCCAGCGGCACCCAGCCGCGGTTGACCAGCAGCGCCCGGTCCGGGGCGATGCGCAGCGCGGTGAGCACCTCGTAGCCCGCCCGGCCGCGCCGGGTCCGGTTGTCGAGCAGGTACTGGCGCGCGGTCAGGTAGCGCCCGCGGGCGCGCGCCGGGCGGTAGCGCAGGGCGGCGGCGCTCGCCGCCGCACCGGCCGCCAGCGGGCCGCCCTCGAGCAGCAGCTCCGGGCCCAGGCGGCGCGACTCGAAGGCCTCGAGCAGGCGCTGCTTGGCGGCGGCCCGCTCGAGCTGCCAGGCACCGAGCGCGGAGAACAGCGCCAGCCCGGCGGCGGCGAGCACGATCCCCGGCCAGCGCCGGTCCGCCGGGTGGTGCCGCCGCTGCCCGCCGGGGGCGGCTATAATCGCGGCTCGCCCGCCCTGGTCTTTCCCGATGCTCGCCAAGCTGCTGGTCATCTCCCTGCTGGTCGCCGTGCTGATCAGCCTCGGATCCGGCCTCTACTACCTGGTCCGGGACCAGGGGCGGAGCGAGCGCACGGTGCGCGCGCTGACCCTGCGGGTCGGCATCTCGGTGGGCCTCTTCGGGCTGCTCTTCCTGCTCCAGGCGCTCGGCCTGCTCACGCCGCACGGCGTGCAGCCCTGAGCCGCGGGGCGGGCCGGCCCGCATCGCCCCGCCGGCGCCGCTCCCACCCGCCCTGGCGGGGGGTACGCCCTCTCCGGCCGCCCCGGCGGGCTCCTCGCCGTCCTGCGGTCCGTGCGCCCTGCCCGCATCGCGTCTCGACGCCCTCGCTTCGCGCCTCGCCGAGCGATGCCGGTCAGAACCAGTAGACGAAGGTGAACAGCCCCAGCCAGACCACGTCGACGAAGTGCCAGTACCAGGCCGCGGCCTCGAACGCGAAGTGGTTGTCGGCGGTGAAGTGGCCGCGGGCCGCGCGCACCAGCATGACTGCGAGCATGATCGCGCCGATGGTCACGTGCAGGCCGTGGAAGCCGGTCAGCATGTAGAAGGTCGATCCGTAGATGCCGGAGCCGAGCGTCAGGTTGAGCTCGCCCCAGGCATGGGTGAACTCGCGGACCTGGAAGACCAGGAAGACCACCCCGAGCACCACCGTGGCGAGCAGCCACAGGCAGGTCGCCAGGCGCCGGTCGCGCTTCAGCGCCCAGTGCGCGAGGGTCACGGTGGCGCCGCTGCTCAGCAGGATCAGGGTGTTGAGCGCCGGGATCCCGAAGGCCGGCACGGTCTCGAACGGGCCGCCGAGCTGGCGCGGCCCGTTGGTCGGCCAGCTCCCGTCGTACCCCGACCAGAGCAGCGGGTGGGTGAGGTAGCCCCCGGCGCCCTCGCCGGCCAGCCAGGCCACCGAGTAGTTGCGGGCGTAGAACAGCGCCCCGAAGAAGGCGGCGAAGAACATCACCTCGGAGAAGATGAACCAGGCCATGCCCTGGCGGAACGAGCGGTCGACCTGCTCGCTGTAGAGCCCGTGCTGGCTCTCGTCGATCACCCGCCCGAACCAGCCGACCATCATCACCACCACCACCAGCGCCCCGAGCCCCATCGTCCAGCCGCCACCGCTCGACCCGAGCAGGTAGTTGGCGAACCCGACCAGGAGCAGGAACAGGCCGACCGAGCCGACGATCGGCCAGCGGGTGTCATGGGGAACGTAGTAGCGCGCATCGGTGGCGGTCATCGCTCGGCTCCTTGAGCCACCTTCGGGCGGGCGCTCGACATCGCGGTCAGCCGTTGATGAGGAAGGTGGCGAGGTAGATGGCAAGGGGCAGCGCGGCGAGCAGCAGCGCCAGGCGGCGGTTGGCGCGCCCGGGGGACTCGGCGGGCCGCGCGGCGGGCGAGGTCTCGGCAAGCATCGCTAGCGGACCTCCGGGGCCTGCTCGAAGGTGTGGTAGGGGGCCGGCGAGGGCACCGTCCACTCGAGCCCCTCGGCGCCCTCCCAGACCTGGTCGCTGGCCCGGCGACCGGCACGCACGGTCTGGACGATGTTGTAGACGAACAGCAGCTGCGAGAAGCCGAAGACGAACGCGCCGACGCTCGAGACCATGTTCCAGTCGGCGAACTGGAGCGCGTAGTCGGGGATTCGCCGCGGCATTCCGGCCAGGCCCAGGAAGTGCTGCGGGAAGAACACCACGTTGACCGAGATCGCGGTCAGCCAGAAGTGGATCTTTCCCATCCGCTCGTCGTACATCCGCCCGGTCCACTTCGGCAGCCAGTAGTAGGTGGCGGCCATCAGCGCGAACACCGCGCCGGGCACCAGCACGTAGTGGAAGTGGGCGACCACGAAGTAGGTGTCGTGGTACTGGAAGTCGGCCGGGGCGATGCCGAGCATCAGACCCGAGAAGCCGCCGATCGTGAACAGCACCACGAAGGCGATGGCGAACAGCATCGGGGTCTCGAAGGTCATCGAGCCACGCCACATGGTCGCCACCCAGTTGAACACCTTCACCCCGGTGGGCACCGCGATCAGCATGGTGCTGTACATGAAGAACACCTCACCGGCGAGCGGCATCCCGACCGTGAACATGTGGTGCGCCCAGACGATGAAGGAGAGAAAGGCGATCGAGGCGGTCGCGTAGACCATCGACTCGTAGCCGAACAGCGGCTTGCGGGTGAAGGTCGGCAGGATCTGCGAGATCACCCCGAAGGAGGGCAGGATCATGATGTAGACCTCGGGGTGCCCGAAGAACCAGAAGATGTGCTGGTACATCAGCGGGTCGCCGCCGCCGGTGGCGCTGAAGAAGCTGGTCCCGAAGAACCGGTCGGTGAGCAGCATGGTCACCGCGCCGGCCAGCACCGGCATCACCGCCACCAGCAGGAAGGCTGTGATCAGCCAGGTCCACACGAACAGCGGCATCTTGAGCAGGGTCATCCCCGGGGCGCGCATGTTGAGGATGGTGACGATGATGTTGATCGCCCCCATCACCGAGGAGATCCCGAGCAGGTGCACGGCGAAGACCAGGAACGGGAAGCTCGCCCCGGTCTGCTCGACCAGCGGCGGGTACATGGTCCAGCCGGCGGCCGGTGCCCCGCCCTCCATGAACAGGGTGGAGAGCAGCATCAGCCCGGCAAACGGCAGGATCCAGAAGCTCCAGTTGTTCATCCTCGGCAGGGCCATGTCGGGGGCACCGATCATCAGCGGGATCTGCCAGTTGGCGAAGCCCACCCAGGCCGGCATCACCGCCCCGAAGACCATGATCAGGGCGTGCATGGTGGTCATCTGGTTGAAGAAGTCCGGCTCGACGATCTGCAGGCCGGGCTGGAACAGCTCGGCGCGGATGACCAGCGCCATCGCGCCGCCGACGAAGAACATCACCAGCGCGAAGATCAGGTAGAGGGTGCCGATGTCCTTGTGGTTGGTGGTGAACACCCAGCGCAGCAGCCCCCTGGCCGGGCCGTGCGGGTGCTCGTGACCGTCGTGATCGATGCTCACCGTGCTCACTGTCGTTCATCCTCCAGCCGGCAGCGCGGCCGCCACCGTGGTCGTGATGCCGGGCCGCGCCGCCTGGCGCTGCGCCGCAACCCAGCGCTCGAACTCCTCGGGGGCGCGGGCATCGACCACCACCGGCATGAAGCCGTGGTAGGCCCCGCAGAGCTCGGCGCACTGCCCGCGGTAGACCCCCGGCTCCTCGATGCGCGCCCACATCCGGGTGATGTAGCCGGGCACGGCGTCCTTCTTCATCCCCAGCGCCGGCACCCACCAGGAGTGGATGACGTCGCCGGCGGTGATCAGGAAGCGCACCTTGCGGCCCACCGGGACGACCAGCCTGCGGTCGACCTCGAGCAGGTAGTTGGGGACCCGGGTCGGGTCGGCGCGAATCGCGGCGAGGCTGCTCGAGGCGAGCGAGCTGAAGAAGCGGATGCCCAGCTCGGGGTACTCGTACTCCCACTTCCACTGGTAGCCGGTGACCTTGATGGTGAGGTCGGCGCGGCTGGTGTCCTCCTGGGCGATCAGCAGGCGGGTGGCGGGAATCACCATCGCGACCAGGATCAGCACCGGGATCACGGTCCACACGATCTCGGCGCGGGTGCTGTGGCGGAACTGCGCCGGCGGGTGGCCGCGCGCCTTGCGGTGGAGGATGATCGAGACCAGCATCACCCCGAAGACCAGCACCCCGATGGCCACCGTGACCCACAGCGCCAGCATGTGCATGTCGTAGGCCGAGCGGCTCAGGCTGGTCACCCCGCGGGGCATGTTGAGCGCCCAGTCGGCGCGCAACGCCGGGCTGGCGAGCGCCACCGCGCAGCCACCGAGCGCGGTACCCGCCTTGCGAAGGCCGTTTGCGAGCATCGAAGCTTCTCCCTCTCCTGCGCCTGCCCGGGTCCGTGGCCCGGCAGGTCGTTTATGGCCGCTGGTCGCGCCAGGTCCTCGGCCGGCAGGCACGCGCGAGCTCGCGGGCCAGCGCCTGGCGCTCCTCCTCGGCCAGGAAGCCCCCGACCGTGACCTCGCGCCCGTGGCAGCCGATGACCAGTCGGCTCGGATACCAGGCGTGCGCCGGGCGGACCAGCCGCGCTCGGACCCAGCCGCGCGGGAAGCGCCAGTTGCGCACCGTGTGGCGGCGCTGCTTGACGACGGCGACCACCTCGCTGGCCACCGCCACGGTCTCGCGGACCCGGGCGCTGCGCGCGCTGATCGCCAGGGCGGCGCCGAGCGCGACGGCCTCGAGCCCGGCGAAAGGCAGCACCGGCCAGAAGCCGAGGGCGGCGAACCCGCCCGCCACCGCCAGGCAGGTGCCGGCCACGGCGCCGTAGGCGGCCCGCAGCTGGCCGCCGCTCAGGGATCGGTTGGGCCTCAGCTCGAAGCACTCGAGCCCCGCCGGATCGCCCGTTCTGGTCACCACGAGCCCGCCTCCCCGCTACCGGCCCCGCGGCCCTGCGGTCGGTATTCAATCCTAACCGTAGGGTTGGATTAGATGCAACCGGGTCTCATTCTCTGCTGCGATCCCGTCTCATCTGGCCACGCGGCGCCTCGCCATGGACACCTCGAGCGATCGCTGCGGCCGCCTGCCTCCCCGCCAGGCATGGGCGTAGAGCACCTCGTAGCTGACCGGCAGCCGCCCGTCGCGGCGCAGCGGCTCGTAGCCGCGAGCCAGCGCCTGCGCCCAGCGCCGCCCGCCGAGCCCGCGGTGCAACGGCTCGGGGAGCCCTGCGGCGCCGAGCCCGCGGAGCTCCGCGTGGAGATGGGCGAGGTCGCGATAGAGCAGGGTCAGGCGCTCGGACTCGGCGACCACCCCGGTGAAGCCGCCGCCGACCAGGGCATCGCCGAGGTCGTGGAGGTCGAGGAACGGCACCACCCGCGGCCGCCCGTCGTGGGCGATCGCGCAGTCGCGCAGCTCGCGCAGGGTGTCCGGCCCCGGGGTGGCGAGCAGCAGCAGGCCGCCCTCGGCAAGCAGCCGGGCGCACTCGGCGATCACCGCGCGGGGCTCGCACCAGGGCAGCAGGTTGCTGGTCACCACCAGGTCGAAGGCGGCGCCGCGCAGCGGCACCCGCTCGGCATCGGCCTGGACGATCCGGGCCCGGCGCCGCCAGCCGAGCCGGCGGCGGGCGGCCCGGCCGGCCATCGCGGCGCTCAGGTCGATGCCGTAGAGCAGCGCCTTCGGGTACCGGGTGGCCAGCCCGGCGAGCAGCTCGCCGCGGCCGCTGCCGAGCTCGAGCACCGCCCCCGGCGCGAGCCGGATCGGGTCGAGGTGCTCGAGCAGGCGCTCCCCGACCAGCCGCTCGACCTCGCCGGCCGGGTCGGGCTGCCCGGAGAGCCGGTCGAAGCGCCGTCGCAGCCGGGCCCGCTCAGCGTGGCCCATCGCCGCTCGCTCGGTCGGCCCCCGGCCTCGCCGGGGGCGGCGCGGTGGACGCCGGTCGCCTCTCGGAGGTAGGGATGGATGGGATCATGGCGCGCCTCTCCACCCTGCTCGTCGACGCCCTCTTCCCGCCTTGCTGCCTGCTCTGCGCGGCGCCCGCCTCGCGGCGCGACTGGCTGTGTGCCGGCTGCCGCTCGGAGCTACCGTGGCTCGAGGAGGGCTGTTCGCTGTGCGCCGAGCCGCTGCCCGGCCGCCCCGGGGGGATCTGCGCCCGCTGCCTCCTCGATCCGCCGCCGCTGGCCGCGACGGTGGCCGCGCTGCGCTACCGGGAGCCGGTGCGCGGGCTGGTGCACCGCTACAAGTACCATGCTCGCCTGGAGATCGCGCGCACCCTCGGCGCCCTGCTCGCCGGGCGGCTGGGCGGGTCGCCGCGCCCCGAGGCGCTGCTCGCCGTACCCCCGGGACCGTCGCGCCTGCGCGCGCGCGGCTTCGACCATGCGCTGCTGCTCGCCGAGGTGGTCGCCGCCGAGCTCGGTCTCCCGCTGCTGCGCTCGGCGCTGATCCGGGTCCGTCCGACCCCGGCCCAGGCCGCGCTCCACTCCCGGCGCGCGCGGCGTTCGAACGTGCAGGCGGCCTTCGCGCCGCGGCGGGTGCCGCGAGCGCATCTCGCGCTGGTCGATGACGTGCTGACCAGCGGTGCGACCGCCCGCGCCGCGGCGCGGGCGCTGCTCGCCGGCGGGGCCCACTCGGTGACCCTGTGGGTGTGCGCGCGCGCCGCGCGCGACCCGTCCCGAGGCTGACTATGCATCCAGGTTCGAGACGGCGAGCGCGTTGCTCTCGATGAACTCGCGGCGCGGCTCGACCTGATCGCCCATCAAGGTGCTGAACAGCGCATCGGCGGCCACCGCGTCCTCGATCTGAACCTGGAGCAGGCGCCGGGTCTCCGGGTTCATGGTGGTCTCCCAGAGCTGATCCGGGTTCATCTCGCCGAGCCCCTTGTAGCGCTGGATGTGGGCTCCGCGGCGAGCCTCGGCGAGCAGCCAGTCCATCGCCTCGCCGAAGGTGGCGGCCTCGGCGCTGCGCTCGCCGCGCACCACCCGGGCTCGCGGCTCGAGCGGGGCGTTGACCCGCTCGGCGAGGCGCACCAGCTCGCGATACTCGGCCGAGCGGAAGAACTCGCTGCCGAGCAGCCGCTCGCTGTCCACGCCGTGCACCGTGGCCCGCACCCGGGCCCGGTAGCCGTTGCTGGGGCTCGGCTCGACCGCGATCCGATAGCCGGCGCTCGGCGCGCCGTTGGTGGCCGCGTTGAGCTGCCGCTCGAGCCGGGCGAACCAGTCCTCGACCGTCTCCGGGCCGCTGTCCTCGGCGACGTCGAGGATCGGGAGCGCGGCCAGGGCGGTGCAGATCTCGGCGCTCAGGCGGCGCTCGAGGCGCTTGCGGATCCCGACCAGGGCGAGGTGGTCGCGGGCCACCGACTCGAGCGCCGGTCCCTCGAGCGCCTGCTCCTCGCCGAGCTCGAGACGCGCGCCGCTCAGCGCCATGCGCATGAAGTAGGCATCGAGGCTCGGGTCGTCCTTGAGGTATTCGCCCTCGCCCTTGCTGCCGCGCTTGACCCGGTACAGCGGCGGCTGGGCGATGTAGACGTAGCCGCGCTCGATGAGCTCCGGCATCTGCCGGTAGAAGAAGGTGAGCAGCAGGGTGCGGATGTGGGAGCCGTCGACGTCGGCATCGGTCATGATGATGATGCGATGGTAGCGGACGCGGTTCGGGTCATAGTCATCGCGGCCGATGCCGCAGCCGAGCGCGGTGATCAGGGTGCCGACCTCGGCCGAGGCCAGCATCTTGTCGAAGCGCGCCTTCTCGACGTTGAGGATCTTGCCCTTGAGCGGCAGGATCGCCTGGAAGCGTCGGTCCCGTCCCTGCTTCGCCGAGCCGCCCGCCGAGTCGCCCTCGACCAGGAACAGCTCGCAGCGCGCCGGGTCCTTCTCCTGGCAGTCGGCGAGCTTTCCGGGGAGACCGGCGACGTCCAGCGCGGTCTTGCGGCGGGTCATCTCGCGGGCCCGGCGGGCGGCCTCGCGGGCGCGCGCCGCCTCGACGATCTTGCCGGCGATCGCGCGGGCCTCGGCCGGCGTCTCCTGGAGAAAACAGCCGAACTGCTCGCTGACGGCCGAGTCGACGATCGGCTTGACCTCCGAGGAGACCAGCTTGTCCTTGGTCTGGGAGGAGAACTTCGGGTCCGGAACCTTGACCGAGAGCACCGCGGTGAGCCCCTCGCGCACGTCGTCACCGGTCGGCTCGACCTTGGCCTTCTGGGCGATGCCCTCGCGCGCGAGGTACTGGTTGAGGGTCCGGGTCAAGGCCGCCCGGAATCCCGCCAGATGGGTGCCGCCATCGCGCTGCGGGATGTTGTTGGTGTAGCAGAAGACGTTCTCCTGATAGCCGTCGTTCCACTGCATCGCGACCTCGACGCTGACCCCCGAGCGGCCTCCGTGAAAGTGGATCACGCTCGGGTGCACGGCGCTGCGGCTGCGGTTGAGGTGCTCGACGAAGGCGCGGATCCCGCCCTCGTACTGGAACAGCTCGCGCTTGCCGCTGCGCTCGTCGAGCAGCTTGATTCGCACGCCCGAGTTGAGGAACGAGAGCTCGCGGAGACGCGCGGCGAGGATCTCGCTGCGGAAGCTGACGTTGGTGAACGTCTCGCGGCTCGGCCAGAAGCGGATGATGGTACCGGTGCTCTCGGTCGCGGCGCGGCGCTCGAGCGGGGCGACCGGCTCGCCGTGGCGGTAGGGCTGGAAGTACTCGTAGCCGCCCCTGCGAATGGTCAGCTCGAGGCGCTCGGACAGGGCATTGACCACCGAGATCCCGACCCCGTGCAGGCCCCCCGAGACCTTGTAGGCATTGTTGTCGAACTTCCCGCCGGCATGGAGCACGGTCATGATCACCTCGGCAGCCGGTCGTCCCTCCTCGGGAAGCACCTCGACCGGGATGCCGCGCCCATCGTCGGCGACAGTGACCGACTCGTCGGCGTGGATGATGACCTCGATCTGGCGGCAGTAGCCGGCCAGCGCCTCGTCGATGGAGTTGTCGACGGCCTCGAAGACCATGTGGTGCAGGCCGGTACCGTCATCGGTATCACCGATGTACATCCCCGGGCGCTTGCGCACCGCGTCGAGGCCCTTGAGGACCTTGATACTTGATGAATCGTACGTATCTTCAGGCACTTGCGGGTTACCAGAAACCAAAATCGGGTAATTATATCACCCCATCGGGTCGCGTATCCGGCCTCGTTCCACGTGAAACACCCGGACTTGGCTCAGCACCGAGAGATCGAGCTCGAGCGGCCCGATCGCGGTAAGAATCACCTGGCCGGGCAGGCTGCCGACCAGGTCCAGGAGGCGCTGGCTGGTCATCGCATCGAGCTCCGAGGTCAGGTCGTCGAGCAGCAGCAGCGGGGCCTCCCCGCTGACCGCGGCGACGTACTCCACCTGGCTCCCGACCATCGCCCCGGCGAGCAGCTTGGCCTCCCCCCGCGACAGCACCTGCCGCGCCTCGAACGCCCCGACCCGCAGCCGAAGGTCCGCTCGATGCGGTCCGATGCCCGTGGCCCCGGCGCGCAGGTCCTGCTCGAGGTGCTCGCCGAGACAGGCCTCGAGATCCCTCTCCGCCACCCAGCCCCGTGCGTATGTCACCTCGACCGGGCGATCGAGGACAGTCGCGAGCCGCTCGCGAAGCCGCTCCACATACGCCCTGGCGTGCGGCTCGCGCAGCGCCTCGAGCTGCTCCCCGCTGCTTGCCAGCGTCTCGGTCCAGACCCGGAGGTGCCTGCGATCGCCTTCCCGAAGCGCTCGATTGCGCTGCTCGAGGGCGCGCCGGAAACGCCGGTAGGCGTCGACGTAGCCCTGTTCCACGTGAAACAAGGTCCAGTCGAGCAGCGCCCGGCGCTCCCTCGAGCCGCCCTCGATCAGGCGATGGCTCTCCGGCCTGAGCACCGTGACCGGCAGCGCCCGTGCCGCCTCGCTCGCCGAGCGCACCCGTTCTCCATCGAGGACAAGCCGACTGCGCTCCCCCTCGCGGGCGAACGCCGCCCTTCCCGGTGCTCCCTGCCCGCGCCGCAGCCGCGCCTCCACCCGCAGCACCGCCGCCCCGTCCCGCAGCACGCGACGACCGTGACGGGTTCGAAACGACCTCCCGGTGCTGAGCAGGTGCACGGCCTCGAGCAGGCTGGTCTTGCCGCTCCCGTTCGGCCCCACGATGCACCCTGGCGCGCCGTCGAGCTCCAGATCCGCGCACTCGATGACCCGGACATTGCGAACCGAGAGCCGCGCGATCTCCATGCCCTTCCCGGATTTCCCTCCCGCCGAGCGTGATCGCGAGATGCCGAGCGCGATGGGGGAGCGCTCCTGAACCGGAACACCGTCGCGGGAGACCCCGCTCCCGCCGCTCGAGACGACCGGAGCCGTCCCGGATGGGGCTCGGCCGGGCCCGCTTCAGAGCCTCATCGGCATCACCACGAAGCGGCAGCCGCTGACATCCTTCGGCAGCATCAGGCAGCTGCTGCCCGCGTCGGTGAGGTACAGATCGGCCTCGTCGGCCGGCAGGGTCGCCAGCGCCTCCATCAGGTAGGTGACGTTGAACCCGATCTCCAGCCGCTCGCCCTCGTAGCTCACCTCGAGGACATCCTCGGCCTCCTCCTGCTCCGGGTTGCTGGCCAGCACCCGCAGCAGGTCCGGCTCCAGGCAGAGGCGCACCGCGCGATACTTGTCGTTCGACAGGATCGCCGCCCGGGCGAGCACCTGGCGGAGCGCCTCGGTGCTCACCCGCAGGTGCTTGTCGCACCGTTCCGGGTCCGGTATCACCCGCTCGTACTCCGGAAACCGCCCGTCGATCAGCTTGCTGGTGAGCCGGGTTCCATCGAAGGCAAGCCGTACCGCGCTCTGCCCGACCCCCAGCCGGCAGCGTCCCTCGCCGCGCATCAGGCGCAGCATCTCGAGCACCGCCTTGCGCGGCACGATCACCTGGCGCTCCTCGAGCGATCCCCCGTCCCGCTCCAGCTCGCACACCGCCAGCCGGTGCCCGTCCGTGGCCACTGCCCGCAGATAGCCCGCCCCGAACTCGAGCAGCAGGCCGTTGAGGTAGTAGCGAACGTCCTGGTGGGCCATCGCGAACTGGGTGAGGGCGAGCAGCCGCTGCAGCTCCCGCTGCTCGAAGTCCACCTCGATGGCGTCGCTGAGCTCCTCGGTCGAGGGGAACTCGGCGGCCGGCAGGGTGCTGAGCACGAAGCGACTTCTCCCCGAGCGCAGCAGCGCCCGACCCTCCTCGACCTCGAGCTCGAGCCGGGCGCCCTCGGGAAGCGAGCGGCAGATGTCGATGAGCTTGCGCGCCGGGACCGTGATCTCGCCCGGCTCGAAGGCCTCCAGCTCGGCGGTTGCCACCAGCTCGACCTCCATGTCGGTGGCCGTGATCGCCAGCCGGTCATCGCTCGCGCTGAGCAGCAGGTTGGCGAGTATCGGCAGGCTCTGGCGGCGCTCGACGACCCCCTGAACGGCCTGCAGCGGCGCCAGGATGACCTCTCGATCAATAGAGAACTTCATTCAAGTCTTCTCTCTAATGTAGTATCTACTAGCCCGGACCGATCTGTGGATAAGGCTGCTTAGTCTTTGTTTTTAAGTGGTTTTTGGGAAGCACAACAGGGCTTGTTCGAGACCCTGAGCCCCCCTTGCATCCTGTTGGCAAGTTGTGGACTCTTCTCGTCCCCTCCTCCCCCTGCTGTTGTCCACAGCTTACCCACATCAGCTCGTCAGCGTACGCAGGAGGATCCGGAAGTCATCGTCGAGGGTTCGGTCCTGCTCGCGCAGCGTCGCCACCTTGCGACAGGCATGCAGCACGGTGGTGTGGTCACGACCTCCGAAGGCATCACCGATCTCCGGAAGGCTGTGGTTGGTGAGCTCCTTGGCAAGCGCCATCGCGACCTGCCGCGGGCGGGCGATGGAGCGGGTCCGGCGCTTCGAGATCATGTCCGCGACCCGCAGCTTGTAGTACTGCGCGACGGTCTTCTGGATGTTCTCGATGGTCACCAGCTTGTCCTGGAGGGCGAGCAGGTCGCGCAGCGCCTCGCGGGCCAGCTCGACCGTGATCGGTCGCCCGGTGAAGTGCGAGCTGGCGATCACCCGGCGCAGCGCCCCCTCGAGCTCACGGACGTTCGAGCGAATCCGCTGGGCGACGAAGAAGGCCACGTCCTCGGGCAGCGCGGTGCCGGCGAGCCCGGCCTTGTTCATCAGGATCGCGACCCGGGTCTCGAGCTCCGGCGGCTCGATGGCCACCGTGAGGCCCCAGCCGAAGCGTGACTTGAGGCGTTCCTCGAGGCCATCGACCTCCTTCGGGTAGCGATCGCAGGTCAGCACGACCTGCTGCTGGTCCTCGAGCAGGGCGTTGAAGGTGTGGAAGAACTCCTCCTGGGAGCGCTCCTTGCCGGCGAAGAACTGGATGTCATCGATCAGCAGCGCATCGACCGAGCGGTAGAAGCGCTTGAACTCGTTGATCGCGTTGTGCTGCAGCGCGCTCACCATGTCGGCCACGAAGCGCTCCGAGTGCAGGTACACGATCCGGCTGCGCGGGACGCGGGTGGCGATCGCATTGCCGATCGCGTGCATCAGGTGGGTCTTTCCGAGCCCGACGCCGCCGTAGATGAACAGCGGGTTGTAGGCCGCCCCCGGATTTTCGCCGACCTGTATCGAGGCGGCGCGTGCGAGCTGGTTCGACTTGCCCTCGACGAAGTTCTCGAAGGTGAAGTCGCCGCGCAGACCGGACTGCGATCGCCGCTCGCTCAGCCGCCCGCCCGGGGTGTCGCGGCGCACCGTCCCCGGTCCCTGATCCGGCTCCAGGCTGCCGACGCTGATCCGCACCCGCGCGCTCGGGCGGATGCGCTGCACCACGGCGTCGATCTGGGGGGCAAGGTGGTCGTTGACCCAGTCGCGCACGTAGGGGTTGGGGGCAAGGAGCTGCAGCTCCGAGCCTCGCTCGATGGCCTGCAGCGGGCGGATCCAGGTGTTGAACTGCTGTGGGGAGAGCTCGCCTTCCAGGCGATCGAGGCACCGCTTCCAAAGCGTCGCCGGCACGGTAGCTGCCCTCTTGGATGTCCCCGGGGTCGGTGGCGAGGTCGGAGAGTCTATACGCTACCATGCGAGCAATCCATGCGCATGCCAGGCGCCGCCCAGGCGGCGTCCGCCTTTGACAGCACATCGCGCAAGGCGCAGAATTACATCCTTTAGCCCGCCGCATATTGCCAGCGCGGGCCAGCGACGGAACGGCCAGATGAAGCGCACCTATCAACCGAGTCGGCTCAAGCGCAAGCGGACTCACGGATTTCGTGCCCGGATGCGGACACGCGCCGGCCGGCGCGTGATCAGTGCACGGCGCGCCAAGGGGCGAGCGCGGCTGAGCGTGTAGGCCCGCGCGCGCAAGCCGATGTCGCCCGCGCGCGGTGGCCCGTTCCCGCGCAGCTACCGTCTGACCCGGCGGCGCGAGTTCGCGCAGGTCTTCGCGCGGGCGCGGCGTCTCGGAGGCGAGGCATTCACCGTGCTCGCGATCGACAACGACTGTGGTCACCCGCGCCTGGGGATGGCGATCGCACGCCGCCGGCTGCCGCGCGCGGTCGCCCGGAATCGCGTCAAGCGACTGATACGAGAGACCTTTCGGGAGCAGGCCGGGGAGATGAGGGCGGTCGATATCGTGGTCCTGGCGCGCGATGCGGCAGCGCGCCTCCCGGCGGCCTCCCTGCGCCGGGAGCTCGAGGGACACTGGCGCGCGCTGGCCGTGGATCCGACGCGCCGGCGCAGCGGATAGCCCTCCGTGCCGATCGAGCAAGTCCGCACCCTGCTGTTTCTCGGCCTGGCCGCCGTGAGCCTGCTGATCTGGCGCGCCTGGCAGCTCGACCACGCCCCTCCTCCGCCGCCGCCGGCCTCCGCGGCCACCGCCCAGACCCGGCCCGGCGGCGCGCCGCCCGGGGTTCCGGACGCCGCGACCGACGGGCAGCGCGCCGCGGCTCCGGGCATCCCTGCGGCGCCGGCGACACCGGAGGCCGCCGCGGCCCCGAGCGAGACGGCTCCGGCCCCCATCGAGGTCCGGACCGACGTCCTTCGCGTCCTCATCGATCCGCGCGGGGCGACCCTGGCCCGGCTCGAGCTGCTCGACTACCCGGTCGCGCAGGACCAGCCCGAGCAGCCCTTTGCCCTCTTCGACGCCACCGGGCCGGCCCGCTACGCCGCCCAGTCCGGGCTGATCGGCGCCGACGGCCTGCCGACCCACCACGCGATGTTTCGCGCCTCGGCCACCCGCTATCGGCTCACCGAGGGCGCCGACGAGCTGCGCGTCGATCTGACCTGGCGCGGCGAGGACGGGCTCGAGGTCGTCAAGAGCTATCGCTTCCAGCGTGGCAGCTACCTGATCGAGCTCTCCGAGACGATCCGCAACGCCGGGCCGAGGCCCCTGACCGCACGCCTCTACGCCCAGTTCCAGCGCCGCCAGGTGAAGGTCAAGCGCAGCTTCACCGGCAATCGCACCTACAGCTACACCGGCGGGGTCATCTCCACCCCGGAGAAGCTCTACGAGAAGATCAAGTTCAAGGACATGGCCAAGGCGCCGCTGGCGCGCGATTCCCGCGGCGGCTGGGTGGCGATGATCCAGCACTACTTCGCCGGGGCCTGGATCCCGCCGGCCGATGCCGAGAGCCGCTTCTACAGCAAGGCGCTCGGTGACGGGCTGTTCGCCCTCGGGCTGATCAGCGCCCCGGTCGAGGTCCCGGCGGGCGGGACCGGCACCCTTTCGGTGAAGCTCTACGCGGGCCCCAAGATCCAGAAGCTGCTCTCCGCCGCGGCCCCCCATCTCGAGCGTACCGTCGACTACGGCTGGCTGTGGTTCATCTCCGAGCCGCTGTTCTGGCTGCTGCAGAAGCTCCACGGGCTGTTCGGCAACTGGGGCTGGGCGATCATCGTGCTCACCCTGATGATCAAGCTGGTCTTCTTCCACCTCTCGGCGACCAGCTACAAGTCGATGGCCCGGATGCGCAAGATGCAGCCGCGGATCACCCAGCTCCGCGAGCGCTATGCCGGCGATCGGCAGCGCATGAACCAGGCGATGATGGAGCTCTACAAGAAGGAGAAGATCAATCCACTCGGCGGCTGCCTGCCGATCGCGGTCCAGATCCCGGTGTTCATCGCCCTGTACTGGGTGCTGCTCGAGAGCGTCGAGCTGCGCCAGGCCCCCTTCATGCTCTGGATCCAGGACCTCAGCAATCACGACCCGTACTTCGTGCTGCCGATCCTGATGGGCATCACGATGCTCCTCCAGCAGCGCCTCAATCCTCCGCCCCCCGACCCGATCCAGGCCAAGGTGATGATGGCGCTGCCCTTCGTGTTCACCTTCTTCTTCCTCTTCTTCCCGGCCGGACTGGTGCTCTACTGGTTCGTCAACAACGTGCTCTCGATCATCCAGCAGTGGGTGATTACCCGCAAGATCGTCGGCCCGAGCAGCGCCTGAGCGACACCGCCCGGCGGGCGACCGAGACCATCGTCGCGCCCTCGACGGCGCCCGGACGGGCGGCCATCGCCGTGATCCGGCTGAGCGGCGCGGCGGCGTGCGCCGCCGCCGAGCGGCTCGCCGGGCCCCTGCCGGCACCGCGACGGGCGGCCCTGCGAACCCTGCGCGACCGCCGCGGCGAGCCGATCGACGAGGCGCTGGTCATCCGCTTCCCGGCGCCCGGCTCGTACACCGGCGAGGACCTGGTCGAGCTGCAGGTCCACGGCAGCCCGGTGGTGGTCGACCGGGTGCTCGCCGCGGCGCTCGAGGCCGGCGCCCGGCTCGCCCGTCCCGGCGAGTTCAGCGAGCGGGCCTTTCTCAACGGGCGCCTCGATCTGGCCCAGGCCGAGGCGGTCGCCGACCTGATCGCCGCGCACAGCGAGGCGGCCGCGCGGGCCGCGCTGCGCGCCCTGGCCGGCGAGCTCTCGGGCGCGATCTCGGCCCTCGGCGAGCGGCTGCTGGCGCTGCGTGCCGAGGTCGAGGCCGCGATCGACTTCGCCGACGAGGACGAGGTCGGCGAGCCCGATCGCGAGCGCCTGCGCAGCGTCCTCGAGGAGGTTCGCTCCGAGCTCGGGCGGCTGGCCGGGCGCGCACAGCAGGGCACCCTGCTCGGCGAGGGGGTCCGCGCGGTGCTGTGCGGCGCCCCCAACGTCGGCAAGTCGAGCCTGCTCAACGCCCTGTGTGGCGAGCAGCGGGCGATCGTGACCGCCACCGCCGGGACCACCCGCGACGTGCTGCGCGAGGCCATCGATCTCGACGGCCTGCCGCTTCACCTCAGCGACACCGCCGGGCTGCGGGCGCCGCGCGACCCGATCGAGCGCGAGGGGGTACGGCGCGCGCGGGCCGAGCTCGAGCGCGCCGATCTGATCCTGGAGGTCGTGGAGGACGCCGCCCCGCAGGGCGGTGCGCCGGACGAGCTGCCCGCCGGGGTCCGGCGGATCGTGGTCCGCAACAAGGTCGATCTCAGCGGCGGGCCGCCCGGTGTCCGCCCGGACGAGCGCGGCGCGCCCTGCGTGGCCACCTCGGCGCTGACCGGCGCCGGCCTCGAGGCGCTGCGCTCCGCGATCGCCCGCAGCGCCGGCTACCGGCCCGGTGACGCCACCGTGGTGCTCGCCCGCCGCCGCCACCTCGAGGCCCTGCGCCGGGCCGCGGAGGCGCTCGCGGCGGCCGCCGCGAGCCTGGACTCGCCCGAGCTTTTCGCCGAGGATCTGCGCTGCGCCCAGCGCGCCCTGGGCGAGATCACCGGCGAGGTCAGCAGCGAGGAGCTGCTCGAGCAGATCTTCGCCACCTTCTGCATCGGGAAGTGAGCCGCCATGCAAGCGCGCAGCGAGCGCAAGGGGATCATCCTGGCCGGCGGCTCGGGCACCCGCCTCTACCCGGCGACCCGCTCGATTTCCAAGCAGCTCCTCCCGGTCTACGACAAGCCGCTCGTCTACTACCCGCTGACCACCCTGATGCTGGCCGGGATCCGCGAGCTGGTGGTCATCTCCACGCCCCGCGACCTGCCGAGCTTCACCCGGCTGCTCGGCGACGGCGGGCAGTGGGGGGTGAGCATCGAGTACCTCGAGCAGGCCGCACCGCGGGGCATCGCCGAGGCCCTGATCATCGCCGAGGCGAGCCTCGCCGGGCGTCCCTGCGCGCTGATCCTCGGCGACAACCTGTTCTTCGGCAACGAGCTCAGCCGGCGCATGCGCGCCGCCGATCGGCGCGAGCGCGGGGCCACGATCTTCACCTACCGGGTCGCCGAGCCGCAGCGCTTCGGCGTGCTGGCCTACGATCAGGACGGGCGCCCGGTGGACATTCTCGAGAAGCCCGCCGAGCCGCCCTCGCGCGACGCGGTCACCGGGCTGTACTTCTACGACGGCGAGGCGCCGGCGCTGGCCCGGGCGCTGCGCCCCTCGGCGCGCGGCGAGCTCGAGATCACCGACCTCAATCGCCGCTACCTGGAGCGCGGGACGCTGGCCGTCGAGCGGCTCGGCCGCGGCATGGCGTGGCTCGATACCGGCACCCCGGACGCGCTCCTCGAGGCGGCGCTGTTCGTGCAGACCATCGAGCACCGCCAGGGGCTGCGCATCGCCTGCCCCGAGGAGGTGGCCTGGCGGATGGGCTTCATCGACGCCGCGGCGCTCGAGCGCCTCGCCGCCGCGGCCGGCGACGGTCACTACGGGACCTACCTCGGCATGCTCCTCGAGGAGCCGTGAGCGCCCGCGCGCCAGGCGCCGCGGGGGCGGGCGAGGAGCCGCCGCCGCGGGCGCTCGTCGAGCTTCCCGCCGACCCGACCATCGAGCGCATCCTGGTGCTGCGCTGGAGCGCGATCGGCGACTGCGCGATCGCCAGCGCCGCCTTCGAGGACATCGCCCGGGCCTTCCCTGGGCGCGAGATCCACCTCAGCACCCATCCGCCCTGCGACGCGCTCTTCCGCCACGACCCGCGCTTCGCCCGGGTGCACGCGATCGACTTCCGCTCCCCGGGACGGCGTCTCGCCGGGGTCCTCGAGTGGCTCGATACCGTCGCCCGGCAGCGCTTCGACCTGCTCATCGACCTGCAGGGCAGCGACCGCTCGCGGATCCTCACCACCGCCCTGTGGCTGCGCGGTGGGCAGTGCCGCTGGCGGCTCGGCAACCGGCGCGGCTTTCCCTACAACGTCGCGCCCGATCCGCTGCCCGAGCCGCTCCACGCCCTCGCCCGGATCCGGCACGCGCTCGCCGCGGGCGGGATCGCGACCGGAACCGATCGCCCGGTGATCCACGTGCCGCCCGAGCTGCGCGCGCGTGCCGCCGACAAGCGCCGCCGCCACCGCCTCGAGGACGGCGGCTACGCGGTGCTCCTTCCCGGCTGCCAGGCGGCTGGCTACCTGAAGCGCTGGGGCGCCGAGCGCTACCGGGCGCTCGCCGAGCACCTCCACCAGCGGGGCATCGCGCGGGTCGTGCTGCTCGGCGGTCCCGACGAGCGCGAGGAGTGCCGGCGGATCGCCACCGGTCATCCCTGGGTGGTGGATCTGTGCGGCCAGACCGAGCTGCTCGAGCTGCTGCCGCTGGTCGAGGGGGCCCGCGCGATCTGCGCCAACGACACCGGCACCGCCCACCTGCTGGCGGCCACCGGGCGCCCGATGCTGGTGCTGTTCGGCCCGACCGACCCGCGGACCTCGCGCCCGGCCGGGCCCCGGGTGATGACGATGCAGGCCGAGCTGCCCTGCATCAACTGCTACCGCAAGCACTGCGACCACCACTCCTGCATGCGCGAGCTGACCGTGGCGCGGGTCGCCGCGCGGCTCGCGACGGTGCTCTGAGCGGCGCGCTCAGGAGGGGCCTGCGGGGGGCGGGGGCGGGGGCGGGGCCCCGGGGGGCAGCAGCGCGTTGCCGTGGCGGGCACGGGCGTGGTGCTCGTAGAGCTTGGCGTACTTGAGGAACACGTAGAAGGCACCGATCACCGAGGTCATGAAGCCGGGCCAGCCGTTGACGAAGTTGCGCTTGATCAGGAACAGGCGGAGGAAGAACAGCGGCGGGTAGAGCACCAGGATCCAGGGCGAGGGACGGCGCCCGCGAGCCACCTTGTCGGCCACCAGGCCGCTCGAGTAGGCGTTGATCTTCTCGGTCTTGACGTGGATGCTGGGCTCGCCGAAATGGTAGAAGGGCGCGCGCAGCCGGCCGATCCGACCGCCGACCGACGGCGCCGCGTGCACCGGCATCTCGCTGAAGCGAGCCTTGTGCTTGTCGAACAGGCGCAGGTAGTGGTTCATGGAGGTCGCCCGGCTGCACATCCGCCAGAAGAGCTGCTCCTGGCGCGGGATCCGGTAGCCGTCGGCCTCGGGGCCGCGCGCGAGCAGCGCGCGCAGCTCCTCCTGGAGCTCGGGCGAGAGGGCCTCGTCGGCGTCGAGCAGCAGGACCCAGCGATGCGAGGTGCGCTCCATCGCCAGCCGCTTCTGGCGCCCGTAGCCGAGAAAGGGGTGCTGGTGGCAGACGCAGCCGCGGGCCCGGGCGATGGCGAGCGTGGCGTCGGTGCTGAACGAGTCGAGCACCACCACCTCGTCGGCCCAGGCAACGCTGTCCAGGCACGCCGGGAGGGTGCGCTCGTTGTTGAAGGTGGTGATGAACACCGAGAGCTTTTCCATCCTCAGGCCTCGTGGTCGGGCGCGCCCCGGCGCGGGGCGGGGGCGACTGGCAGGGGGGTGACGATTATCGCAGAGCCCCATCCGGGCGGGCGCTGGCGCGCCCGGGCCCTGGTGGCGCTGGTGGCGCTCGTCGGGCCGCTCGCGGTCTATGCCGACCGCTGGCTGGTGCTGCTCGTGCTGCTGCTCGCCGGCGCGGCGAGCGCCGCGCCCGGGCGCATCGCCGGCGCGCTCCTTGCCGCTGCGCGCCGGCCGCTCGGTCTGTCGGTGCTGGCGCTGCTCGGCTGGTCGGCGCTCAGCGTGGCCTGGGCGCCGGCGCCGGGCGAGGCGCTCGCCGATCTCGGGCCGCGGCTGCTGCTCGCCGCGGCCGGGCTGTGGCTGGTGGGCGCCGGCGCCAGGCTGGCCGCCGGCGAGCGGCGCGCCGCCCGCGCCGCCCTGGCCGGCACCGTGATCGGGCTGGTCGTGCTGCTCGCCGTCGAGGTGCTCAGCGGAGGGGCGCTGATCCACCGCCTGAGACCGGGGCTCGACCCCGGGATCGCCTTCGCCAACCACAGCGGCGCGGTGCTCGCGGTGCTGCTGTGGCCGGCGGCCGGGCTGCTCGCCGCGCGGACCCGTGCCGGGGCGGCGCTGCTGGTCACCGGCGCCCTGGCGGTGCTCGCCGCGGTGCCGATGGATGCCGCGCCGCTCGCCGCCCTTGCCGCCGGGGCGGCGGTGCTCGCCGCCCGCCGTCTCGGCCGCGCCGCGGTGGGCGCGCTCGGGGTGGCCGTGGTGCTGCTCGGGCTGGGTGCGCCGTGGGCGGTGCGCGCGCTCGGCGCCTCCCCGGTGCTGCCCGAGATCGCCGCCGCCCTTCCCCAGAGCTGGGCCCACCGGCTGCTCATCTGGGAGTTCACGGCCAGCGGCGGTGCCGGGGCCCTGCTGCGCGGGCATGGCTTTCGCAGCGCCCACGATCGGGCCGGGCGCGGCGCGGCGCGCCAGCGCTACCGTGCGCTGGCCGCCAAGTACCGGCGCGCGGACCTCGCCGCGGAGCCGCCGCTGCACCCGCACAGCGTGATCTTCCAGCTCTGGTACGAGCTCGGCGCGCTCGGCGTGGCGGCGGCCCTGGCGATCCTCGTCCTCGGCCTGCGCGGCATCGCCGGGCGCCTCGGGCGCGATCCCGCCGCGCCCTGGGAGCTCGGCGCGCTGGTCGCCTTCCTGTTCGTCGCCTCGCTGAGCTTCGGTGCCTGGCAGGCCTGGTGGATGGCGAGCGGGCTGCTCGCGGCGGCCTTCTGCGCGCTCGCTCGCGCCCCGGCCGGCGGCCGCTCCCGGTAGCCGGGCGGTGCGGGCGCTGCACGTCATCGGCAGCCGGCGCTCGGGCGGCGCCGAGCGCTTCTTCGTCCGGCTGGTCGCGGCGCTGCGGCGCCGCGGCTGCGAGGTGACCGCGGTCACGCCGCCGGCCAGCGACCTCAACGGCGAGCTCGCCGCGCCGCGCCTGCACGTGCCGATGCGCGGGATCTGGGACCTGCCCTCGCGCTGGGGCATCGCCCGCGCGGCGCGCGCCGCCGCCCCGGCGGTGGTCCAGACCTACATGGGCCGTGCCACCCGGCTGACCCACCTCGAGCGGGTCGCCGGCTGCGCTCACGTGGCCCGCCTCGGCGGCTACTACGACCCGCGCCACTATCGCCACGCCGATGCCTGGGTCGGCAACACCCGCGGGATCTGCGACCATCTCCTCGGCCACGGCTTCCCCCCCGCGCGGGTCCATCACATCGGCAACTTCGTCGAGCCGGCAGCGCCCGACCCCGAGGCGCGGGCCGCCGAGCGGCGCCGCCTCGGGGTGCCCGCGGGCGCGCCGCTGCTGCTCTGCGTCGCCCGCCTCCATCCGAACAAGGGGATCGCCGACCTGCTGCACGCCTTCGCCCGCCTGCGCGAGCGCCGCGCGGACGGCGGGGCGCTGCTCGCCGTGGTCGGTGACGGCCCGCTCGCCGCCGAGCTGCACGCCCTCGGGCGCCGGCTGGGGCTCGACGAGGCGCTGCGCTGGACCGGCTGGCGCAGCGACCCGGGCCCCTGCTACCGGGCCGCCGACCTGCTGGTCTGCCCCTCGCGCCACGAGCCGCTCGGCAACGTCATCCTCGAGGCCTGGGCCCACGGCCTGGCGGTGCTGAGCACCCGCAGCCACGGCGCGCTCGAGCTGATCAGCGACGGGCGCGACGGGGTGCTGGTGCCGTGCGCCGACCCGCCGGCGCTGGCCGCCGCCCTCGAGCGGCTGCTCGCCGACCCGGCCGCCCGCGCCGAGCTCGGCCGGGCCGGGCGGGCCGCCGTGCACGCCCGCCACGGCGAGGCCGCGGTGGTCGATGCCTACCTCGGGCTCTACGCCGGGCTGCTCGGCTGATGTGCGGGATCGCGGGTGTCTACCTGCGCGGGGCCCGCGCCGAGCCGCGCGCCCTCGAGCCGCTGCTCGCCCGGCTCGCCCACCGCGGGCCCGATGAGCGCGGGCTGTGGTGCGAGGGCCCGGTCGGGCTGGCCCATACCCGGCTCTCGATCATCGGCCTCGACGACGGCCGCCAGCCGCTGGCCAGCGCCGACGGCGAGCTGCGCCTGGTGGCCAACGGCGAGGTCTACAACTACCTCGAGCTCGGCGCGGAGCTCGCCGAGCGCGGCCACCGCGCGGGCACCGGCAGCGACTCCGAGGTGATCCTCCAGGCCTACCGCGGGCACGGCGAGGGCCTGCTCGAGCGACTGCGCGGGATGTACGCCTTCGCGCTCTACGATCGCGGCCGCCGGCGCCTCCTGCTGGCCCGCGACCGGCTCGGCATCAAGCCGCTCTTCTACCGCGACGCGGCCGACGGGTTCCACTTCGGCTCCGAGCTCAAGACCCTGCTCGGCGGCCTCGAGCGGCGCCCGGAGCTCGACCCGGCGGCGCTGGTCGAGTACCTGCAGAGCAACTACGCGAGCGGCCGGCGCACCCTGGTGGCGGGCATCGAGCGGCTGCTGCCGGGCGAGGCGATGTGGGTCGGACCGCGCGGCATCGAGCGGCGCTGGCGCTACTGGCGGCTGCCCCGCGCCCGGCCCGCCGAGCTCTCCGAGGCCGAGGCCTCCGAGCGCCTCGGGGCGCTGCTCGACGCCGCGGTGCGCGAGCACCTGCGCAGCGACGTGCCGGTGGCGCTGTTCCTGTCCGGCGGGGTCGACTCGTCGTTGCTGCTGGCGCTGGCGGCGCGCCACGCCGGGGCGCCGCTGCGCGCCTACTCGGTCGGCTTCGAGGAGCAGGCCGACGGCGGCGAGCTGCCGGCGGCGGCACGCGTGGCCCGCCACCTCGGAGCGGACCACGCGCCCCTGGTGCTGGCCCGGGACGCCCTGCTCGAGCGGCTCGCGCTGTGCGTGTGGTCGGCCGACGACCCGATCGCCGACTATGCCAACCTGCCGACCTCGGTGCTCGCCGAGCACGCCGCGCGCGACTACAAGGTGGTGCTGAGCGGCGAGGGCGGCGACGAGGTCTTCGCCGGCTACGGGCGTTACCGTGCCCACGGTCCCAAGCAGTGGCTCGACCGGCTGCGCGCCCCGGGCACCGCGGGCTACCGCGCCCGCGGCTCGCTGCGCCGGGGCTGGGCGCGCGCCCTCTACCGCCCGGCGCTGCGCGCCCACGCCGGGGCCTGGCGCGATCGGCTCGGCGAGCACTGGGCGGAGATGCCGCGCTGCTGGACCCGGCTGCAGCGGATGCAGGCCGTCGACCTGGCGACCTGGCTGCCCGATGACCTGCTGGTCAAGACCGACCGCACGCTGATGGCCTTCGGGCTCGAGGGCCGGGTGCCGTTTCTCGACCACCGGGTCGTCGAGTTCGGCCACGCGCTGCCCGACCGGCTCAAGCGCCGCGGGGCGACCGGCAAGCTGCTGCTGCGCCGCTGGGGCCGCGAGCTGCTCCCCGCCGGGCAGCTCGAGGGCCGCAAGCGCGGCTTCACGGTGCCGGTGCGCGGCTGGCTGCGCGGGCCCTACCTGGAGCGGCTGGCCGCGGCGCTGGCCGGGAGCGAGCTGTTCGCCACCTGGCTCGAGCCGCGCGGGCTGCGCCGCCTGGTCGCAGCCCAGCAGCGCGGCGGGCGCGCCTCGGCCCCGCTCTGGGCGATCCTCCAGCTCGCCCTCTGGCAGCGGCTGTTCGTGGACGGGGACGGCGAGCGGCCCCCGGCGCGGGTCGACCCGCTCGAGCTGCTCAGCGACCGCTGAGCAGCTCGCGGTACAGGGCCAGCGTCGCGGCGAGCATTTCCTCGAGCTCGAAGCCGCTGCCGAGCGGGACCGCCGGGCGCTCCTCGAGGAGGCGCGCCACGGTGCTCACCAGCGCCGCGCGGTCCCCGGGCGGCACCCGCCCGGCCGGGAAGCGCGCGGCGAGGATCTCGCCGACCCCGCCGTGGGCGTAGCCGGCCACCGGCACGCCGAGGGAGAGTGCCTCGAGCACCGTGCGCCCGAACGACTCGGGCTGGCGCGACAGCGAGAGCACCAGCGCGGAGCTGGCCATGATCTCGCGCAGGTCGGCGCGGTGGGGGAGGACGACGAGCCCGACGCCGCGTGCGGCGGCCGCCGCGCGCAGCCGCTCCGGGTAGCGGTCGGCGGGGCGGCGCGGGTCACCGACGGCCAGCCCGAGCGCGCCGATCCCGCGCGCGGCGAGCCGCGCGAGCAGCTCGACGAGATCCTCGTGACCCTTGAGCGGCGAGAGCCGCCCGGGCAGGGTGAGCAGCGCGCGCCCGGCCGCGGCGGGCAGCTCGCGGCGCCAGGCGGCGAGCCACTCGGGCGAGGGCCGGTAGCCGTGGGGATAGGCGCTGCGGTCGACCCCGCGCGGGATGACCACGATGCGCCCGGGATCGAGGCGCGGGTAGTGGCCGATCAGGTAGTCGCGGACCGCCTCGGAGACCGCGATCACCCGCTCGCCGCGGGTCATCACCGCGCTGTAGCGAGTCACGCTGTAGAGGCCGTGGACGGTGGTCACCAGCCGCGGTCGGGTCGCCGGGTCCATGCCCCGCCAGGCCAGCCAGGCGATCCAGGCCGGCAGCCGCGAGCGGGCGTGGACGATGTCGACGGCGCGCTCGCCGAGCAGCCGGCGCAGCGGAGCGACCAGGGCCAGGGTGCGCGGCGACTTGCGCCCGATCGGCCAGCACAGGTGCTCGCTGCCGGCGGCCTCGAGCTCGGCGACCAGCCGCCCCCCGGCCGACATCACCAGCGAGCGGTGGCCGGCGCGGGCCAGCGCCGCGGCCACCTCGAGGGTGCCGCGCTCGACCCCGCCGCCGGCCAGCGCCGGGAGGAGCTGGAGGACGGTCAGGGGCCGCTCGCCAGCCATCGCTCGGCGATCCAGCGCGCGCAGCGCCGCGCCTCGGCGAGCGGGACCGGTGGCGCGACCAGCGCCCGGCCCCGGTGCCAGTCCGAGAAGCGCACCACCCGTCCCTCCTCGACCAGCCCCTCGAGGCCGGCGCTGACCCGGTCGCGGCGCCCGCGGCCCTCGAGCTCGATCAGGCCGGTGGCCGCCCCCGCGGTGAGCGCCTCGTAGACCATCGACACGCTGTCCTCGCTGACCCAGGCGCGCGCGGCGCCGGCGAGCTGCTCCGGCAGCCAGCCGCCAGCGACCCGGTCGTGCTCGACCACCTCGAGGTTGGCCAGCCCGAGCGCTGCGAGCCGCGCCGCGGTGTCGGGCGGCGTGCGCCGCGAGGTGGTCGCGACCCAGCGCTGCGCCGGGTCGTGGGCGCAGATCGCCCGTACCTGCTCGAGCACCGCCGGGGCCGACCAGCGGTGGTGGCGCGAGGGCCCGCCGAGCAGGATCAGCCCGCGGCGCGGGTCCTTGGGGGCGGCCGGCCGGACCCGGTTGAGCACCCCCCGGGTGACCAGCACCCGGGGGCCCGCGGCGCGGTCGTGGGCCGGCACCAGGCACAGGTCGAACCAGCCGCACGGCAGGCTCGGGCGCATCAGCACCAGCGCCCGCCCGCCGTGGCGGGCACGCAGGGCGAGCAGCGGCAGGTGGGTGGCGTGCCCGGCGCCGACCAGCAGGTCGGGGGCCGGCAGGCGCCGCGCGGCGGCCAGCGCGCCGAGCACGGCCAGCGGCCCGCCGCGGACCTCGAGATCGTGGCGCTCGAGGGCGACCAGCTCGGCGAGCGCCTCGAGCAGGCCGAGCGACTGGACCTCGTGGCCGCGGCGCCCGTCGCACAGCCGCCAGGCCACCCGCGCCCGTTCGCTCACGGCGCGAGCACCCGCTCGAGGGCGGCGGCGACCGCCTCGAGCGGGATCGCCTCCGGGGTGCTGCCGCCGAACTCCGCGGCGCTCACCCCGAGCCAGCGCCGCGCGCTGCGCACCGCGAACTTGGGGGCGGCGGTATGGCCGAAGAGGGTGACCAGCGCGGTGCGCCCGGCACCGAGCATGTGCCCGGTGCCACAGTCGTTGGCCACCGCCGCGCTGACCCGCTCGGCCAGGGCGATGGTCAGCAGCGGCGAGCCCTCGATCGCGCCCGGGCCCCGCCACTCCGGGAACAGCGCCGCGGGGACCTCGGCGGCCAGCCCCGCGAGCCAGTCGCGCTCGCGCGGGCCGAGGAAGAACACCGGCACCCGCCCGCGCTCGAGCTGGAGGCGGGCGAGCGCCGCGAAGCGCGCCCGTGGCCAGCACTTGCGCGAGTCGCCCGCGCCGGGCGCCAGGCCCACGTAGCAGGGCCCCTCGGGGAGGCGCCGGGCGGCCAGCGCGCGCAGCTCGGCGGGCAGCTCGACCCGGAAATCGGGCCGGCACGGCTGCCCCGAGGCGAGCTCGACGAGCTGCGCGAAGCGCTCCAGCACCGCCGCCGGCCGCCGCCGCCCGGGGGGGCGGCGGTCGGAGAGCGTGAAGCGGGCCGCGGCGCTGACGAACACCCGGTGGGGCACCCGGCGCAGCGCCAGGGTGGTGATCACCCGGCTCTGGCAGTCGATCAGGACCTCGAAGCGCTCGTCCGGCAGGATCCTGCGCACCAGCCCCGGGTGGCGGGCCCCGCCGGCGGCGTCGTCGACGAAGGCGTCGATGTAGGGGGCGGCCAGCGGGCCCAGCACCCCGGCCAGGGCGCTCCCCCCGCGGCCGGTCAGCCAGCGGATCGCGCGCCCCGGGAAGTGCCCGCGCAGGGTGCGGATCACCGGCAGCATGTTGAGCATGTCGCCGACCAGGCCCCCGGCGACGTAGATGCCGACCGCGCCCCGGCCGGCCCCGGTCACCGCCCGCTCCGGCTCGCCAGGTGGGGGTTCATCTCCGGGTCGTTGTACATCTTGTACTGGCGGTAGACCTTGAAGAAGGCGCTGCCGTCCCGGCAGCCGGCGAGCAGCCGCTCGAGGCAGGCGCCGAGGTCGGCGTGCTGCTCGGCGAGGCGCGCGATCCGCGCCGCGATCTCGGCGCGCCGGGCCGCGCCGGGCGCGAGCCCGGCCAGATGGCGCCGGTGGTGGTGGAGCTTGAGGCTGAGGACCGACAGGCGGTCGATGATCGAGCCGGCGGTCTCGCTGCTCTGCCAGGCTCCCGGTCGCGGGGTGAGCGGGCCGAGGGCCGCGAGGATCGCCTCGTCGATGCGCTCGATGGCGTCGTTGCGCTGCTGGTTGAGGCGGTCGATGGCGCGCTTGTTGGCGACGATCAGCCGGTCGGGCACGTCGCGCCGGCGGGCCAGGTCCTCCTCGCGCCACAGCGCGGCGTTGCAGCGGTGGTTGACCTCGATGTGGTGCCAGAGCCCCTCGCGGTGCTCGAGCGGCTCCTCGGCGGGCCAGCCGGCGCGGGTCAGGCGCTCGGCATGGAAGGCGCACAGCCGCGCCGTGTCGATCACCGCGCCACCTCGGCCCCGCTGCCGCCCCGCCCCCTGGGGGCGAACTGGAAGCGGTAGAGCCCGGCGTAGAGATGGTTGCGCTCGAGCAGCTCGCGATGGCTGCCGACGTCGACGATCGAGCCCTCGGCCATCAGCGCGATGCGGTCGGCCTGCTCGATCGAGGAGAGCCGGTGGGCGATGATGATCGTCGTGCGCCCGCGGCGCAGCTCCTCGAGCGCCTCGCGGATGTGGCGCTCCGAGACGTTGTCGAGCGACGAGGTGGCCTCGTCGAGGATCAGCAGCGGGGCGTCCTTGAAGAAGGCCCGCGCGATCGCCAGGCGCTGGCGCTGGCCGCCCGAGAGGCGCACCCCGCGCTCCCCGATCACGGTGGCCAGCCCCTGCGGCATGCCCTCGATGAACTCGCTGGCGTGGGCGGCGCGCGCGGCCGCGGCGATGCGCTCGGGGTCGGCCTCCTCCCCGGCACCGTAGGCGATGTTGGCCGCGATGGTGTCGTTGAACAGCACCACGTGCTGGCTGACCAGGGCGATCTGGCGGCGCAGCGAGGCCAGGGTCAGCTCGCGCACGTCGATGCCGTCGAGCAGCACCGCGCCCTGGCCGGGCTCGTAGAAGCGCGGGATCAGGCTGATCAGGGTCGACTTCCCCGCCCCCGAGGGGCCGACCAGGGCCAGCGTCTCGCCCGGCTCGATGCGCAGGCTCACGCCGTGCAGCGCGGCGCTGCGCCCGCGCCCGTAGGAGAAGCCGACCTCGCGGAACTCGAGCAGCCCGCGGGCCCGCTCGATGACCCGCCCGCCCCGGTCGCGCTCGGGGGGCTCGTCGATCAGGGCAAAGACGCTGATCGCGGCGGCGATGCCCTGCTGGAGGCGGCCGTTGACCGCGGTCAGGCGCTTGAGCGGCGCGAACAGCATCGCCATCGCCATGAAGAAGCTCACGAAGCTGCCCACCGAGATCTCGCCGCGGGCCGACTCGTGGCCGGCGATGTAGAGGATCAGCGCCAGGCCCAGGGCGGTGAGCACCTGGGCGATCGGGGCGGTGGCCGCCGAGGAGACCACGAACTTGATCTGCAGGCTGCGCACCTTGTCGGCGGCGCGCCGGAAGCGGCCCCGCTCGTAGCCCTCGGCACCGAACACGCGCACGATCTGGTGGCCCTCGACGCTCTCCTCGACCACGTGGGTGACGTCGCCCATCTGCTCCTGGAGCCGCTGGGCGACGCGGCGCACGCGGCGCCCGAAGTAGGCCATGACCAGCAGCACCAGGGGCGTCGTGGCGAAGGTGATCAGGGTCAGCTTCCACTCCAGGTAGAGCATCCAGCCGAGCAGCCCGAGCACCCCCAGGCTGTCGCGCACCAGGGTGGTGAGCACGGTGGTCGCCGCGTCGGTGACCAGCGAGGCGTCGTAGGTGATCCGCGAGATCATTCGCCCCGAGGTGTGGTCGTCAAAGTAGCGGGTCGGCAGG
Organism: uncultured Ectothiorhodospiraceae bacterium; assembly: GCA_964599705.1. Lineage (GTDB taxonomy): Bacteria > Pseudomonadota > Gammaproteobacteria > HK1 > HK1 > CAZRGU01. Next base: position 4,574 of record CAZRGU010000004.1, on the reverse strand, counting down.
CAGGTGAGGCGGTCGAACATCCGCGTGCGCAGGTCGCGGACCAGGGCGCTCGAGACCCAGGCCATGGCAAACGAGCTGGCGAAGCTGGCCAGCCCTCGGACCAGGAAGACCAGCACCAGGAGCACCGCCATCCAGCCGACCGCGGCGACGTCCTTGTCGACGAAGCTGCCGTCCAGGGTCGGCTTGAGCAGCGCCGGGATCGCCGGCTCGGTGGCCGCCAGCACCACCATCGCGAGCAGCGCCCCCGCAAACACCCGCCACTGCGGGCGCACCTGGGAGAGCAGGCGCAGGTAGATGGCGCGACCGCTATCGGCCTTGTCGCTCGCCGGCACGCCGCTCACCGATCAGGCGGGCGGCGCGGCTCAGTCGCGCCGCAGCAGGTAGCGCGCGCCGCAGTACGGGCAGGTGGCCTCACCGCGCTCCTCGACCGGGAGGTAGACCCTGGGGTGCGAGTTCCACAGGGACATCCCCGGCATCGGACAGCTCAGCGGCAGGTCGTCCGCGCCGACCTCGTAGCGGTTCTCGGCGTTGGGCTCGATGAGCCCCTCGGCGCCGGCGGTACGCTCTCTCATCGGGCAACCTCCTGGTGTCTCAGCCGACCGGGGTCAGCCAGTCGGCGTGCACTTCACGTCGTCCATGGACCTGGTCGAAGTAGCTGCGCTGGAGGTGCTCGGTGATCGGGCCGCGGTGGCCGCTGCCGATGCGCCTCCCGTCGAGCTCGCGGATCGGGGTCACCTCGGCGGCCGTCCCGGTGAAGAAGGCCTCGTCGGCGACGTAGACCTCGTCGCGAGTGATGCGCTTCTCGCGCACCGGGTAGCCGAGCTCGTCGGCGAGCCGGATCACGGTGTCGCGGGTGATGCCCTCGAGCGCCGAGGTCAGATCCGGGGTGTAGATCACGCCGCCGCGGACCATGAAGAAGTTCTCGCCGCTGCCCTCGGCGACGTAGCCGTCGACGTCGAGCAGCAGCGCCTCGTCGAGGCCCCGCGAGTTGGCCTCCTGGAGGGCGAGGATCGAGTTGATGTAGTTGCCGTTGGCCTTGGCCTTGCACATCGCCGCGTTGACGTGGTGGCGGCAGAAGCTCGAGGTGCCGACCCGGATGCCGCGCTCGAGGTTCTCGGCGCCCAGATAGGCGCCCCACTCCCAGGCCGCGACCATCACGTGCACCGAGAGCTCGTCGGCGTGCAGGCCCATGCCCTCCGAGCCGAGGTAGCACATCGGGCGGATGTAGGCGCTCTCCAGGCCGTTCTCGCGCACCACCCGGCGCTGGACCTCGATCAGGGTGTCGAGGTCGTAGGGGATCTGCAGGTTGACGATGTGGGCGGAGCGGAACAGCCGCTCGGTGTGCTCGCGGAGCCGGAAGATCGCCGGGCCGGCCTCGCTGCGGTAGGCGCGCACCCCCTCGAACACCCCGACCCCGTAGTGCAGGGTGTGGGTGAGGACGTGGACCCGCGCCTCGCGCCAGGGGACCATCTCGCCGTCGTGCCAGATCCAGCCGTCTCGATCGTCGAAGCTCATCGCCGTTCGCTCCTCGCCCGTCAGCTCTCCATGATCCGCGCCCAGAGCGCGGCGACCGCCTCGCGGTAGTCGCCGAGCTCGTCGCCCGCGACCACCGCCTCGGCCTCCTGCAGCGCCGCGGCATGGGCCCGTGCCCGGTAGGCGCGGTAGGCGTCGGTGAGCAGCGCGACGTCGCGACCGGCGAGCAGCCCTGCGCGGCCGAAGCCTTCCAGGAGCCGGATGTTGTCCGTGAAGTCCAGATAGTCGCCGAGCCGCGCGGCCCAGCGCAAAACACCATATTGGACCATAAACTCGATGTCGGCGACACCGCCCCGGTCGTGCTTGAGGTCGAAGCCATCGCGCCCGCCCCGGGCCAGCTCGGCGCGCATCCGCTCGCGCATCTCGCGGACCTCGGCGCGCAGCGCCTCGGGGTCGCGGGGGCGCAGCAGGACACGCCGGCGCAGCGCCCGGAAGCGCCGCGCCAGGCGCGGGTCGCCGGCCACCGGGCGGGCCCGCACCAGGGCCTGGTGCTCCCAGGTCCAGGCCTCGCGCTCGAGGTACTCGGCCAGTCCGGCGATGCGCTGCACCAGCAGCCCCGAGGCCCCTCCCGGGCGCAGCCGCGGGTCGACCTCGTAGAGCTGGCCGTCGGGGGTGTTGGTGGCGAGGAAGTGAATGAGGCGCTGGGCGAGGCGCCCGAAGAAGACCGCGTTGTCGACCTCGCGCGGCCCGGCGGTGTGCTGGCCCGGGCCCTCGCCGTCGTACAGGAACACCAGATCCAGATCGGATCCGTAGCCGAGCTCGAGCCCGCCGAGCTTGCCGTAGCCGACCACCAGGAAGGGGGCGGGGACCCGCGCCTCGGGCGGCCCGCAGAGCGGCTCGCCGTAGCGCGCCACCAGGTCGCGGCGACCGAGGGCCAGCGCCGCGCGCAGCGCGGTCTCGGCGATCTGGGTGAGGTGATCGCTGACCGTCATCAGCGGCGTGCGGCGGGCCACGTCGGCAGCGGCCACGCGCAGCACGTTGGTCTGCTTGAACTGGCGCAGCGCGGCCATCTCGGCCTCGGTGTCCCCCGGGCCGGCCGCGGCCAGCCGGTCGGCGAGCTCGCGCTCGAGCGAGCGCCGCTCGAGCGGCGCGTAGAGGGTGCGCGGGTCGAGCAGCTCGTCGAGGACCGCCGGGTGGCGTCCGATCAGGCGCGCGATCCAGGGGCTCGCGGCGCACAGCCGCACGAGCTGGGAGAGCGCCACCGGGCGCTCGCCGAGCAGCGCCAGGTAGGCGCTGCGCCGGGCGATGGTCTCGATGATGGCGAGCACCCGGGCCAGCGTCTCCTCGCCACGGGGCTGCCCGGCGGCGGCGCGCAGCAGGTCGGGCAGCAGGCGCTCGAGGCGCCCCCGGGCGCGCCGGTCGAGGAGCTGCACGCTGCGCGCCCGCAGCAGCCGCGAGAGCGCTTCCCAGGCCCGGCCCGGGTCGGCGAAGCCGCAGGCGGCAAGCAGCGCGCGCGAGGCCTCCTCGTCGCTGGCCAGGGCGAGCAGCGTGGCGGGTCGCTCGGGCGGCCCGCCGCCGGCGGCCTCGGAGGTACCGAAGACCTGATCGAAGTGTGCGCTCACTCTGGTGCGGTGGTCCTCGAGCACGCGCCGGTAGGCGTCCCAGTCGGGCAGGCCGAGGCCGGCGGCCAGCCGCGCCCGCCCGAGCGCGTCGCCCGGCAGGGTGTGGGTCTGGCGATCGTCGACCTCCTGGAGGCGGTGCTCGCTGTCGCGCAGGAAGCGGTAGGCGCGGGTCAGCTCGGCGACCGCATGGCCCGGCAGCAGCCCGCGCGCCCCGAGCCGCTCGAGGATCACCAGGATGGAGCGGTGGCGCAGCTCGGGCAGGCGCCCGCCACGGACCATCTGGAAGGCCTGGCCGGTGAACTCGATCTCGCGGATCCCGCCGCGGCCGAGCTTGAGGTCGTCGTGCAGACCGCGCCGGGCCACCTCCTCGGTGATCATCGCCTTCATCTCGCGCAGCGACTCGAGGGCGCCGAAGTCGAGGTAGCGGCGGTAGACGAAGGGACGCAGGCGCTCGCCGAGCAGCTCGTTGGCCGACTCGTCGCCGGTGACCGGACGGGCGCGGATCAGGGCGTAGCGCTCCCAGTCGCGGCCGTGGACCTGGTAGTAGCTCTCGAGCGCGTCGAAGCTCATCGCCAGCGGGCCCGAGGCCCCGAACGGGCGCAGCCGCATGTCGACCCGGAATACCGCTCCGGCCGCAGTGCGCTCGTGGAGCACGCGGATCAGCTCGCGCCCGAGGCGGGCGAAGAACTCGCCGTTGCCGAGCGCGCGGCGCGCCCCGCGGGTCTCGCCCTCGGCCGGGTAGGCGAACAGCAGGTCGATGTCGGAGGAGAAGTTGAGCTCACGGGCGCCGAGCTTGCCGAGCGCGATCACGGTCAGGTGCTGGGGCCGGCCGGCGCGGTCCTCGGGGACCCCGTGGCGGCGGTGATGCCAGCCCTCGAGGTGCTCGAGGGCGGCGCCGATCGCGGCGTCGGCGAAGTCGCTGGCATCGCGCACCGTCTCCTCGAGGCCGGCCAGCCCGCCGAGGTCGCGCCAGGCGATGCGCAGCATCTCGCGGCGGCGCGCCGCGCGCAGCCCGGCCATCAGCCCGTCCGGGTCGCCGGCGCCGGCGAGCGCCGCGGCGAGCCGCTTCCGGTAGGCCGGCAGGGCCCGCGGACCACCGCCGACCCGCGCCGGCGGGGGGGCGTAGCTGCGCCCGAGATCGCCCCCGCCGGCGAGCTCGACGAGCAGCGCCGGCGTGCTCGCGGCCAGCCGGGCGACGAAGTCGCTGAGCGCGAAGACCCGCTCGGCATCGCCGGGGAGATCGGCCGGCGCCGGCGCCTCGAGGCCGCCCGCGGCGGCGGCCTGCGCGAAGGCCCGATGGGCGTGCGCAGCGAGCCCGCGCAGCGCCTCGGGCAGCGGAGGTTTGGGCTCGCGCGCGCTCATCGGCGTGGCGCGCAGTGTAGCCGAGTTCGCCCGGCCGGCAGCCCTCACCGGCACCGGGCAAGGAAAAAAAAGAGCCCCGCGCGAGGCGGGGCTCCGAGTGCTTCGGACCTGCCGGAC
>CAZRGU010000003.1:0-43592 GCA_964599705.1 uncultured Ectothiorhodospiraceae bacterium | reverse complement strand
GCTAGCGTTCGCGGTCCTCGCCGATCAGGTCGGCCGCCTTCTCGGCGATCATGATGGTCGGGGCGTTGGTGTTGCCGGCGGTGATGGCCGGCATGATCGAGGCGTCGACCACCCGCAGCCGCTCGATCCCGCGCACCCGCAGGCGCTCGTCGACGACCGCCAGCGGGTCGGGACCCATCTTGCAGGTGCCGGCGGCGTGATAGATCGTCTGCCCGATCGCCCGGGCCCGCTCGAGCAGCTCCTCGTCGCTGCGGTACTCGGGCCCAGGCACCAGCTCCTCGGAGATGTAGGGGGCCAGCGCACGGGTGGCGGCGAGCGCCCGGGTGAGGCGCAGCGCGGCCACCGCGGTGCGCTGGTCCCCGGGCGTCGAGAGGTAGTTGGGACGGATCGCCGGGTAGGCCCGCGGATCGGGCGAGGTGATGCGGACGGTGCCGCGGCTCTCCGGGCGGAGCTGGCAGACCGAGGCGGTGAACGCCGAGTAGCGGTGCAGGCCGGCGCCGGGGCGGTCGGCGCTGAGCGGCTGGAAGTGGAACTGCACGTCCGGGGTCTCGAGCTCGGGGCGGGTGCGGGCGAAGGCGTAGACCTGGCTCGCGCCCATGCTCATCGGCCCGCTGCGGCGCAGCAGAAACTCGAGCCCGATGAGCAGCTTGCGCAGCGGGTTGTTGACCTCGTCGTTGAGCGTCGGCTCGGTGCAGCGGAAGATGCTGCGCAGCTGGAGGTGATCCTGCAGGTTCTCGCCGACCCCGGGCAGGTCGAGCACGACCTCGATGCCGAGGCCGCGCAGCAGCTCTCCGGGGCCCACCCCCGAGAGCTGCAGGAGCTGCGGTGAGCCGATCGCCCCGGCGCAGAGGACGACCTCGGCGCGGGCCCGCGCCTCGCGCGCGCCGCCGCGCAGGGCGTAGCGCACGCCCACCGCGCGGCGCCCCTCGAAGCGCACGCCGAGGACCTGCGCGCCGGTCTCGATGCGCAGGTTGGGCCGCCCGCGGGCCGGCCTGAGGTAGGCCACCGCGGTGCTGCAGCGCAGCCCCCCGCGGGTGGTGAGCTGGAAGTAGCCGGCCCCCTCCTGGCGGGCGCCGTTGACGTCGTCGTTGCGCGGGATGCCGAGCTCCTCGGCCGCGGCGATGAAGGCGTCGCAGACCCCGCGACGCACCCGCATGTCCGAGACCCCGAGCGGCCCGCCGACCCCGTGGTACGCGTCGGCACCCCGCTCCTGATCCTCGCAGCGCTTGAAGTAGGGGAGCACGTCGGCATAGGACCAGCCGACGTTGCCGAGCTGGCGCCAGCAGTCGTAGTCGCTGGGATGGCCGCGCACGTAGAGCAGCCCGTTGATCGAGCTCGAGCCGCCGAGCACCTTGCCACGCGGCCACTCGATGCTGCGCCCGTTGAGCCCCGGGTCGGGCTCGGTCCGGTAGCACCAGTCGGTGCGCGGGTTGTGGATGGTCTTGAAGTAGCCGACCGGAATGTGGATCCAGGGGTTGCGGTCGCGCCCGCCGGCCTCGAGCAGCAGCACCCGCACGCCCGGGTCGGCCGAGAGGCGATTGGCGAGCACGCAGCCGGCCGAGCCGGCCCCGACGATGATGTAGTCGAACTCGGGCATGCTCATCTCGGGACAGGTGCCTCGCCGTTGCTGGTTGCGGATTGGCCGGTCCGTGCCATAATGAGACTGCTAGTCTCAAATAAGAAGAATACACCGAGCCTCCGATCATGCAAGCAGAGAGGCACACGGCATCACCGGAAGGAGGAACCACCACCATGTTCACTCACCGAATCTCTCGACGTGATCTGCTCAAGGTCGCCGGTCGCTACGGCCTGACCTCGACCCTGCTCGCCGGGGCCACCCTGGCCGGCGAGCTCACCCTGCCGCGCCTCGCCGCGGCGGCCAACTCGACCTACCAGAAGCGCTTCAAGAAGAAGGCGCGACACACCTGGAAGTTCGGGGCGGCGGGCTTCAACGAGCGCAACCTGCTGATCGAACGGGCCGGCGCGCTGGACTTCGTCAACGACCTCGAGGAGCGCACCGACGGCGAGATCCGCATCGAGTTCATCGGCAACAACCAGATCTGCGGGCAGCTCAACTGCGTCAAGAAGACCCAGCAGGGGATCACCCAGCTCTACGCGGCCTCGACCCAGAACTCGGCCGGCGGGGCGCCCTACCTCAACGTGCTCGACTACGCCTACATGTTCCCGAGCCGGGCCGCGATCTACTACTTCCTGTTCCACCCGCAGAGCGAGCGCATCCTGCGCGAGCCGCTGCGCAGGCGCCACGGCATCCAGTTCCTGTTCTCGCACGCCGAGCTGCGCGGCATCATGCTCGGCCTGAAGTGGAAGGACCGGCCGCTGGTGACCAGCGTCTCGCAGCTCGCCGGCACCAAGAACCGGGTCACCGGCACCCAGCTCGGGCGCATCGCCATGACCCTGATGGACCTCAACCCGGTGCCGATCGCCTGGGAGGAGACCCTCGACGGGCTCAAGCAGGGCCTCATCGATGGCGCCGAGACCTGGATGTCGGCGGTCGCCTACGCCAACATGTCGCCGGTGGTCGCCCAGGCCGTCGACCTGCAGTTCTTCTGCGGCACCGAGCACACCGCGATGAGCGCCAAGGTCTTCGACGCCCTCGGCGGCGAGCTCCAGGACGCGGTGATGGAGTCCGCCTACTACGTGCAGTCCAAGATCCCGGGCATGCACGAGGCCTCGCTGGTCAACACCTGCGGCGCCTCGGTGCCCCAGAAGCCCGGCACCATCTTCGCGCGCAACGGCACCCGGGTCGCCCCGATCTCGGCCGAGGAGCGGCGCAAGGCCGAGCAGATGAGCTCGCCGGAGTTCAACCCGAAGCCCTGGGAGCAGTGGCGCGAGCGGATCAACAAGTGGGCCGGGGGGATCGACACCTACGCCGAGATCTACAAGATCGCGCGCGAGATCCCGGCCGACTTCCTGGCCGAGAACGTCGAGCCGCGGCGCTGGTGGAAGGGCGCCTGAGCGGCGCCTCGGGGAAGCACGGCCCGGCGGCGCACGCGACCCCTGATATCCTCATCGGCCCTGCCCCGCGAGCGAACGCTCGCGGGGCACGGCAGTGCTCGCCCCTCACTGGCATGCCCGAGCAGCGAGGTGAACCGCCATGTCTCTGCGCTCCCTGCTTCGCGCCTTCGACAGCAACATCGAGAAGGCGATCATCCTGGTCTGCTACTCGTCGATGGCCGGGATCATCTTCGTCGAGGTCATCCGCCGCTTCGCCTTCAACCAGCAGGCGGCCTGGAGCACCACCATCCCGATCTACCTGTTCCTGTGGGTGACCTGGATCGGCTGCGCCCACAACGTGCGCAACCGCAGCCACCTGAGCTTCGACGAGCTGCGCCTGCGCATGCCCTATGGCGCGCAGTTCGCCTGCCTGATGCTCGACGCGCTGCTCTGGATCGGCTTCGCGGTGATCGTCATCGTCTACTCGCTCCAGCAGGTCTACCTCTCCTACGACAACTTCGCCATCGTCCAGGGGACCGACAACGTCATGCAGTGGTGGTTCTACACCGCGACCCCGGTGGCCTGGACGCTGCTCGTGTACCGCGCGCTGCAGAACGCCTGGGAGGACTGGTGCCGGTTCCGCGCCGGCGAGCCGTTCCGGATCCGGGTCTCGATGTTCGGCGAGGAAGCGTGAGCCATGCACGGGCTGTGGATCACGCTGATCAGCGTCGCGGTGATGGTGCTGTTCGCCATCGGGGTCCCGATCTTCCTGGTCATCGGGCTCTGGGTGGTCGGCATCAGCGTGCTGATCGACTTCACCCTGGCCAACCTCGGGGTCACCCTCTACGAGGGGCTCAACTTCTACGGCCTGCTCGCCCTGCCGCTGTTCATCCTCACCGGCGATCTCATCAAGGAGGCCGGGATCGCCAAGCGCCTCTCCGACTTCGCCTACGCGGTGCTCGGCTGGCTGCGCGGCGGCCTGGCGATGGGCACCCTCGGGGCCTGCGGGCTGTTCGCCGCGATCTCGGGCTCGAACTCGGCGACCACGGCCACCATCGGCTCGATCATGTACCCGGAGATGACCCGGGGCGGCTACGACAAGCACTTCGCGGCGGCCACCGCGGCGGCCGGCGGCACGGTCGGGATCATCATCCCGCCGAGCATCATCTTCATCGTCTACGGCTTCCTGATGAACCTCTCGATCAGCGACCTGTTCATCGGCGGCCTGCTGCCCGGGATCCTGATGGTGGTGGCGATGCAGGCCACCTGCCACCTGGTCGCCCGCCGCCACGGCTGGGGGGTGATCACGCCGTTCCGGGTCGGCAACGCGGCCCGCGCCGGGCTGCGCGCCTGGCTCGGCTTCCTGGCCATCTTCATCGTCATCTGGGGCATCTACTCGGGGGCCTTCTCGCCGACCGAGGCCGCCGGGGTGACGGCCGGCTTCTGCCTGCTCGCCGGCACCCTGATCACCCGCGAGATCAAGCTGCGCGCGCTGCCCGACGTGCTGATGCGCTCGGGCCAGATCACCGGCCTGCTGGCACCGCTGATCGCGGTCTCGGTGGTGATGCAGCAGATCCTCTCGCTGCTCGGCGCCAACGCCTTCGTCAACGACCTGATCGGCGGGCTGGGAGGCTACTACCCGGTGCTGCTCGCCTCGATGGCGATGGTGCTCGCCGCCGGCACCATCCTCGAGAGCCTGCCCAACACCATCATCCTCGCCCCGATCCTCGCCCCGATCGCGGCCGGCATCGGCGTCGACCCGATCCACTTCGCGGTGATCTTCCTGGTCGGCGACGCGATCGGCTTCATCACCCCGCCCTACGGGCTCAATCTCTACGTGGCCAGCGGCATCACCGGCATCCCCTACTTCCGGCTGCTGCGCTACACGATGCCCTACTTCGCGGCGCTGATGGTCGCCTGGATCCTGATCGCGCTGATCCCCCAGCTCTCCACCGTGCTGCTGGTACAGCAGGGCGCAGGCGTCTTTCAGCTCAATCCCCAGTAGTAAGATCGAGGGGTGAGCGCACCGACCCGCAGCTCCAGCCTCCTCCGGGTGCTTCAGCTCCTCGAGGGCGTGGCCACCGCCGAGCGCCCGCTCAGCGTCACCGAGCTCAACGAGCGCCTCGGTCTCCCCAAGGCCACCGCCCATCGCCTCTGCGCGCGCCTCGAGGCCGAGGGGTATCTGCAGCGCAAGCTCGATGGGCGCCGCCTGATCCCCGGCCCGCGGCTGCGGCGCATGGCCCTCGGGGTGCTCGCCAGCGAGCAGTTCCGCGCCGAGCGCCACGCCATCCTGATGCGCCTCTCGGAGCGCATCGGCGAGACCTGCAACATCTCGGTCCCGGCCGGCAGCGAGATGATCTACTTCGACCGGGTCGAGACCCACTGGCCGCTGCGCCTGCAGCTCCCGGTCGGCACGAGGGTGCCGCTGCACTGCACCGCGGCCGGCAAGCTCTACCTGGCCTCCCTCGCGCCCGATCGGCGCCGCGCGCTGGTCGCCAGCCTGACCCTCGAGCGCCGGGCCGCGCGCACGCTGACCAGCCGCGAGGCGCTCGAGCGCGCCCTCGAGGTCATCGCCGAGGAGCGGATCGGCAGCGACCACGAGGAGTTTCTCGACGGGATGGTGGCCGTCTCGGTGCCGATCGAGAGCCCCTCGGGAAGCCTGGTGGCGGCGCTCGCCGTGCACGCGCCGACCAGCCGCATGAGCCTCGCCGAGCTGCGCGCCCAGGTCCCGGCGATGCGCCGCGCCGCCCGCGCGCTGGCCCGGCTGGTCGAGGAGGAATGAGCGGCGCGCTCGGCGAGCCCCCTCAGACCTTGCCCTTCCAGGGCACCAGCACCCGCTCGAGCCAGCGCATCAGCAGGTCGAAGCCGTAGGCGATCCCGCCGATCACGATGATCCCCATGATCACCACGTCGGTGACCAGGAAGTCGGAGGCCTGCTGGATCATCGCACCCAGGCCGGCCTGGGCGGCGACCAGCTCGGCGGCCACCAGGGTGGTCCAGCCGAAGCCGATGCCGATGCGCATGCCGGTGAGGATCTCGGGCATCGCCCCCTTGAGGATCACGTGCCAGACGACCTGCGAGCGGCTGGCGCCCATCGAGTAGGCGGCGTGGATCTGCTCGATCGAGACCGAGCGCACCCCGGCCCGGGCATTGAGCGCCATCGGCGCGAAGACCGCCAGGTAGATGATGATGATCTTGGCGAGCTCGCCGATGCCGAACCAGATCACCATCAGCGGCAGGTAGGCGAGCGGCGGGATCGGCCGGTAGAACTCGATCGGCGGGTCGAAGATCCCGCGCACCACCCGGTTCACCCCCATCAGGATGCCGATCGGGATGGCCGTGACCAGGGCCAGGAAGAAGGCCCCGAACACCCGCACCAGGCTCGCCCAGGTGTGGGTCCACAGGGTGGCGCCACCGAAGCCCTCGCCGGCCACATCGATCAGCCGCCCGACGATCGCCCCGGGGCCGGGGAGGAACAGCGGGGGGATCAACCCCGCGGCGGTGATCGCGTACCAGAGCAGCAGCAGCGAGATCGAGGTGACCACGCTGATCGCGACGCTGCGCCCCTGCCCGGGGGCGCCGAAGGCCTCCCCCGGCGCCGCCGGCCCGCGCGCGAACAGCCCAAGCAGCCGCGCCGGCAGGCCTGCCCTGCTGCCGCTCCCTCCCGGGGCCCGCTCGGTGCTCATGCGCCGCCGCCTTCCCGGTTGGCACCGTCGCCGCGGATCAGGGCGAGCACCGCCTCGCGGACCTCGATGAACTCGGGGCTCGACTTCACCGCCCGCCCGTCGCGGCACTCCAGGAAGCGGTGCTGGAAGTCGAGCTCATAGCTGCGCACGATGCGCCCCGGGCGCGGTGACATCACTACCAGGCGGGTGGCCATGAACAGTGCCTCCTCGACGCTGTGGGTGATGAAGAAGATGGTCTTCTCGGTCTGCGACCAGACATCGAGGATCAGCTCCTGGAGATTCTCCCGGGTGAGCGCGTCGAGCGCCCCGAGCGGCTCGTCCATGAGCAGGATGTCCGGATCGCTGGTCAGCGCCCGCGCCACCCCGGCCCGCTGCTGCATGCCCCCCGAGAGCTGGTAGATGGCGTGCTCCTCGAAGCCCTCGAGCCCGACCAGGGCGAGGTTGCGCCGGGCGATGGCGCGCCGCTCCTCGACCGGCACCCCGCGCAGGCGCAGCCCGAACTCGGTGTTCTCGAGCACGTTGAGCCAGGGCAGCAGGGCGTGGCGCTGGAAGACCACCCCGCGGTCGGCCCCTGGGCCGCGGATCTCCTCGCCATCGAGGAGCAGGCGCCCGCTGCTCGGGGCAATGAACCCGGCCATCAGGTTGAGCAGGGTGGTCTTGCCGCACCCGGAGGCGCCGAGCGCGACCACGAAGTCCTTCTCCTCGATGGTCAGGTTGATGTCGGCGAGCGCCGTGACCTCCTCCCCGGGCACCCGTCCCGGATAGACGACGTTGACCTCCTCGACCCGCAGTGTCGTCACCGTAGCCTCTCCCCGTGCGCTACCGGCTCCGCGAGGCGAAGGGAGGCGCCGGGGGAGGCGGCGCGAGCCGCCTCCCCCGGCGCCCGCCCCGCTACTTGCCCATCGCCGCCTCGACGTAGCGCGGGGTCACGAACCTCGCGTAGTCGGGCAGCAGTGCCGGAATCTTCTTCTGATCCTTGAGAAACTTGGCGGTGAAGTAGAGGGCGCGCGCGGCGCCGCCGTCCTTGCCGCCGCCGAGCCACGCCGGCGAGGCCTGCTCGGCGATGGTCGGGAAGTGGTAGAGCGCCAGCACCCCGGGCACGTCCTCGGGGTTGCCGCCCACCAGGCCGACGATCGCCTTGACCATCGGCGAGTCGGGTGTCCAGGCATCCGGGTTGCTGCGATAGGACTCGTCGGCCTCGGCGATCACCTTCACGAAGGTGGCCATGAAGTCCGGGTGCGCCTCGCCCCACTTGCGGTCGACGACCATGCCGTCGAAGGTGCACTTGCCCCACTTGCACAGCTGCCCCGAGGTGATCAGCACCTTGCCGGTCTTCTTGATCCGTCCGAGCGCCGGATCCCAGACGAAGGCGGCATCGATGTCGCCGCGCAGCCAAGCGGCCGCGATCTGGTTGGGCTGCATGTTGATGATCTGGAGCTCGTCGGGACGGATGCCGAACTGCTCGAGCGCGAACAGGGTGTGGAAGTGGGTGGTGGAGACGAATGGCACGCCGAGCTTCTTGCCCTTGAGATCCTGGGGCGCGACGATCCCCGAGCCGTTGCGCACCACCAGCGCCTCGGCCGAGGCGATGTCCTCGACGATCCAGAACAGCTGCATGTCGATGCCGCGGCTCACCCCGGCCGCGATCGGGCTCGAGCCGGCCAGCGCGATCTGCACGTCCCCGGAGGCCATGGCGTTGATCACCTTGGCTCCGGAGTTGAACTTGCGCCAGTTGATCTTGTAGCCGGTCGCCTGCTCGAACTTGCCGGCCGCGATCGCCGTCTTCCAGGGGTTGTAGACGAGCTGGTAGCCGACCGTGAGCTCCTTGTCGCCGGCCGCCCTAGCGCCGGGCGCCGCACCGAGCAGGGTCACGGCGAGCAGCGCGGCGAGTGTCATCCGGGTGGGGTTCATGAGCCTCTCCTCCTTTGTCGTTGCCTGCCTCGGAACAGGTCCTCGCGGGGGCCCCCACGCCCCGGCGGCAGCGACCGCTCGCCGGCGACGGGAGACCACCGAGAGCCAGCTCACATCTCTCACCCGCCCGCCGTCGCAGGCGCCGGTGAGAGACGCGGATCAGTATATCCCCATGCCCGCCCGGGCTACGCTCGCCGGTAGACGTAGATCGGGCTGCTCCAGGCGAGCGTTCCATCCTCCTGGGTGAGGCGCACGTAGAGCGGGTTGTCGCCGCGCTCGCGCAGGCTCACGGCGCGCTCCAGGCGCAGCCGGTGGTGCCGGTTGCGGTCGGGGAGCCGGAACACGCGCAGGCGCCGCGGCAGCTCCGCGCTGCGCTCGAAGACCGTGTCGCGGTAGCCGATCTCGGCCACCGCCAGCCGGCAGCGGACCAGCGCGGTCTCGATCTCCAGGGTCCCGCTGGCCGGCTCCTCCAGCCACAGGTCGAAGCCGCCGAGATTGCCGGTGGTCAGCGCCCGCCAGCGCAGCCCGTTCTCGCCGTCGCGCTCGAGGCGCCGGTCGGGGTTGAAGAAGTTCACCGGGCGGACCTCGCGCAGCCGGTTGCCGGCCACCCGCGCCCGCCCGTCCCAGATCACCTGGCGGAAGCGCCCGCGGTACTCGGCCCCCTCCCACAGGACCCGGATCCGGGAGCCGAGCTCGGGCTCCCCGTAGGGGCGCACGGTCTCCAGGTGCTCGAGCCCGTTGAACAGATCGAGGCGCTCGATCGGGGCGGCGCCGACGGCCTCGACCGAGAGCTGCACGGCGCCGCGGGGCAGGTGCACGATGTCGCCCATCAACGCCTCGCGCGCGCGCGTCCCGGCAGCCTCGCCGAGCGCCGGGTCGTCGTGGTAGCGGGTCCCCTCCTCGCCGAGGCGGGCGCGCACGTCGAGCAGCAGCCGCCCGCCCGGTCCGCCGGTGGTGGCGTAGTGGCGCCGGCGGCGCAGGCACTCGAGCAGTGCCGCGCGGCTGAGCTCCGGGGCCAGCAGGCAGGTCAGCCCGCCGATCGCGCCGAACAGCGAGGCCCCCGGGTAGCTCGCCCCGGGGCGGCCCTTGTGACCGTCGGAGTTGGCCACCACCCCGACCCGGTGACCGAGGGCGAGGGCGTCGTGGAGCAGCCACTCGAAGGTGCCCCACGAGGAGTGGATCTCGACCGAGCGCTCGAAGCGCCCGTCGTGGGCGCAGCGCAGGTCCGCGTAGCGCCCGCCGCAGTGGGCGAACACCACGACGTCCCACTCGCCGTCGCGGGCCAGCGCCGCGAACAGCTCGGCGGCGGTGCGACAGTCGCTGTCGAGGTCGTCACGCTCGTCGATCAGGGCGTGCGAGGAGCGGCGGATTCGGCGCCCCTCGGCCGGGAAGTAGACGTTGCGGTCCCCGCCCAGGCCGGTGTTGCCCGACCACTCGTAGCCGGGCACGGTGACGAAGCGGCCGGGCTCGTCGAAGCGCGCGCAGAGCGAATCGAGCTCGCGCCACAGGGCGGCCGTGATCTGGAAGTCGTTGCCCTGGTGGCCGACCGCGTCGAGGAAGGCCAGGTCGCGGGCAAACGCGAAGTAGTCGCGGGCGCGGTTGGTGCCGATGGTCTCCCCGGACTGGCCGTGGAGATCGACCCACCAGTGGCGCAGCGCCGGCGCCTCGACCACCCGCAGCGGGTTGCTGGCCGCGACCGTGCGGCCCTCCTCGTCGCGCAGCGCGAAGCGCAGCTCGCCGGGCTCCGCGGCCCGCAGCCCCTCGATGCGCACCGCCCGCTCGCCCGGCGCGAGCCGCACCCGCTCGGGCAGCCCCTCGACCGGGACCCCGTCGGCCGAGAGCCGGAAAGTCGCATCGCACCGGTCGCTGGGGTTGCCCCAGCGGTCCTCGCCCTTGATGCCGAGGGCGAACGGCTCGCCGACCCCGCGCAGGGTCGGCGCCACCACCAGGAAGCGGGCCGGCGGCCCGGGCACGATCCGGATCGCCGGCTGCACCGGCAGGGGCTGGAAGTTGTAGGTGGCGATCGGGTCGACCAGGACCCGGAACTCGAAGCGCTCCTCGCAGAAGGTCTGCAGCCGCAGCCCCGGCGAGCCGCCATCCGTGACCCCGAAGCGCACGGTGATGGTCTCGCCCTCGCGCAGGAATCCGCGCACCACCTTGATGTACAGGGTCCGGTCCCAGGGCCGGACGTTGCCCTTGGGGTCGAAGCGGCACTCCAGGGTCGCACCGTTGGAGGCCTCGACGACCGTGTAGCCGGGGGCGGCGGGGTCGTCGAGCTGCGGGCGGCTCTGATCGGAGGCGAAGCGAAAGCAGATCCGCAGCGCCCCCGAGTCGTCGATCCCGTAGCAGCCGGCGGTGTAGGTCAGGGTCAGGGTCGCGTAGCTGCCCGCCTCGTGCTCTCCGGCCGGGCTGAGCAGCGCGCTGCCCAGATCGGCCGGGTCGATCGCCTCGCGCAGGGTGCCGCTGTGTGGCCGGGCGCCGGCAAGCTCGCTCACCGTCGCGCCTCCGGCGCGCGCAGCACCACCTTGGCAGCCGCGGTCCGCCCGGCGGCCAGCGCGGCGAAGGCCTGCGGGCCGTCCTCGAGCGCGTGCACCTCGAGCCAGTCGAGCGTGCCCAGCTCGCCGTGCTCGATGGCGGCCAGGGCGGCCCGGAAGTCGACCATCGTGTAGGTGTAGGAACCGATCATGCACACCTCCTGGAGGGTGAGCCGGCGCACGTCGAGCCCGGCGCCGGCCTGGTGCAGCCCGACGTGGACGATCACCCCGCCGGGGGCGACGACCCGCGAGGCGAGCGCCCGGGTGGCGGCGGCGCCGACCGCATCGACGACCAGCTCCACCCCACCGTCCGGCGGCCCGCCCCCGGCCGCCGGGTCGAAGGCGCGCAGCCCGGGGTGGTGCGCGAGCGCCGCGCGGCGCAGCGGATTGGTCTCCGCGACCCAGACCTCGCGGCAGCCCCGGGCGCGCAGCAGCAACGCCGCGCCGAGCCCCACCGCGCCGCCCCCGGCGACCAGCGCGCGCGCCTCGCCGAGCGGGCGCCACAGCGCCCGGCCGGCCAGGACCAGGGCGTGCAGGGCGGTGGCCAGCGGCTCGCCGAGCGCCGCGTGGACCGGCTCGACGGAGGGCGGGACCGGCAGCAGGTTCGCCTCCGGGATCACCAGCCGCTCGGCAAAGGCCCCGGGGCGCGGCGGCATGCTGATGATCTGGCGCTCCGCGCAGAGATTCGAGCGCCCGCCCAGGCAGGCGTCGCAGCGCCCGCAGGTCACCAGCGGATTGACGACCACCCGCCGCCCGGCGTGGCGCCCACCGAGCGCCACCCCGCAGGCCTCGTGGCCGAGCACCAGGGGCGGCGGCCGGCGCTCGTCGTCACCGAGGTAGGCGTGCAGATCCGAGCCGCAGATCCCGACCGCCTCGACCGCCACCGCGACCTCGCCCGGGCCGGGCCGCGGCTCGGGCACCTCGCGCCACTCGATGTGGCGCGCGGCGGTATAGACGAGCGCCCGCATCCCCGCCCCGCTCACTTGGCCGTGTAGCCGCCGTCGACCGGGATCACCTGGCCGGTCACGTAGGCCGCAGCCCGCGAGGCCAGGAAGACGGTCGTCCCGTCGAGATCGGCGAGCTCGCCGTTGCGCCCCACCGCGGTCATCGCCGCATGGTGGGCGGCGAGGTGCGGATCGGCGAACACCGGGGCGGTCAGCTCGGTGGGGAAGAACCCCGGGGCGATGGCGTTGGCGACGATCCCGTCGCGCGACCAGGCCTCGGCCATCGCCCGGGTGAGCTGGGCCACGCCACCCTTGGAGGCCCCGTAGGCGATGCCCTCGGGAAAGGCGCGGAACGACTGCAGCGAGGCCAGGTTGATGATGTTGCCCGCGCCGCGCTCGCGCATCCCCTCGACGCAGGCGCGAGCGAGGAAGAAGGGCACGCCGAGATTGAGCTCGAGGGTCCGATCCCAGTCCTCGCGGCTGACCCGATCGGCCCCGCGGCGCGGGTTGACGCCGGCGGCGTTGACCAGGATGTCGACCGGGCCGAGGGCGGCGCGCACCGCACCGGGCAGGGCCTCGAGGCGCTCGCGCTCGTAGAGGTCGGCGACCAGCACCACCGCCCGCACCCCGGCGCGCGCCTCGATCGCGGCGCGCGCCTCCTCGAGCCGCTTGGCGCGCCGCCCGACCAGGGCGACCTCGGCGCCGGCCCGGGCCAGCGCCTCGGCCATGCGCCGCCCGATCCCCGAGGAGGCCCCCGTGCACAGCGCCACCCGGCCCTCGAGCGAGAACAGCTCGCAGAGGAAGCCGGCCACCACCTCCCGAGCCACCACGGACCTCCTCTAGGGCGTCAGCTCGAAGCGCTCGCCGGGAAAGTACCTGGCGAGCCGGCAGTCGCTGGTCCGGGCGTGACCCTCCATGCCCTCGAGGCGCGAGATGCGGGCACTGGCGGCGGCCACCGCGCGGCTGCCCGCCGGGGTCATCCGCTGCCAGGTCACCGACTTGATGAACTTGGCCACGCTGAGCCCGCCGGTGTAGCGGGCCGCCCCCTTGGTCGGCAGGATGTGGTTCGGGCCCGATGCCTTGTCCCCGTAGGCCACCGTGGTCTCCTCGCCGAGGAACAGCGAGCCGTAGTTGCGCAGGCGGGCCAGCCACCAGTCGAGGTCGGTGGCGTGGACCTCGAGGTGCTCGGGCGCGTAGCGATCGCTCTCGCGCACCGCGCTCTCGCGGTCGGCGACCACCAGCACCTCGCCGTAGTCGCGCCAGGCCGCGGCGGCGGCGCCGCGATTGGGCTCGGGCAGCGCCTCGATGCGCCCCGGGACCCGCGCCAGCACCGCCTCGGCCAGCGCCCGCGAGGTGCTGACCAGCCAGGCCGGGGAGTCGGGGCCGTGCTCGGCCTGGCCGACCAGGTCCTCGGCCACGATGTCCGGATCGGCGCTGTCATCAGCGATCACCAGGATCTCGGTCGGTCCGGCGAACAGATCGATCCCGACCCGCCCGTAGAGCAGCCGCTTGGCCTCGGCGACGTAGGCGTTGCCGGGCCCGACCAGGACCTCGGCCGGATGGCCGGAGAAGAGCCCGAAGGCGAGCGCCGCCACCCCCTGGACCCCGCCCAGGGCGAGCACCGTGTCGGCGCCGCACAGGTCGAGGGCGTAGAGGATCGCCGGGTGCACCCCCTCGCCGCCGTGCGGTGGCGAGCAGGCGATGACCTGATCGACCCCGGCCACCCGCGCGGTGGTCACGCTCATGATCGCCGAGGCCACGTGGGCGTAGCGCCCGCCCGGCACGTAGCACCCGGCAGTGGCCACCGGAATCAGCCGCTGGCCGGCCACCAGCCCATCGGCGAGCTCGATCTCGACCTCCCGGAGGCTCGCCCGCTGCGCCTCGGCGAAGCGGCGCACGTGGTCATGGGCCAGGGCAATGTCATCCTTGAGCCGCTGGGAGAGCCGCTCCCCGGCCGCCGCACGCTCGGCCTCGCCGACCACCACCTCGCCCTCCCAGCCGTCGAGTCGCCGCGCGTGCTCGAGCGCGACGCGCTCGCCGCCGGCCTCGATCTCGGCGAGCATGCGCTCGACGGTGGCGCGCACGTCGGCCTCGCCGCTGCGCGGGGTGCGCGTGGCCCGCTTGAGATAGGTCTCCGCCATGTTCGGAACCTCCCGGATGGTTTGGTTACAGGGCCCACAGGGAGAGCTGCGGCACGAAGGCGAGCAGCAGCACCACGCAGAGCATGGCGAGCACGTAGGGCACCGCCTGGCGGGCGATGGCGAGCACCGACATCCCGGTGAGCCCCGAGAGAACGAACAGGTTGAGCCCCAGCGGCGGGGTGATGAAGCCGACGCCCAGCGAGGTGACCATGAAGATCGAGAAGTGGATCGGGTCCATGCCGATGCGCTCGGCCAGCGGCAGCATGATCGGCGAGAGGATCACGATGTTGGGCGTGGTCTCCATGATGCACCCGGCGATGATGAAGATCAGCAGCATCATCAGGATGATCCCGGTGCGGCTGTCGGTGATCCCGGTGACCGTCTCGACGAACGACTGGGGCACGTCGAGGGCGGCGAGCGCCTGGGCGAGCGGCAGCGCGAAGGCGATGATCGGCACGATCACCCCGTTGACCTTGGCCGAGCTCTCGAGCATGCGCGGGAAGTCCTTGAGCTCCAGGGTTCCCTGGAGCAGCCCGACGAGGATGGTGGTCATCACCGCCACCGCGGCGGCCTCGGTGGGCGTGAACACCCCCGAGTAGATCCCGCCGAGGATGATGAACGGGATGAGCAGCGCCCACTTGCCCGCCCACACGGCGCGCAGCCAGCGCCGCCAGGAGAACGGGACGTGGGAGTTCTCGTAGCCGCGGCGCCGGTTGAGCACCACGTTGGTGATCATGATCGAGATCAGGATCAGGACACCGGGAACCGCGGCGGCGAGAAACAGCGTCGAGGCCGAGATGCCGAGCACCAGGCCGATGATGATGTAGGCGATCGAGGGCGGGATCAGGATCCCGGTGCACGAGCCCGAGGCGACCAGGGCACAGGCGTAGGGCAGCGGGTAGCCGCGATCGACCAGGCGGCTGACCGTGATCCGCCCGACCGCCGCGGCGCCGGCCGCATCCGAGCCCGAGATCGCCGAGAAGAACCCGCAGCCGAGCACCGTCGAGGTCCCGAGCCCCGAGCGCAGGCTGCCCATGGTCGCCTCGGCGATGTCGAGCAGCCGGTTCGACAGCCCGGTGCGCACCAGCGCATCGCCGGTCAGGATGAACAGCGGGATGGCGATCAGGGCGAAGGCGTCGATGCCCTGGAAGAGCGCCTCCCCGAACAGCGACAGGGGCAGCACGCCGGTGGCCACGAGCAGCGCCACCGAGCCGTAGCCGAGGGTCACCCAGACCGGCACCGCGCCGACCAGCATCAGGACCATCAGCAGCAGCGGGCCGATGATCTCGGGGCCGAGCTCGAGGGTCGCGGGGGGTTCCTGGTAGAGCTGCCACACGGCGCGCTACTCGAACAGCTTGCGCCCGGTGAACACCGGGCGCCCGTGGCGCAGGTCGCCGAGGTCGCGGATCACGGACTGGACGAGCCGCACCATGAGCAGGGTGAAGCCGAGCGGCACCGCGCTGATGAACCACACCTGGCTGATGCGCAGCCCGTCGGTCACCGAGCCGAAGCGCAGCGAGACCAGCACCGGGTCCATCGACCAGTAGATCGCCAGAACCGCGAGCCCCCCGGTGAGCAGGTCGCCGAGCAGGTAGACGACCGCCACCCCGCGCGGCGGCAGGTAGTGGAGGATCACGTCGATGCGGATGTGGGCGCGCTCGCGCACCGCCGAGGCGGCGCCGATCCAGACCAGGTAGATGAAGGCGTAGCGGGCGGTCTCCTCGCCCCACACCGAGGAGTAGGCGAACACGAAGCGGCGCACCACCTCGATGAAGATCACCATGACGATGAAGCTGTAGAGCCACAGCAGCAGCCAGCGCTCACCGTCGCGGTCGATGCGTCGCAGGAGTTCCCTCATCGTCGCCCGTCAGCCTGTTGCGCGCGCATCTTGCCGGCCGCTCCGCCGCACCGGGAGCGCTGCGGCGGAGCTGGCCGGCCGGGAGCGCCGAGGCGCGCCCCGCCGCTCACACGTCGTGGACGTAGTAGCGGCCCTGGGTGTTGGCCGCCTCGAGCATCCGCTCGAAGTTGGCGATCGAGCCGGCCAGCTTCTTCTTCAGATCGTTCCACTCCGGGCGCTGCTGGCCGGCCTTCTCGGCCCACTGGGCGAGCTCGTCGGCGCTCGGCACGTAGAAGCGCACCCCGGCCTTGTTCATCTCCGCCATGGCGAAGGCGCGCGAGGCCGGGACCTGGGCCAGGTTCTGCTGGAAGGTCACGTCGCTGGCGAAGTCGATGCCCTCCTGGACGTCCTTGGGCAGCCCGCGGAACCACTCGAGGTTGCACGAGTAGACCTGGCTGTCGGGGACCGGGCGATTGAAGGTGACCCACGACAGCACGTCCTTGAAGCCGAACGCGTAGAGGGCCTCGACCGACGGATCGAGGGCGTCGGCCACCCCCTGCTTGATCGCCGAGGGCGTCTCGCCCCAGGCCACCGGCGTCGGGTTGGCGCCGAGCAGGCGGTAGAACTGCTTGAGGATCGCCGAGCCCGGCACCCGGAACTTGATCCCCTTGAGGTCGGCCGGGGTGCGAAACGGCTGGTCGCCGAGCCCCCGGCGCTTGGCCGCGGTGCGCGGGTCGATGCAGAAATAGAACAGCGGCTTGAAGCCCTTGGCCGCCACCCGGCTGTCAACCTCCCGCTTCCAGACCTCGGAGGTGACCAGGTTGACGAACTTCTGGTTCTCGCCGGTCCAGTAGGGGATGTTGATGAGGTCCACGGCCGGGGCGAAGGGGGCGAAGTTGGACAGCGAGTGCTGGGCGGCCTGGATGGTGCCGGCCTGCACCTTCTGGGCGAGCGCGGTGCCCACCCCCAGGCGGCCGCCGGGGGCGAGCTTCACGTAGACCTGCCCGCGGGTCATGTTCTGGATGTTCTCCTTGAGGTTGAGCTGCATGATCGGGTAGGAGCGGGTGGTCCCCACCCGGTAGGCGGTGGCGATGGTCATCGTCCAGCGCGCGGCCTTCTCGCGCTCCTTCTCCTCGCGGGCGGTCTGCGCCACCGCGGCCGGGGACAGCAGCAGCCCGCTGCCCGCAGCGACCGCTGCCACCGTGAAGCCGAGCCTCTTGGTGACGCGGATGAACTCCCGCCGATCGATCTCGCCGAGCGCGTGCCACGCGCGGCCCACTGCCTTGCTCTCGTCTGACATGAATGGGATCCTCCGGATGGTCATTGTGTTCTTGTAAGCGCTTACAATAGCGCCTGCTCATTGGAGCACCGGCCGGATGCCCTGTCAAGGCTCGAGGCAGGGCCCGACCACACTTCATAACACGATGATTTCAAGAGACTTTTACTCGCCAGCGGGAGGGTGGGCGGGCGCCGCCCGGGGATGCCGATGCCGGCACGAAAGGCACGGAGAGTGAGCGGCCCGTCACCGCCGGCTCGCCCGACGCTGCGCGAGGTGGCCGCTCGCGCCGGGGTCTCGACCGCCACCGTCTCGCGGGTCCTCAACCGCTCGGGCAGCGTGCGCCCGGCGCTGCGCCAGCGCGTGCTGGCCGCGGTCACGGCGCTCGACTACGTTCCCCACGCGGCCGCCCGAGCGCTGGCCAGCCGCCGCTCGCGCACGGTCGGCGCGATCATCCCAACGGTCGACAACGCGATCTTCGCGCGCTGCGTCCAGGCGCTCCAGCGGCGCCTGTCGTGCGCCGGTCACACCCTGTTCCTGGCCAGCTCGGACTACGACCCGGAGCACGAGCTGAGCGAGGCGATCGGGCTCGTCGAGCATGGCGTCGACGCCCTGATGCTGGTCGGCGAGGCCCACCACCCGCGCCTCTACGAGCTGCTCGCCTGCAAGGGGGTGCCCTACGTGGTCACCTGGAGCTACCGCCCGGCGATGCCCCACCCCTGCATCGGCTTCGACAACCAGCGCGCCGCGACCCGGATGACCGAGCACCTGCTCGCCCTCGGCCACCGCCGGGTGGCGATGATCGCCGGGGTGACCGCGCACAACGATCGCGCCCGGGCCCGGGTCGCCGGGGTGCGCGCGGCGCTCGCCGGCCACGGGCTGACCCTGCCGCGACGGCTGTTCCGCGAGGAGCGCTACAGCATCCCGGCGGGTCGCCAGGCGATGCGCGCCCTGCTCGCCCGGCGCCCGCGACCGACCGCGGTGGTGTGCGGCAACGACGTGCTCGCCCTCGCGGCCCTGCTCGAGTGCCAGGCGCAGCGCATCGCGGTCCCGGAGAGCGTCTCGATCACCGGCTTCGACGACCTCGAGCTGGCCGCCCACGTTCGCCCGCCGCTGACCACCATGCGGGTCCCGTCGCGGGAGATGGGCAGTGCAGCCGCCGAGTACCTGCTCGCGCGGCTGGCCGGCGAGACGCCGGCGGAGACCACCGAGCTCGAGGTGCACCTGATCGCGCGGGCCACCACCGCCCCGCCGCCCTGACGCCGCTCCTACCTGCCCCCCTCGCGCGCCTCGCTGAGCAGCGCGGCCACCGCGAAGAGCAGCGCAGTGAGCAGCAGCAGCAGGAACTCTCCGACGTCGCCGAGCAGGAAGGGGACCGGCCAGCCGAGGGCGATGCGGGCCTTGCCGAGCAGCACGTCGGCGAAGAACAGCGCCAGCAGGGCGAGGAAGCCCCGGAAGGCGATTCGCGCCCCCTGCCCGCCGCCGATCCTCGAGAAGGCACCGCTCATCGGCCTCATCCACCACGCCGCCGCCTGCCCGCGAGGGTAGCGCGCCGGGGGGCGCGAGGCAAAGCCGGGCGGCGCCCGGAACGGGGCCGGCTCACGGCCACCAGCCCCGCGCCCGCTCGAGCGCGCTCTCGAAGCGCGCCCGGACCTCGCCAAGCTCCGCGCCGGGCTCCGGCCGGTGGCGGGCGCTGAGCGGTGGCTCGGCGGGGAGATCCTCGAGCCGGCCAGCCAGGCCGGCCCCGAGCAGGGCCAGCCGGGCGGTGCCGTAGGCGGTCATCTCGGCCAGCGAGGGCAGCTCGACGACCCGCCCGGTCAGCGCGGCGAGAAAGCGGCGGAAGTAGCCGCTCGCGCTCAGACCGCCGTCGATGCGCAGCCGCGAGTCGGGCCCGGCCACGAGGGTGAAGCGGTCGAGGACCTGCGCGGCACGCAGCGCCACGCCCTCGAGCACCGCCCGGCACAGGTCCTCGCGGCCGGTCTCGGGGCGCAGCCCGATCCACAGCCCGGTGGCGCTGCGATCCCAGAACGGGCAGCCGAGCCCGGAGAGCGCCGGCACGAAGAACAGCCCGCGGCTGGCCGCCGACGGCCCCGCGAAGTCCCCGAGCTCGGCGTAGTCGGCGAGCAGGCCGAGGCGGCGCAGCCACTCGATCGCCGCCCCGGCGAGATAGACCCCGCCCTCGACCGCGTAGCGGGGCCCCTCCCCGGCGAGCTCCCAGGCCAGGGTCGGAAGCACCCCCTGCTCGGGGGCGCGGACCGGTGCCTCGCCGGTGTGGGCGAGCATGAACGCGCCGGTCCCGAAGGTGATCTTGGCCGCCCCCCGGCGCGCGCAGCCGTGCCCGAACAGCGCCGCCTGCTGGTCGACGATCGCCGCGCACAGCGCCACCCCGCCCCGGCCCTCGAGCGCCGCCACCCCGCGCCCGGCGGTGGTCGGACGGATCTCGGGGAGCGCCTCGGCCGGCACGCCGAACAGCGCGCACAGCTCCGGGTCCCAGCTCCGGGTGTCGAGGTTCATCAGCCCGGTGCGCGAGGCGGTGGCCGGATCGGTGGCGTAGACCCCGGTCAGGCGCTCGACGAGGAAGGCATCCGAGGTCCCCAGGCCGAGCCGGCCGCGCTCGAGCAGGCC
Organism: uncultured Ectothiorhodospiraceae bacterium; assembly: GCA_964599705.1. Taxonomy (GTDB): domain Bacteria; phylum Pseudomonadota; class Gammaproteobacteria; order HK1; family HK1; genus CAZRGU01. The sequence goes on along the minus strand of CAZRGU010000003.1, from coordinate 23,683 downwards.
CCTCGCCCCGGGGGCGTGATCGAGCAGCCAGCGCAGCTTGCTGGCCGAGAAGTAGGGGTCGAGCGGCAGCCCGCAGCGCTCGATCGAGAGCGCCTCGGCCCCGTCGCGCTTGAGCCGCTCGATCACCTCGCGGGTGCGGTCGTCCTGCCAGACGATGGCGTGGTGGAGCGGCCGCCCTTCGCGCCGATCCCAGGCCACCACGGTCTCGCCCTGGTTGTCGAGCCCGAGCCCGGCCGGCGACCCGTCGCTCGCCTCCCAGCCACGCCTCAGCGCCTCGCGCACCTGGCGCTCGAGCTCGCCGGCGTCGTGCTCGACCCATCCCGGGCGCGGGTAGTGCTGGCGGTGGGGCAGCGCGGCGAGCAGCCGCGCCGTCCCGTCGGCCGCCAGGGTGAGGACCTTGGTGGAGGTCGTGCCCTGGTCGATGGCGATGACCGTGCCCACGGCGGCGGCGCGCCTCAGCGCCCCGGCACGCCGAAGCGCAGCGTGCCGCGCCGGATCAACAGGTACAGCACCAGCAGGCCGGCGAACACCAGGGCGTTGACGATCGAGGCCAGGGCATAGAGCTCGGGCTTGACCCCGTGGCGCAGCGAGCCCCAGGCGATGGTCGGCAGGGTGGGCACCGCGCCGAGGTTGTAGTACGAGATCTCGAGGTTGTTGAAGCCGAGCAGGAAGCTGACCACGAAGCCGCCGAGCACCGCCGGCCAGACGTTGGGCAGGGTGACCTCGAGGAAGGTCCGGGCCGGGCGGGCGCCGAACACCATCGCCACCTCGTCGAGGCGCCAGTCGTAGCGGGCGAGCTGGGCGAGCAGCACCAGGAAGGCGAACGAGAGCCCGTAGGTGGCGTTGGCGAGCACCGCCGAGAAGAGATTCCCGGGCAGCCCGAGCACGTTGCGGTTGAACATCAGGGTCGAGACGCCGATCAGGACCTGGGCGACGAACAGCGGCGCGAGGTAGATGCCGATCATCAGCCCGCGGCGGCGCAGCGGATACTTGAGCACCCCGATCGCCGCGCTGGTCGCGAGCAGGGCGGCGATCGCGCCGCTCCCGGCGCCGATCACCAGGCTGTTGACCAGCCCCTCGTGGAAGTCGCTGATGCTCTGCAGGCTGCGGTACCACTCGAGAGTCAGCACCGGCGGGAAGGGCCAGACGCTGTTCTCGACGAACGACACGTAGCCGACGTAGAGCAGCGGCAGGTAGAGAAAGAGGTAGAGCAGCGCGAGCATCGCGACCTGCACGCCGACCACCAGCCGCTCGCCCGGGTTGACCGCGCTCACGGCTCGCGCCCCGCGCCGGTGAACCCGCTGCGCCCGAGGTGCACGGTGCGCCAGAGGATCAGGATGAAGGCCGCCGAGGTGAGGAACAGCAGCACCCCGAGGGCGGAGCCGAGCGCCCAGGTGCCGGTCGCCCCGAACTGGTGGGCGAGGATGTTGCCGTAGAGCGCGCCGTTCGGCCCGCCGAGGAACTGCGGGGTGAGGCTCGAGGCGAGCGTCGGGATGAACACCAGCACGATGCCGATCGCGGTGCCGATCCAGTTGAGCGGCCAGGTCACCTCGAGAAAGGCGCGCCACGGCTTGGCGCCGCAGACCTTGGCGACCTCGAGGAGCTCGAAGTCGAAGTTGAGCAGCGACAGGTAGATGGCCAGGATCATGAACGGGATCCACAGGTAGACCAGGCCGATGGCGCTGGCCACGTGGCTGTACATGAGCGCCTCGATCGGCTCCAGGCCCATGGTCTGGAGCGCCATGTTGACCAGCCCGATGGGGCCGAGGATCTGCTGCAGGGCGGTGACCCGGAGGATGATCCCGGTCAGGAAGGGGGCCGCGGTGAGCAGCACCAGCACCAGCCGGTAGCGCCCGCCGTGCTTGGCGATCAGGTAGGCGACCGGGTAGGCGTAGAGCAGGCAGACCAGCGACACGGCGATGGCCATCAGCAGCGAGCGGCCCAGGAACTGCAGGTAGATGCCGGCGCCGAGCACGGTGGCGTAGTTGTCGAGGTTCCAGTCGGCGATCAGCTCGTAGCGCTCGGTGCGCCAGAAGCTGAAGACGATGATCGCGGCCAGCGGCAGCACCAGGAACACCAGCACCAGCAGCGCCCCGGGGAGGGTCAGGGCGGTGAAGCGCGCGCGCCGGCCGAGGCCGATCACCTCAGGGCTCCCCGGCCAGGTAGCAGTCGGCCGCCGCCGGCGGCCAGCAGGCGCGCACCGCGGCGCGCGGCTCCAGCCCCCGGTGTCCCGGCGGGGCGCTGGCGATCAGCTCGGTGCCGCCAGCGAGCCGGATCAGGTAGTCGGCGTACGGGCCCTTGAAGATCACGTCACGCACGGTTCCCTCGAGCGCGTTGTGGCCCTCGGGCGCGGCGGCGCCGGTGGCCGGCTCGAGGGCGATGCGCTCGCTCTTGAGAAAGAGCTCGACCTCGCTGCCCAGGACCGCGCCCTCGGGGCGCCGGGCGAGCAGCCTGACCCCGGCGGCCTCGACCGTCGCCAGCTCCCCGTCGAGGGCGGTGACCTGCCCGACCAGGCGGTTGGCGCTGCCCACGAAGGAGGCCACGAAGCGGCTCGCCGGGCGGGCGTAGACCTCGAGCTTGGGCCCGACCTGCTCGAAGCGCCCGCGGTTCATGACCGCCATGCGGTCGCTCATGGTCAGCGCCTCCTCCTGGTTGTGGGTGACGTAGACGAACGGGATCTGGAGCTCGACCTGGAAGCGGCGCACCTCGATCTCCATCTCCTTGCGCAGCTCGCGATCGAGGTTGGCGAGGGGCTCGTCGAGGAGCAGCACGTCGGGGCGCGCGACCAGCCCGCGAGCCAGCGCCACGCGCTGCTTCTGCCCGCCCGAGAGCTGGTGCGGGTAGCGCGCCTCGAGCCCCTCGAGGCGCACCAGGGCGATCACCCACTCGAGCTGGCGCTGCTGCTCGGCGCGCTCCATGCCCTGCATGCGCAGCGGAAAGAGCACGTTCTCGCGCACCGTGCGGTGCGGGAAGAGCAGGAAGTCCTGGAACACCATGCCGATGCCGCGCAGGTAGGGCGGCAGCCCGGTCACATCGCGCCCGCCGATCTCGACCCGACCGGCGTCCGGGCGCTCGAGGCCGGCGATGATGCGCAGCAGCGTGGTCTTGCCCGACCCGGACGGCCCGAGCAGGGCGAAGAACTCGGATCCCCCGACCTCGAGGGAGACCTCCTTGACCGCCTCGAGCGCGCCGAAGCGCTTGCTGACCCGCTCGATGCGCAGCACCGCCTCACTCATCGCTCCGCCCCCTCGCCGGCGGCCCGGTGCGCGCAACACCGCCCGCGCCGCCCGCCCCCGGCGCGCCCCGCGGCCGGCTCCCTGGCCGGCCGGCGGTGCGCGCCGGGGACCGCAGAATGTAGCACCGCGCCGGCTACGCCGCCTCGACTTCCGACCAGATGCGCTCCCACTTCTCCGGCGAGGAGGGCGCATCGAACTGGTAGAGCCCGCGGATGGCGCTGGTCTGGTTGAGGAACAGCGTCTCGACGTAGCGCTGCGGGATCATGTCGCGCACGTCGACGGTCGGCGCCCAGCCGATCTCGGTGGCCACGGTGGCCATCGACGAGCGCTTCAGGCGCCAGTTGATCCAGCGGTAGGCGACCTCGAGGCGCTCGCTGTCGGTGACCCCCGAGGTGATGTTCCAGGTGTCGACCCAGCCGAGCCCGCCCTCCCTGGGCCTGAGCACGTGGCGCATGTTGAGCTGGGTCTTGCCGTCGAGCTTGTCGAAGTGGATGCGCCGGTAGATCCCCGACCACTCCGGCGAGGCCCACACCACCTGGGCGCGGAGCAGCCGCTCGAGGGTGTCCTCGTCGTTCCAGCGGGTCACCAGCAGCCCCTTCTGCTTGATCAGCAGCCGCTTGCACTCGGCGAGCTCGGCATCGGTGAGCACATAGGGGTTGAACGGCTTGCCGTCGGGGCGCGGCTTGTCCTTGGTGCCGAGGCGGTGGGCGGCGAGGATCCCGGCCAGCGCGATGTTCTCCTCGTAGCGGGCGCTGGTCGAGAGGTGGCGCTTGTACTTCTCGTTGAACAGCAGGCTCACCGAGTCGGCGTCCTCGGCGGCGATCTTGTCGGTGTTGACCGTGAAGCCGTAGCCGCCCCAGCAGTTCGGCGCCGCGATCATCCGCGTCCCGCCCTCCTCCTGGAGCAGCATGTAGCTGGGCGGCAGGAAGTCGGGGAACACCCCGCTCATGTTCGGCAGCCTGGCGTAGTCGACCGGCTGGGTGAGCCCCTGCTTGGCGTACAGGCGCGGCCAGAACCCGTCGGCCATCACCAGATCGAAGTCCCTGGTCCCGCCGGCGCGCAGCTTGTTCCAGGCCTCGGAGTTGCCGTCGAAGAACCCGGCGCTGACCTTGACCTTGTTCTCCTTCTCGAACTCGGCGGTGAGGCTGCGCACGTTGTAGTGCTCCCAGCCCAGCCAGCGCAGCTCCAGGGTCGCGGCCCGGGCGTCGCGGATCCACGGTCCGGTCCCCCTGGCGGTCAGGGCGGTGGCGGCCACCCCGGCGCCGCCGGCCTTCAGGAAGGTGCGCCGGGTCAGCCCCCGGCGCCCCGCGCGCGGCTGCTTGTGACGGTTGCTCATGACTCCATCCTCCTCTGTTCGTCCCAGCGGGCAGGTTGGGTGCGTCGGGGTCCGGGGTCGCTGCCCTCGTCCCCGGCTCGCGCCTTCGTGTCGCGCTCGCGCTCACGAAGAATGATCTCCACGCTCTCCAGCGCCTCCGGGTCGAGAAAGCGACCGGGAAGCCGGATGCGCCGCTCGGGCAGCGCCCGCAGGGCGCGGCGCCAGACCGTGCGCCCGTTGCGCCGGATGAGCAGCGTTCCACGCGCCTCACGGCTCACCCGCGCGCGCATCAGCAACGCGCCCGGGGCCTCGCCGGGCGTGGCGATGACCTGGGGGTAGACGTAGCGCAGCGGGTCGCGGACCGCGATGCGCATGCGCCGCCGCGGCGCCGCGAGCTCGCCGCGCAGGGCGCGCGCCATGGCCCGCGCGGCGGCCACCCCCTCGCGCCCGGCCACCCCCGAGGTCTCGACCGGGCGCAGCAGGTTGCCGGCCGCGAAGAAGGCCGGATCGGAGCAGCGCCAGTGCTGATCGATGACCGGGCCGCCGGTGCCGGCGTCGAGCTCCAGGTGGCACTCGCGGACCAGCGCCGCCTCGGGCACGAAGCGGCCGGTGAACACCACCGCGTCGCAGGCCAGCGCCCGGCGGCGCCCGGCGAGGGTGAACTCGATGCCCTCGACGACCTCGGCGCCGCGCACCCGCAGTTCGGCGACCCCGGTGAGCAGCGGGGCGCGGAAGGCGAGCCGGGCGAGCGCTGCGGCCGGGCGCGGCACGGTGACCCGCTCGCCCTCCTCGAGCACCGCCACCACCGCGATCCCGGCGCGGCGCAGGGTCAGCAGCGCCGACAGCGCCACCCACTCGCTGCCGATCACCACCGCCCGCCGGCACGGCCGGCGCGCGCCGAGCGCCACGAAGCGCTGCAGGGCGCCGGTGGTCAGCACGCCCCAGGGTCGCGCCCCGGAGACCAGCCGCGCCGGGCCCGGCGACTCGCGGATCCCGGTCGCCAGCAGCACGCAGCGCCCGCGGACCTCGGCGAGCCCCTCGGCGGTCGCCACCTCGAGCACCCCGCCGGGGTGCAGGCCGACCACCGTTGCCCCGGTGCGCAGGCGCGCCCCGGCCGCCTCGCGGCGCAGCCGCGCGGCGTAGTCCGGCCCGGTGTAGGGCCAGCCGTACTGGCTCACCCCGAACCCGCGGTGCTCGCACTGGCGCGGCAGCCCGCCGAGCGCCGCCTCGCGCTCGAGCACCAGCACGTCGCGGACCCCGGCGGCGAGCAGGGTGCGCGCCGCCGACAGCCCGGCCGGGCCGCCGCCGACGATCACCGCCTCGTGGCCGCTCACGCCGCCTCCTCGACCGGCAGCGGCCAGTGGATCCGGCCGGCGGCGAGCTCGGCGACCCGCCAGGCGCAGTAGAAGCCCTGGCAGCGGCCCATCATGCAGCGGGTCCGGCGCTTGAGCCCGCCGAGGTCCGCGGCCGGGAGCGCGCCGCCGAGGGCGGCCTCGATCTCGGCGCGGGTGACCCGCTCGCAGTAGCAGACCATCTCGCCGGCCCCGCCGCTGCGGTAGGGCCGCGCCCGGCCCTCGGCGAGGCTCGGCACCGGGGTCCAGGTCGGCCGGCGGGTCTCGCGCAGCGGCCCGAGGACCGCCTCGGCGAGCCCGGCGACGTGCGCGGCGATCCCGAGGGCGGCGGTCAGCCCGGTCGAGCGGATCCCCCCGACCGTGATCCAGGGCAGCTCGGGGTGGCGCGCGATCCGATACTCCTTGCGCTCGCTGGCCGGGCGCAGCCCCGCGTAGGCCGCGGTGACCGGCTGCCCGGCCAGCCCCGGCACCATCCGCGCCGCCTGCTCGAGCAGCGCGCGCAGGGTGGCCGCATCGGTGGAGGTGTCCTCGCGGTCGTCCTGCTCCTCGGCGGTCGGCCCGACCAGGACGTTGCCGAACACCGTGGGCGCGACCAGCACCCCCTTGGTGCGCTCGCTCGGGCAGGGCAGGAGAATGGCCGGGACGAGCCGCCGGGCGGCCTTGTCGAGGACCACGAACTGGCCCTTGCGCGGGCGGATCTCGAAGTCCTGCCGCCCGGCCAGGGCATCGACGTGATCGCCGTAGAGCCCCGCGCAGTTGACCGCCAGGCGGGTGCCGAGCACCCCCGTCGAGGTCGACACCCGAAGCCCGTCACCGGCCGGCTCGACCCCCTCGACGCGGCAGCCGCGGCGCACCTCGGCGCCGTGGGCGATGGCCTGCAGGGCATAGGCGAGCGGCGCCGACCAGGGGTCGATGACGCTCTCCCCGGGGACCCACAGCGCGGCGCGCGCGCCGCCGCCGAGCGCCGGGAACCGCGCCCCGAGCTCGCGCCCCTCGAGCGCGACCACGTCCTCTACGCCGTTGCCGTGGGCGCGGGCGAGGAGCGCGGCGAGCCGGCCGCGCTCGGCCTCGCTCCACGCCACCACCAGCGCGCCGCTCTCGAGCAGCGGCAGGTTGAGCCGCTCGCGCACCGCCAGGTAGCGCTCCCGCCCGGCGCGCATCAGCTCGAGCTCGAGGCTCCCGCCCGGGGCGTCGAAGCCGGTGTGCAGGATCGCGCTGTTGGCCTTGCTCGCCCCGCAGAGGATGTCGCGGCCGCGCTCGAGCAGCGCGACCCGCTGCCCGGCCAGGGCGAAGACCCGGGCCACCGCGCAGCCGATCACCCCGGCACCGATCACGGCGACGTCGAAGTGCACTTCCCCGCCGCAGCGCGCGATCACCGCAGCCCTCCCTCCCCGGTGACCCGTGATGGCCGGAACGCTATCGGCAGGATGACCGATCAGTCAATACAGGCCTGGTGAACTTGCCCGTTTCATGGCAGGATTTGGCCAAACAGTCATCATCAGCCCGATCACGATGCTTCCCGCCCAGCGCCGCGAGGCCATCCTCCGACTGCTCTCACGCCGCCAGCAGCTTCGCGTCGGCGATCTCGCCGCCGAGCTCAACGCCTCCCACGAGACCATCCGCCGTGACCTCGCGGCGCTCGACGCCCGCCACCTCCTGCGCCGGGTCCACGGCGGGGCGATTGCGGTCCAGGCCGGGCAGGAGGACGCCTTCACCCGCCGCGCCCGCCAGCTGCGCGCCGAGAAGGAGCGGATCGGCGTGCGCGCCGCGGCGCTGTTCACCGCCGGCGACAGCCTGTTCATCGATGCCGGCACGACCACGGTGGCCTTCGCGCTGGCGCTGGCGCGCAAGAGCGGGCTGACCGTGATCACCAACTGCATCGGGGTCGCCGCCCACCTGTGGCGCGGACCGGGGGCGAACCGGATTCACCTGCTCGGCGGCGAGTTCTGGGGCGAGGCCGGCGAGACCCTCGGTGCCGAGACGGTGCGCCAGGCCTCACCGCTGCACCCCGACCACGCGGTGCTCACGGTCGGCGCGGTGGACGGCGAGCGCGGCTTCATGGACTTCAACCTCGACGAGGCGATGGTCGCGCGCGCCATGGTGCGCAACGCCCGCTCGGTGACCGTGCTGGCCGATCACAGCAAGTTCGGGCGCACCGCGCTGGCCAGCGTCTGCGCGCTGGCCGAGGCCGCCCGGGTGGTGACCGATCGGGCACCCCCGGCAGCGGTGGCGGCCGCGCTCAGCGAGGCCGGGGTCGAGATCCTCGTCGGCTGAGGCCGGGGCCGCGCGCCTCACTCCTCGCGGGCGAGCGCGCGCAGCGCCCTCAGCCCGACCGCCCGGCCCTCGAACTCGCGCATGGCATCGAGAATGCACGCCCACAGGTAGCGCGTCGAGGCGCTGTCGGGCAGGAGGTGGTAGGCCGGCACCGCGCCGACGTCGGCGCGCCCGATGATCACCCCGGTGCGGGCCGCGGACGTCTGCGCCACGCTGCCCTCGGGAAAGCGCCGCGGGCGAAGGTCGACGCCGCAAAGCTTGGCGAGCAGCCTGGCCGCGCACTCGCCGAGCAGGCACAGCCAGCCCGAGACGTGGCGGCGCAGGATCAGCGCGCAGCCGTGGGGTCGCTGCGCCCGCCATGCCGCCTCCAGCGCCGGGCACGGGTCGCCGCCACCGGCCAGCGGGGCGAGCAGCAGCGCCTCGCTATCGGCGAGCCGCGCCACCCAGGACCCGTCGGGCTGGCGCCACGCCCGGTTGTTGGCAGTCCCGACCCGGACCCCCTGTGCCGCCACCCAGTCGATCGCCGCAGGCCCCTTGAAGCCGATCCGCGGCAGGGTCGAGCAGTCGATCACGGCGAGCCTGCGCGCCAGCTCGACCTCGGCGTCCGCGCTGCGCCCGACCTCGCCCGCCACCACGGCTCCATCGTGAACCTCTTCGAAGCGCGCCCCGTGCTCCTCGTGCCAGCGATACAGCGGGCTGCGCAGCAGCCGGGCACGCGGGTCCAGGGATTCCTTGGCCACCGATCAGATCTCCTGGCGAGCGTTGTCGCGGTCGTAGAACGGCGGATCGACGACCCTGGCCCGGGTCACGCTGGCGTCACCGAGCTTGATCCGGATGGTCGCGCCGGGTCGCAGCGAGCGCGGGGCATAGGCCAGCCCGATGACCTGGCCGAGCGTCGGCGAAAGCGCCACCGAGGTCACGAACCCGGCGATCGCCTCGCCGTCGAGGACCAGATCCGATTCCTGCGGCATCGTCCCGCGGACATGCTCGATCACGAACCCGACCAGCTTGCGTCGCGAGGGGTGGCGTGAGCGGATGTCGAGGGCGCGAGCGCCGATGAAGAACGGCTTTCGGCGCGACACCGCCCAGCTCATCTGCGCCTCCTCGGGGGTGGTCATCGCGTCGCTGTCCTGGCCGATGATGATGTGGCCCTTCTCGAGGCGCAGCACGCGCTGGGCCTCGACCCCGACCGGCTGGATCCGCTCCTCGCGGCCGGCCTCCACGAGCGCGTCCCACAGCGCCTCCCCGTAGCCGCTCGGGACATGAATCTCGTAGCCGAGCTCACCCACGAAGCCCACCCGGATGAGGCGTGCCGGAATGCCCGCGACGGTGCCTTCGCGCACCCCCATGTACGGAAAGCCCTGCCCCGAGAGGTCGACGTCGTCGCACACCCTGGCCAGCACCCGGCGCGACAGGGGGCCGGCGATGTTGACCGCCGCGTAGGCCGCGGTGGCGTTGACCACGACCACGTCGAGACGCCACTGGGCCAGCCACCAGAGCATGTTGCGATAGACCGCCTCCACGCCGCCGGTGCTCGCCGTCACGTAGAAGTGCTCGGGGGCGAGGCGGCAGGCCACCCCGTCGTCGACGATGGTTCCCGCCTGGTTGGTCATCAGCACGTAGCGGGCGCGGCCTAGCGGCTGCTTGGCATAGCCGAAGGTGTACATGCGGTTGAGGAACTCGGCCGCGTCCGGACCGCAGACCTCGAGCCCGCCGAGGGTGGAGACGTCGATCAGGCCGACCCGGGTGCGGATCGCCTCGACCTCGGCCCGGATCCGCTGGTCGCGCTCGGCCGGCGGCCCGTAGTAGGCGGGGCGCCACCACAGCCCCGCGGTCATGAGCTGGGCCCCGGCCTCGAGGTGGCGGTCGTGGATCGGGGTGAAGCGCTCGGGCTCGAAGGGGCGACCGGCCAGCACGCCGAGCCTCTCACCGTGCAGCGGGGGGCGGGCGGTGGTCACGCCGACCTCGGCGACCGAGCGCCCGGTGGCGTCGGCCACCAGGCGTGCCGTGGCCAGCGCCGAGTGCCGCCCCTGGGACGGCCCCATCCCGACCGTCGAGTAGCGCTTGACCAGCTCGATCTCGTCGTAGCCGTCGGCGCAGGCGTGGTAGATGTCGGCGATCTGCAGGTCCTCGTCGAGATCGACGAACTCCTTGCCCCTGGGGTGGGGGAAGATCGGCCACGGGTGGCTGGAGCCGCGGGCCCCCCGCTCGCCCGGGAGATCGGGCTCCGCTCCGGCCTCGAGCCCGAGCGCGCGGGCCGCGGCCCATCCGGCGTGGCGCCCCTCGGCCAGCGCCGCCTGCAGGGCATGGGCGCCGTTGACCGAGCCGGCAAGCCGCACCCCTGCGGGGAGCTCCACGATCGAGAACAGCGCCTGGCGGTCGTCGTAGTCGAGGCGCGCACCGCGGTGCAAGGCGAGCTGGTAGGCCGGCATGTAGCCGGTCGAGACGCACAGCAGGTCGCAGCCGAGCGAGGTCTCGACCGGCTCGCAGGCCCCCCGCCCGGTGACCCGGGCGAGCTCCACGGCGGCCAGGTGCAGCCCGTCGCCCCGCGCCTGGGCCGCGTGGACGGTGTGCCCGGCGAGCACCGGCAGGCCGCGCTCGCGCACCGCGCGCTCGAGCGGCCCATCGCCGCCCGGGCGCAGATCGATCACCGCGGCGACCTCGACCCCCGCATCGTCGAGATCGAGGGCCACCGCATGGCCGTGGGGGTTGGCGGTGAGCACCACCGCGCGGCGACCGGGGCGCACCGCGTAGAGACGCAGCAGGCGCTGGGCGGCGCTGCCGAGCATCACCCCCGGGAGGTCGTTGTTGCGAAAGACCGCCGGCTGCTCCATCACCCCGGTGGCCAGCACGACCTCCCGGGCCCGGACCTTGTAGAGCCGGTCGCCGCGGATCACCTCGAGCAGGTTGTCGGCGAACAGCCCGTTGCAGGTGGCCTCGCTCAGCACCTCGATCCCGGGCTCGGCGAGCACCGCATCGACGAGCTCGCGGCGTACTCGCTCGGCACGCTCGCCGGCGGCATCGAAGCGGGCGTAGCAGGTCGCGCCGCCGAGCCGCGGCGCCATCTCGATCAGCAGCACCTCGGCCCCGGCGGCCGCCCCGGCCAGGGCCGCCGAGAGCCCCGCCGGGCCGGCACCGACGACCGCGATGTCGCAGAACAGGTGGCTCTTGTCGCAGTAGCGCGCCGGGGCGTCCAGGGCCAGCCGCCCAAGCCCCCCGCGGCGGCGCATGATTGGCTCCCAGAACCGCTCCCAGGCCCCGCGCGGCCGGTAGAAGGCCTTGTAGTAGAAGCCGACCGGAAGGAAGCGCGCCAGGCGCCCGATCCGCGCGGCCCGGTCGGCGTCCAGACTGCCGGTGTAGTTCTGTCCGCGCACCTCGAGGCCTGGCTCGATCGGGCACAGATCGGCCGGCACGTTGGGCTCGCCGCCGACCTGGACCAGGGTGTCGGCCTCGAGCCCCGCCAGCGAGCGCAGTGCCCGCGGGCGGTGGTACTTGAACGAGCGCGACAGCACCCAGCGCCCGTGCGCGGCCAGCGCGCTGGCGATGGTGTCACCGGGGTGGCCGAGGTAGTCGCGGCCCTCGAAGCGAAAGGCGATCTCGCGCTCGCGCGAGATCCACGCACCCCACGGGGCCGGCAGGCGCTGCGCCCCGCTCATCGCCGCTCCCCGCCGGCCGGCGGCGCGCCGAACTCGACGCGCTCGCGAAAGAGCTCGCTGGCCGGGTAGGCCCGCAGGATCTCATCGCGCACGGTGTCGCGCTCGGCGATGAACCAGTAGCCGGTCTGGACGTGATACCACCACTCGCGCACCACCCCGGCGGTGTTGTTCGAATAGAAGACGTACTCGATCCACTCCCGGTCGCTGCAGGTGCGCGGGTCGGGCATCTCGGTGACCTCGCCGTAGCACAGGAACTCGGCGATGTCGCGCGGCCCGTTGAGGGGACAGGGCATGATCTTCATGGTCGCTCTCCGCCGGGCCCGCGTGCCGCGCCCCTCAGTGGCTGGCCGCCGTGGCCCCGGCTTCGTTGGCCATGTCGAAGGTGTCGAATCGCTCGAGGCGGAACGGCTCGAGGATCTCGGGAACCTTGCCGGTCGCGACCGCCGCCGCGATGTGTCTGCCGCTCGCCGGGGTGGCCTTGAACCCCCAGGTGCCCCACCCGGCGTCGAGCCAGTAGTTGGCGAGCGGGCTCGCCCCGAGGATCGGGTTGTAGTCGGGCGTCATATCGGTGATTCCCGCCCACTGGCGCATCAGTCTCAGCTCGCTGATGAACGGAAACATCTCCACCGCATGGGCGATCAGCGACTCCTTGAGGGTGAGCGTGGCGCGTGTCGAGTAGAGCTCGTAGGGATCCGAGCCGCCGCCGATGACCAGCTCCCCGCGAGCGCTCTGCGAGACGTAGCAGTGCAGCGCCGCCGAGCTGACCAGCGGGTCGAGGAACGGCTTGACCGGCTCGGTGACCATCGCCTGGAGCGGATAGGTCCGGATCGGCAGGCGCAGCCCGGCCATGCGCGCCACCACCGAGCTCATTCCGGCGACCGCCTGGATGACCTGGCCGCAGGCGATCGCGCCGCGGCTGGTCTCGACCTCGACGACCCGCCCGCCGGCGACCCGCAGGCCGGTGACCTCGGTGCGCTGGTGGAACTCCACGCCGAGCTCGGTGGCCCGCCGCGCGTAGGCCCAGGCAACGGCATCGTGGCGCGCGGTACCGCCGTCACGGTGCCACAGTCCGCCCAGGATCGGGTAGCGTCGCGGGAAGTGGAGCTGGGGGACGATCTCGCGGATCTCGGCCGGACCGACCATCTCGGAGCGCACCCCGAGGTGCTTGTTGACCTCGGCGCGCAGCCGGAAGGTGCGCATCGCCGCGTCGGAGTGGGCCAGGGTGAGCTGGCCGCGCTGCGAGTAGAGCAGGTTGTAGCCGAGCTCGCCCGACAGCCCGGCGAACATGTCCACGGCCTCCTTGTAGAAGCGCACCGCCTCGGGGGTGATGTAGTTCGAGCGGATGACCGCGGTGTTGCGCGCGGTGTTGCCGCCCCCGAGGTATCCCTTGTCGAGCACCGCGATGCTGCGGATGCCGTGCTCGCGGGCCAGGTAGTAGGCCGCCGCGCAGCCGTGCCCCCCGGCGCCGATGATGACGACGTCATAGGCGCGGCGCAGCGCCGGCGGCCGCACCAGGTCGCGCCGCGCCGGGTAGCGCGCCGACAGCCCGTAGCGAAGCAGTGCCCAGGGCATCTTCGAGCTCTAGGGCGCGCGCCGGGGCCGGGCGGGCGATCCCGCTGCGCGGCCGCGCGCGCGGCGAAGGGTCATGCGAGCGGCGATCTCCACGGCCTCAGCAGTCGAGCGTGTGGGTGCGCTCCCACTCGCTGAGATGCGACGTGTAGCTCGTCCACTCCTGGCGCTTCAGCTTGAGGAACGCATCGATCACCGCGTCGCCCAGCCCGGCGCGCAGCGGCTTGCTGCGATCGAGCCGATCGAGCGCCTGGGGCAGCGAGAGCGGCAGCTTCTTGGCGCCGCGGACCTTGTCGCCCTCCTGGTACATGTCGATGTAGAGCGGCCTTCCGGGATCGCGCTGGTTGGCGATCCCGTCCAGCCCGCCGGCGATGACGCCGGCCTGGAGCAGGTAGGGGTTGGCCGCCCCGTCCATCAGACGCAGCTCGAAGCGTCCCGCGCCGGGCACCCGGATCATGTGGGTGCGGTTGTTCCCGGTGTAGGTCACGGTGTTCGGTGACCAGGTCGCCCCGGAGGTCGTTCGCGGCGCGTTGATGCGCTTGTAGCTGTTGACGGTCGGATTGAACAGCGCGCACAGCGCCTGCGCGTTGTGGATGATGCCGCCGAGAAAATGATAGGCGAGCGGCGAGAGACCGAGCTCGTCCTTCCTTCCCAGGAACAGATTGCGGCGCCCCGAGCGGTCCCACACCGAGACGTGCGCGTGGCAGCCGTTGCCGGTGAGGTGCATGAACGGCTTGGGCATGAAGGTGGCGCGCAACCCGTGGCGCTCGGCGATGGTCTTGGCCATGAACTTGAAGAACACGTGCCGGTCGGCCGTCTTGAGCGCGTCGTCGAAGTCCCAGTTCATCTCGAACTGGCCGTTGGCATCCTCGTGGTCGTTCTGGTACGGCCCCCAGCCGAGCTCGAGCATCGCGTCGCAGATCTCGCGGATCACCGGGAAGCGGCGCATCAGCGCCTGCTGGTCATAGCACGGCTTGTCCTGGGTGTCGGCGGGATCCGAGATCGCGTTGCCGTCCGGGGTGACCAGGAAGAACTCGCACTCGACCCCGGTCTTGACCCGATAGCCCTCGGCGCGGGCGCGCTCGAGCTGGCGCTTGAGCGCCACCCGTGGCGAGGCCTCGACCTCGGCTCCGTTCATCCACAGGTCCGAGGCGACCCAGCCGATCTCGGGCTGCCACGGAAGCTGGATCAACGAGTCCGGATCGGGCATCGCGAACATGTCCGGGTCGGCCGGCGACATGTCGAGCCACGCCGCGAAGCCGGCGAAGCCGGCCCCCTCGCGCTGCATCGAGGCGATCGCGGCCGCCGGCACCAGCTTCGAGCGCAGCACCCCGAACAGGTCCACGAAGGAGACCAGGAAGTAGTCGATCCCCTTGTCCTTGGCTATCTTGGCGAGATCGGTGGCCATCACTCTGCTCCCCCCTCTGGTTGCTTGGCGAAAAAGGACACCGCCGAGCGCGCTCCCCCGGCGAGGATGCTCAACCGGTCCCCGGTATCCAGTCGGTTCCCGCCAGCGGGACCCGGGCCATCGCCGCCGCCTCCACGGTCAGCGCCACCATGTCCTCCGGCTCGAGGTCGTGAACCCGGTTCTTTCCGCAGGCCCGGGCGATGGTCTGCAGCTCGAGCGAGAGGACGTTGAGGTAGTTCCTGACCCGCCGCGCGCCCTGCTCCGGGTCGAGCCGTGCCTCGAGCTCCGGGTCCTGGGTCGCCACCCCCACCGGGCAGCGTCCCGTATGACACAGATGGCAGAACCCGGGCGCGGTGCCCAGGGCACGGTAGTCGTCCTCGTAGATGGGCATGTTGCAGCCGAGCGCCATCATCACCGACGTTCCGAGCGAGACCGCGTCGGCGCCCAGCGCCAGCGCCTTGGCCACGTCCGCGCCGGTCCGGATCCCCCCCGAGACGATGAGCTGGACCTCGCGGTGCAGGTCCATCTCCTGGAGGGCCTCGACCGCGAGGCGCACGGCCGGCAGGGTCGGGATCCCGACGTGCTCGATGAACACCGTCTGGGTCGCCGCGGTGCCGCCCTGCATCCCGTCCACGACCACCGCGTCGGCGCCGGCCTTGACCGCGAGCTGGACATCGTACTTGACGCGGGTCGCACCGACCTTGACGTAGATCGGCTTCTCGCCGTCGGTGATCTCGCGCAGCTCGCGGAGCTTGATCTCGAGGTCATCGGGGCCCGTCCAATCCGGGTGCCGGCAGGCGCTGCGCTGATCGATGCCCTGGGGCAGGGTCCGCATCCCGGCGACCCGCTCGGTGATCTTCTGTCCGAGCAGCATCCCTCCACCGCCCGGCTTGGCGCCCTGCCCGATCACGACCTCGATGGCGTCTGCCATGCGCAGGTGATCGGGGTTCATCCCGTAGCGCGAGGGCAGCACCTGGTAGACGAGGGTCCTGGACGACTTGCGCTCCTCCTCGGTCATGCCACCGTCGCCGGTGGTGGTGCTGGTGCCGACCTCGCTCGCCGCTCGCCCCAGGGCCTCCTTGGCGTTGGCGCCAAGGGCCCCGAAGCTCATCCCCGCGATGGTGATCGGGATCTTGAGCTCGATCGGCCGGCTCGCATGATGAGCGCCGATCGTCACCGAGGTGTCGCAACGCTCGCGATACCCCTCGAGCGGATAGCGCGAGATCGAGGCCCCGAGAAACAGCAGATCATCGAAGGTCGGCAGCCGGCGCTTGGCCCCGAGGCCCTTGATCTCGTAGATCCCGACCTTCGCGGCGCGGTGGATCTCGGCGATGATCTCCTCGGGAAAGGTCGCCGAGGGACGCAGCGCGCTGGACTCGCGCTCGCGGACCGGGTCGTGCTCTCTTGCTGTCATGACCGGGGACCTGATTGCAGTGAAACAAAGATGCCTGGCTAGTAGGCAGCGACGTTGTCGATGTGGAAGTTGTAGAGCTGGCGCGCCGAACCGTAGCGCCGGAACTCCCCCGGGCGGGCCTCGATCCCGGCGCGCTCGAGGAGCCGCTCGAGGACCTCGCGATGCTCCGGCCTGAGCTCCTTCTCGACGCAGTCCGATCCGAGGCTGTCGACCTCGCCGCGCACGAAGATCCTCGCCTCGTAGATCGAGTCGCCGAGGTGATGACCGGCATCTCCGCAGATCACCAGGTTGCCGGCCTGGGCCATGAACGCGCTCATGTGCCCGACCGAGCCGCCGACCACGATGTCGACACCCTTCATCGAGATCCCGCAGCGCGCCGCGGCATCGCCGCCGATGACCACCAGTCCGCCGTGCCCGCTGGCGGCCGCGTACTGCGAAGCGTCACCGGTCACCTGCACGAACCCGGACATGATGTTCTCGGCCAGCCCGGGGCCGGCACTGCCGCGCACGACGATGCTCGCCTGCTTGTTCATGCCGGCGCAGTAGTAACCGACCGAGCCCTCGATGACGATCTCGGCAGGCACGTCGAGCCCGACCGCGATCGAGTGCTGGCCCCTCGGATTGAGCAGCCGCCAGGCGAGGTCCCCCGCCCGCCCGTTGAGCCGGTGCAGCCGCCGATTGAGCTCGCTGACGCCGGTCACCGCGAGGTCGATCTCGTTCATCGTCTGGTCAGCCCCCCTGCCACCCCCGCCCCGCGCAGGACTCGTGGCCCACAGCCCCCGCCGGCCCGCGCCATGCCCCCTCGCCCGGTCCCGGATCAGCCCGCCGCCCGCGGCGCCGCCCGTCGCTCGCCTGGTCCCGACCAGGCCCCGCCCGGACCGCGCTGCCAGCTATAGACCCGCTCGGGTTCCGGCTCCCAGACCCGCGCCTGATCGACCCCCGGCAGGGTTGCGATGGCGCGGAACTCGGAGGCCATCGCCGCCCACTCGTCGGTCTCGGCCATCACCGCCGGCTTGCAGCCGATCGGGTCGCGAAGCACCGCGAAGCCGTCCCGGCTGGCCACCGCGAAGGTGTAGAAGCCATCCAGATCGGCGACCGCGGCGCGCAACGCAGCGGCCAGGCTGTCGCCCTCGCGCATCCGCCACATCAGGTAGCCGGCCGCGACCTCGCTGTCGTTGTCGGTCTGGAAATCCACCCCCCGCTTGGCGAGCCGGGCGCGCAGCCGGTTGTGGTTCGACAGCGATCCGTTGTGGACCAGGCACAGGTCATGCCCGGTCGAGAAGGGGTGGGAGTGGCGGGTCGTGACCGCGCTCTCGGTGGCCATCCGGGTATGCCCGAGGGCGTGGGATCCGCGCATCGCGCGGATCCCGAAGCGCTCGACGATGCCGGCCGGCGAGCCGCGATCCTTGAAGATCTCGATGGCGCTCCCGGAGCTGGTGATGTACAGCTCGGGGTGGGCGCGATGGAGCCACCCCTGGATGCGCTCGCCGGCGGCCGGCACGATCAGCACGGCGTGGGTCACGCGCCGCTCGAGCGCGCACTCGGGCCCGAACTCGGCCCGCAGCTCGGCGAGCAGGCCGTCCCATGGATAGCCGCGATCCTCATGCAGCACCGTGACCTTGGTGCTGCCCCCGGCCACCGGCGCGCGGTAGATGGCCACGCCCGCGCTGTCCGGTCCGCGCTCGCCCATCTCGACGAGCATCGCCGCCAGGCACTCCCCGAGGCGCGGCTCAAGCGCCGGGTTCTTGATGAACAGCCCGACGATGCCACACATCCTGCACCACTCCTGGCCCGAGCGACCCGCCGCGAGCACCAATCCAGTCGCATCGAATCTTAGATCCGGGGATCCCAGGATGCAATACTCTTGCGCAAATTATTTTCATTAGGTGAAAGTACAGCTACCGCGCACCACGGCCCGGCGCGGACTCCCGGATTCCGAGATCTCGTAGCCCGGGCTCTGCCCGGGATAAGGAAGGAGGAACCCGGCCCCACGCTGATCAGTCCCCCGCACGCGGCATCACGATCACGGAGAGCAGGCGAATCGGCACGCTGACAAGCTCCTCGGGACCGTGCGGGACGTCGGCATCGAAGAACAGCGAGTCACCGGTGGAAAGCTTGTAGATCCGGTCGCCGTGCCGATACATGATTTCGCCGCCGAGCACGTAGATGAACTCCACGCCATCGTGCTGGAACAGGGGGAAGACCTCCGACTCGGAGGTCAGGGTGACCAGGTAGGGCTCGACCGAGAGCGGCTTGCCGACGGTGTGGCCAAGGAGCTGATACTGGTGCCCGGCGCGGGTCCCGCGCCGCTCGATGTGCAGGCCCTCCCCGGCCGGGACATAGGTGCAGTCGCGCTGCTCCTCGTACTTGCGGAAGAACGCCGTGACCGGAACGTTGAGCGCTCGCGAAAGCGCCTTCAACGTGGCCAGCGAGGGGGAGGTGTTGCCGTTCTCGATCTTGGAGAGCATGCCCGGCGACAGGCCGGCGCTGCGCGCCACCTCGCTCACCGTCAGCTTGAGCTGGCGGCGAAACGCGCGAGTCTGCTCACCGATCGCGATCTCGAGCGCGTTGTCGCGCGTCTCGCGGTGGGCCTCATCCCCGGCCTTCCTGGTCGCCTTCGCCTTCCTCGCCGCCACGACACCTCTCCCCGCCAGACACCCGCCCCGATGAACCGGCCACCTCGTGCGGCCCGCGTAGCCTGAGTGTACCGCCCCCTCGGCCTCCTCTCTCGCCTGGCCCGCTCGCCGGAAGCGTCTATTCCCGGTCCCGGTAGTGAAACAGCACCCAGCGCACCCGTGCCCACTTGTAGGCGTCCAGGACCGAGACCGCGTAGACGAACACCCCCCCCGCGTAGCGCGCGATGAACGACTGCTCCGTTCCGCTCAGGTGGCTCGAGATCCACCCTCCGATCAGCAGAAAGAACAGGAATGTCAGGGCGCGTCGACCTTGATAGTTGAGCAGCTGGCCGACGCCCGGGAGGAGCGCCGCGATGCCCATGACCAGGTAAGGATTGAGCGGCCTCCCGGTCGCGCCCGCCTCCTCGGCCTTCATCCGTCCGCCATCCGATCCGACTGTCTCAGGTCATCGGCCAGCCCGACAAGCTGATCGAGCAGGCGCTCGACGAGGTCGCGCTCGAGGCGCAGGCGTTCGAAGCGTGGCTGGCGCAGGAGCAGGAAGTCCGAACGAGCGGCCTCGTCGATCAGGTAGACCGTGCGCACGCCGCGAGGGGTGACCAGCAGCTCCTTGGCGCGCCTGTCGCGGAGCAGATCCATGTGCCGGTCAATGACCTCGAGAGGGGGCATCCGCTCGACGCAGTCGGAGCGGACCACCGCGTGCACGGGCCACCCATCGGGGATCTCCACCTGCTCGGCGAGGTCCTCGCTGGGCGAGTAGAACTCGGTGTGCGCGGGGCGGAGGAGGCAATCGAATACCCCGCCATGGGGGATCGGGACGAGCAGGGAGGCGCGCAGCCAGAGCGTCGGGATCTGCCGCAGCGCGACCTGATCGACGATCGGCTCGAGGCACACGGCGAACCCTCGATAGACCCCTCGCAGCACGGGAAACCCGACACCATCCTGCTCGAGCCGGGCGTCATCGAGCAGCGCGATGGCATCATCGAACATCGCCGCTCGCCGCGCCTGCGCCGCTCGCTGGTCGCGCCGCCCGCGGTGCCACAGGACCAGCGCCAGGGCCGCGACGGTGCCCGCGACCGAGGGATCCATGGCTCCGATCTCCCCGCCGGACAGCTCTCTGTCGGCCTACCCACTCGCCGGGCGAGTCTAGCACCCGGCGCCATCCGGAGTCGCGGTCCCTAGCCCGGAACGACTGTCACCGGGCACTCCGAGGCGTAGCTGACCACATCGCGCGCCACCGAGCCGAGGATCCAGCGCCCGATCGCGCCCCGCCCTCCGTGCCCGACGATGATGTGGTCGCAGCCGTGCTCGGTCGCGTAACCCACGATCGCCTTGGCGGGGCTTCTGCCCGTCACCACCACGTACTCGACATCGTCGAGACCCACCGCCTGCGCTTGCGCCCGGGCGGCGTGGAGCTCGCGGTCGGTCTGGATGTTGATGGCCTCGATGGCCTGCCGATCCCAGAAGTGCCGGCCCGGTGGCGCCCTGGAGACGTCGGCCAGCTCGACGTTGAGAAAGGTGACCGCCGCCCCGCTCTCCTTGGCGAGGGCGATCGCGTAGGCGATCGCCCTCTCGGCCGGTCGCGATCCGTCGGTGGCACACAACAGCTTCTTCGCAAGCATCTCGGGAAACCCCTTTGCGCCTCTTGCAACCGGCGCCGGCTAGTACCCCCGCGGCCGTGGCCACGGCATCGTGAACTGGTCGCCACGGCGCACATACTTGTAGCGGTGCCAGTGGAACCACACCGAAGCCACGATGTAGAAGCTCATCATCGCCAGCAGCTGCGCGCCATAGCCGAGGAAGATCGCGAAGTAGGTCGCCACGCACAGCAGGAACAGCGAGATCGCCGGCAGCGGGTGCAGCGGGTGGATGTAGCCGCGCCGGATCGAGTCGAGCGGCCACTTCTTGCGGAACTTGAACATGTTGATCGGCATGAATGTGTATCCGAGCAGACCGGACAGGATCGAGAAGGTGATCACCTGGTCGAGCAACCCGGTGAAGCCGAACGAGATCGCGACCGGCACCAGGAACAGGATGCTCCGGTAGGGCGTGCGGTAGCGTGGATGCACGGCCCCGAACCAGGCCGGGAGGTAGCGGTCTCGGCCCATCGAGAACCACGCCCGCGCCGCATCGTTGATGCACCCGTTCGCCGAGGCCACCGCCGAGAACAGGGTGCCGACGAACAGAACGATCTCGAGCGCCGCGCTCCCGGTGACGATCGCCGAGTCGAACAGCGGCACCGCCGACTGGCCGAGATACTCCCAGGGCAGCAGGCCGGAGGCGGTGTACCAGGTGATGGTCGCGGCGATCAGCAGGGTCATCATCCCGGTCATGGTGCCGAGCGGCAGCGAGCGTGGCGGCGAGCGCACCTCCTCGGCGGCCTGGCAGGTGCCCTCGATGCCGAGGTAGTACCAGATCGCGAACTGCAGCGAGGCGATCACCCCGAGCCACCCGTACGGCAGATCGGTCAGCAGCTCGCGATGCTTGAGAACCTGGCCCGGGTTCCAGGGCTGGGCGCCGAAGAACAGCACGAAGATCGCGACGAAGGCGATCGCCGTGATCACCAGATTGACAGTCAGGGTCGCAAATACGCCCCGGTAGTTGAGCCACGCCAGGAAGGCGATGGTCAGCACCACGAAGGGCTTGGGATCGAGCGCCGCGTAGCCGAGCTGCTTGGCCGCCGAGACCATCAGGTCACCGACCACCAGAGAGTCGGCAGCCTCCAGCATGGTATAGGCCATCACCAGGTACAGGCCGACGTTGAACGCCATCAGCGGGCCGATGATGTGCTTGGCCTGGGCGTACTGGCCACCGGCCGCGGCGACCGTCGAGGTCACCTCGGAGTCGATCATGGCCACGCAAGTGTAGAGGAGGCCAATGACCCAGGCGGTAATCAGCGCCCCGAAGGCGCCTCCCTTGCCGACCGCGAAGTTCCACCCCATGAACTCGCCGACCAGCACGATACCGACGCCGAGCGCCCACACATGTGCCGGCCCGAGCACCTTGAGCAGGTTGAGCCGCTTTTCCCCGCCGACCTTGCCTGCGGCAACCGCTTGGTCTGCCATCGCGCCGCCCCCCTAGCGCCCGCCCGCCCCGTTCGCGGAGCGGGCATGCTCGGTCTGCTCGAGCAGCTCGTCGTAGCCCTCGCGTGAGCTGAGCAGGAAGTCCTCGTCGTACTCTCGGCTGACCCGGATCGCATCGAAGAGGATCCAGAGCAGCAGGTAGGCTGAGAGCGCCCATGCCACCCATTCGGCAATCACCCACCCGTTCATGATCCACTCCCCCCGTGACCGTCGCCTTTCTCGTCGGCCGCGTCGAACTTCTCCGCGATCACCTCCAGGTACTCCTTCTCCGAGAAGAGCAGCATGAAGGCGAAGTAGCCGATGATCACCAGCGCCGTGATGATCAGCATGAATGGATCGATCGTGTAGTCGAAACGCTCGGTGACGATCGCGGCCGCATCCTCCAGCGAGTAGCCCAGCTTCTCCCACTGGGCCTGCATCGTCGGATTCTGCCCGATGGCCTCCCAGGTGAGCTTGTCGGGCTTCTCGACCACCGTCCCGCCGCCGGTCAGACCGAGCACCAGCGGCAGGAACAGCGCGAGATAGACCAGCGCGAGGAGAAACAGTCCATCGAAGATCTGTCCGCCGCGTGATTGCTCCGGCGGTCGATAACGGCTTGCCATGCTCCCTTTCCCTCCAGGCTGCGCGCTCTCAGACCCCTCGTGCCGCCACCTTGGCCGCGCGGTTGGCGTCGCTGTGGCGGATATCGAGGGCGTAGATGTAGGTCTGGTCCTCCCGGTAGTGGCGGATCAGGGCGGTGATTGACATCGTGTTGAACAGGCCGACCAACAGACCGAAGACCACCAGCGCAACCGTGATCCCCGGCTCGGTGACGTGCGGCAGCACGCCGATGAACACGTACAGGTACGACACCCAGAGCGCGATCACGAACCCGACCGCCCAGATGGTGTCGGTACGCATCAGCCCGTCCATGCGCGCCTGAAGGGTTGCGTCGGGGGCTGGCGGCGAGGCAACGACGCCCGCCGCCGCGGGTGCGGTCTGCTTCATCTGGAGCTCCTCCTCCTGTCTCGCCAGCGGCGGCCCCTACCCAGTGGGCGGCTGCTGGTCTCCCGAGGCTCTGGCGGGGTTGTTGTTCTTCGTCCCGCGCTCGGGTCGTTATCCCTCGACCTTCTCGGCGCGGCCCGCGATGTTTCCTTTGAGTAGATTACAGTGAATCATAGGAGATTGACAAGATCAACCCCTGCGAGGCCGGCATCACCCCTGGATGGTTCCCGATCGCGGCACCGGGTAGTGCCTCCCGCGATCGCCAGAAGCACCAGGCGGGGTCTCCATCTGTCGTATTTACTTTGATTTCATTGATCTTTTGCTCACGGCGCCGGGCCTCTGTCACTCAGAGTGAGCTCATGGATACGCTGCTCCAGACCGTTCTCGACAACGCCGCAAGCCCCCGTCCTCGCTGGATTGCAGAGCTCGACGACCAGGAATCGCCGCCTTTCCGCGGGCAACGGGGCCCATATTGGCCGGAAGTGCTTTCTTTCCCGTCAATAACTTCTCCTGCGAATTCAGGCTCGTGTGGGGCACGTCGAGAAAGGCGGGCAGGGCTGCCTGGGGGTAGAGGGGCGAGCGGCCACCACAACGCGGGGCACGACTCCTCCGGCCAGACCGGCCGCACGAGGGCGACAGCGCCCCGGGACGGGGAGTCGTGGCCTGCCCGAGACCGACCCCCGCCCGGCGCTCTTCGCCGAGCCGCGGCACTAGCCGCCGCGTGCCGCCCGTCCTGGCAGGACGTACTCCCTGCGGGCG
>CAZRGU010000002.1:0-52196 GCA_964599705.1 uncultured Ectothiorhodospiraceae bacterium | reverse complement strand
TGGTGCCCCGACCAGGATTCGAACCTGGGACCTTCCGCTTAGGAGGCGGACGCTCTATCCGGCTGAGCTACCGGGGCGGGCGGTCCGGATTCTGCCATCGCCGGGCCAGGCTGTCTGGCGCGCGCCCGACCCCGAACGGTGGAGGATGGAATTGGTGGAGCCGAGGAGGATCGAACTCCCGACCTTCGCATTGCGAACGCGACGCTCTCCCAGCTGAGCTACGGCCCCGTGGATGACGCGCGCGGATTGTACCCGGGCGCTCGGGGGGCTGTCACCATCGCACGGCGACCCCGGCCGGCGGTGAAACGTCATCCGCTTGATGGCGGTCTATTGGGCTCGATAGCATTGCCGCGCAGCTCGCCGGAGGAAAGGAATGAGTGCAGTCCCGCCGCTTGCGGCCCCGACCGAGTTTCCGCAGCTCAGCCGCGACCGCCTGCAGACCCTGCAGGTCAATCTCGGGTACCGCTGCAACCAGGCGTGCAGCCACTGTCACGTCAACGCCGGCCCGAGGCGCAGCGAGCAGATGTCGCGGGCCACCGTCAAGGTGGTGCTGCGCTTCATCGACGCGGCGGGCATCGGCACGGTCGACATCACCGGCGGCGCCCCGGAGATGAACCCGAGCTTCCGCTACCTGGTCCGCGAGGCCCGCGCGCGCGGACTGCGGGTGATCGACCGCTGCAACCTGACCATCCTCGAGGAGCCCGGCCACGAGGACCTGGCCGAGTTTCTCGCCGCCCAGGGCGTCGAGGTGATCGCCTCGCTGCCCTGCTACCTGGGAGAGAACGTCGACCGCCAGCGCGGCAACGGGGTCTATGCGGCAAGCGTCCGGGCGCTGCGCCGGCTCAACCGGCTCGGCTACGGTACGCCCGAGGGGGGGCTCGTCCTCGATCTGGTCTACAACCCCCAGGGCGCGGTGCTCCCGCCTCCCCAGGCCGAGCTGGTAAGCGACTACAAGCGCGAGCTCCGGGTGCGCCACGGGGTCGTCTTCAACCGCCTGCTCACCATCACCAACATGCCGATCGGGCGCTTCGCCCGGGCACTGGCCAGCCGCGGAGGGCTCGAGGAGTACATGGAGCTGCTCCGCAGCGCGTACCGTAGCGACAACCTCGGGGCGGTGATGTGCCGCTCGCTGCTCAGCGTCGACTGGCGCGGCTACGTCTACGACTGCGACTTCAACCAGATGCTTGACCTGCCGCTGCGCATCGACGGGCGGCCGCGCACCCGCCTCGACCAGCTGCTCGCCGTCGACCTCGATGGCCACCCGATCGTGGTCCGCGACCACTGCTTTGCCTGCACCGCGGGGCAGGGCAGCAGCTGCGGGGGCGCGCTCGAGTGAGGTGACCCCTCCTCCGGGGGCAGGCGGTCGGCGCCCTCCCGTCGCCGCGGCGCCGGCCGGCCGCGCCCCGCTGCTCAGCATCGTGGTGCCGGTGCTCGACGAGGCCGCCGCTCTCGGCGCGGCGCTCGCCGCGCTCGCCGCGCTGCGCCGGCACGGGCACGAGGTGCTGGTGGTCGATGGCGGCAGTCGCGATGCAAGCCCGCGCATCGCCCGCCAGCATGCCGATCGGGTGCTGCACGCGGCGCGCGGGCGCGCCGTGCAGATGAACGCCGGGGCGTGCGCCGCGCGCGGCGCGGCGCTGCTCTTCCTGCACGCCGACACGCGGCTCCCGGAGGGTGCCGACCGGCGGGTGCTCGAGGCCCTCGCGCGGCACGGCTGGGGGCGCTTCGACGTGAGCCTGAGCGGCGTTCATCCGGCGCTGAGGGTCATCGAGGCCGCGATCAACCTGCGCTCCCGGCTGACCGGCATCGCCACGGGCGATCAGGCGATCTTCTGCCGCCGGACGCTGTTCGAGCGGGTCGGCGGCTTCCCGCCGATCGCGCTGATGGAGGACGTCGCGCTCAGCGCGGCGCTGCGTCGCCACGGCCGCCCGGCCTGCCTGGACGAGCGGGTGGTGACCTCGAGCCGGCGCTGGGAGCGGGACGGGATCGCCCGAACGGTGGCGCTGATGTGGGGCCTGCGGCTCGCCTACCGGCTCGGGGCGGAGCCCTCCGCGCTGGCGCGCCGCTACGATCGGCGGCGGTGAGCGGCGGGGGAGTCGTGCAGGTGTTCGCCCGGGCACCACGGCCCGGGGCGTGCAAGACGCGCCTGATCCCGGCGCTCGGCGAGCGCCGCGCCGCGCTGCTCCAGCGCTGGATGATCGGGCGGGCGCTGGCCACCGCCGCTGCCGCCGCGATCGGGCCGCTCGAGCTCTGGCGGGCACCGGGGCTCGGCGCCGACTGCCTCGCCGGGCTGGCGCGGGCCCACCGGGCGCGGCTGCGGGTGCAGCGGGGCGCGGACCTCGGCGCGCGGATGGCCCACGCCCTCGAGGCGGGCGTCCGGGCGCGGG
The DNA here is from genome assembly GCA_964599705.1 of uncultured Ectothiorhodospiraceae bacterium. Classification (GTDB taxonomy): domain Bacteria; phylum Pseudomonadota; class Gammaproteobacteria; order HK1; family HK1; genus CAZRGU01. The sequence continues at coordinate 49,812 of CAZRGU010000002.1, read as the reverse complement.
GTGCGGCGCTGCTGATCGGCAGCGACTGCCCGGCCCTCGAACCGGTCGATCTGAGACGCGCGGCGGCCGCGCTGATCGCCGGGGCCGAGGCGGTGCTCATCCCGGCCGAGGACGGCGGCTTCGTCCTGCTCGGCGTGCGCCGGATGCCCGAGGCGCTGCTCCAGGGGGTGCCGTGGGGCGAGGCCGTGGTCCTCGAGCGGACCCGGGCGCGGCTGCGCGAGCGCGGCTGGCGATGGCGGGAGCTGGCGGCGCGCGCCGACCTCGACCGGCCCGAGGACCTTCCCGGGCTCGGCCCGATCTGGTTCGCGGGTCGCGAGCGGGGCCCCGGCTGACCCGCATCGCTCACCGATACGCGAAGCGAGGGCGGGAAGGCCCGGCGTCCTTCCCGGCGCGCGGTTTTTTCACAAGCTCTCAGCCCTGGCCGCGGCGCGCCAGATCGCGCTCGAGGCGCGCGACCAGACGCTCGATCACCCGGCGCTCGCGGCGGCCGAGATCGACGTAGCGGCCACCGATCAGCCACTCGCCCGGGCGGACCAGCTCGACGTGACGCGGCTCGAGGACGAAGCGGACTCGGTTCTCGTCGGGCAGCTCGAGGCTGCAGCGGGTCTCGCCGAGCCGCGGGTCGAGCCGTGCGGCCTCGACGCGCAGACCGCAGCCGCCCGCCGACAGGTCGCGCAGCAGGCCGCGCAGCCGGTGTCCGTCATTGACGGCGACGAGGCGCGCCGCGAGGCTCAGGGGGGTGGGCACCGGCGCGCGGAAGGCTGCGCGGCGCTGCGCGTAGCGCATCCGCTCGGGGACGGTCAGCCGGTACAGCGGGATGGCATCCTCGAGCTCGACACCGAGCAAGGTGGCGGCGAACGAGAAGGGGACCCCGGCGTGGCGCCCGCGCACCCACCAGCGCGATCCGGGTCGGATCGATCGTGCGGGGTCGCGGGGGATCAGCTCGTCGAGCCAGAGCTCGCGGGGGTCATGACGCAGCGCGAGCAGGGCGCTCTGAAAGCGCTGGGGGGATCCCTCGGGGTGCACCTCGACCAGCGCCCGGGCCTCGGCGAGGCGCCCGAGCACGTTGTGGATGATGACCGGTCCGGCCAGCAGCTCGCGCTCGAAGGCGTCCTCTTCGCCAGGGCTGCGGGGCCGTCGCGAGGATCGATTCCCAGGCCCGGGCGCAGCGCTCACGCGCGGGCCGTGTAGCGGCTCAGCCGGATGCCGCGCTGATCGCCCTGGGGTCCGTAGACCCGGGCGCCGCCCGGATCGGCGCACAGCAGGGCAAGCGCCCGGCGCTGGTGACGGGCGAGGGCGGCGATCCGGGCACCGTTGTCGGCATTGGACCGCCGGCACTGGTGCAGCAGCCGGACGAGGCGCCCGTGCAGCGGCTCGGCGAGGGTCGCACGAGCGCCCTCCAGCGCACGCCCGGCGTGCTCGAGGTGCTCGATGAGGGGCCCCATCTGCGCGGCGATGCGCCCGACCTGCTCCGGATCGCGGTCGCGCAGGGCGCCGGCCTGCTGCTCGAGGAGCTCCAGGAGCCGCTCGCCACCCTCGATCACCTCGTCCCAGGCTGCTTCCATTCCGCTCACCTCATTGCTCGGCGCGGGCGGGAGGCCGGGCGACGGCGCCGGCGAAGCCGCCGACCTCCCTCATCCACCCCGGGCCCGATCCGAGCCGCCTTCCGCGTGGCCCGTGACCCGGCCGAGCCCGAGCTCGAAGGCGATCAGCCGCTCGGCGATGCGCTGCGGGCTGATCCGGTAGCTGCTCTCGGCCAGCGCCTTGCGGACCCCGTCGACGCGGCCGCTGTCGACCACCGGGACCTGGGCCAGGCTGCGCTCCAGCTCGCGCAGGCGCGAGGCGGCTCCGGTCAGCCGTACCGTGTCCCCTCGATCGCTGCTGCTCTGTCCGGCGTCGCGCGCCGCCCGGTCGACCCGTTCCCCGCTGGTCTCGCGCCCGCCAGCGACCAGGGTGCTCACCTGGGGCATGGTGCTGCCGAGCCCCTTCACTTCACCCATGCTCTCTGTCCTCGCCATGGCCGGGGACGTGCCACCGGGCACGCCTTCCCGCCGCGGTTAGCGGCAGGGCGGGGAGCGACTTTAGCGTGCATTTCTCACCGGCGCGCGAGGCGGGGGCGGCGGGACATTACATGGTGACCCGGACAGTGCCATCGGCGAGCACCCGTCCCTCGACGATCCGCCGGGAGCGCAGGTTGCGCACGGCGACCACGTCACCGGCGGCGCCATCGGCCAGCGCCCGCCCGTGGCTGCGCACCTCGAGCCCGCCGCGGCGCGCGAGAACAACCACGCGCTGGCCACGGCGCACGACCTTCGGGCGCTCGAGCAGGGCATAGGAGAGGACGGTTCCGGCCGGCAGCGAGCGGCGTGCGCGCAGCCCGCTGACCCGCGCATCGGCGGTCAGGTAGCGCCCGCGCAGGGGACCGACATCCCGCTCCTCCAGGCCCAGGTCCGCCGCCTCGACGAGCGCGCCGCGCGCTAGCGGGCGGGCCAGCACCAGCACCGGGCGGAAGACCCGGATGGTCGCGGTCACGTACACCGTCCAGCGCCGCGGCGCCGGGCAGCGCACGGCGAGGGTCAGGTTGCCCGCTCCGATCCGGCCGGCGGCGACCCGCACCTCGGGCCGCCCCGCGCAGGCCGCCAGGCGCAGGCGCGGGTCGACGGTTCCGACCTCGACCTCGACGCGCCCGCCGAGCCCGGTGGCGCGCGCGGCGAGGAAGGCGCGGGCGGCGGCTCGTACCGCCTCCGGCGACTCGCTGGCAGCCGCGGCGGTCGCGCCCGGGAGGAGCGCGAGCAGGGGGAACGCAGCACAGAGCAGGGCACGAGCGGCAGCGGACATCGGCGACCTCCGGTCTTGTTCCTCTCCGGCGAGGAAGATGCAATGCCCGTGCCCGGCCTGCGGCCCACCCTGGCGCGGGCGCCGGGATCTGCCATGGCGCTTGCCGCTGCCGATGAGCGGCCTGCCTCCGGGGCCGGCAATGCCTGCCGGCCGGGGCGGCAGGAACTTGCCGCGGCGGCACCGGCTTGCCGTCGCGCCTGGCCCCTTGGCCGGCAACGAGCGCCGTGCCGGGGAGGGATTTCCGGGCCGCCGCCCGCTGCGCGAGCGAGAAACACCGGCGCGGGCGGCCTTCATCCCGGTGCTGGCACGCGGGTTGCATCGCATCGGGCGGTCCAATCGGGAGTCCAGCACGTGAGCATCGGTGACCTGTTCGGCATTCATGAGCTGGCGCTGGGGCTGCGCGCGCGGCGCGCCGATCTGCTCGCCGCCAATCTCGCCAACGCCGACACCCCGGGCTACCGGGCCCGTGACCTCGACTTCAGTGCCGCGCTCGAGCAGGCCATCGGGGGCAGCGCAGAGGGGCTGCGACGCACCCACCCGCGCCACCTCGGTGCCGGCCGCCCGCAGGACACGGTTCGCTACCGGGTGCCGCTGCAGCCGTCGCTGGACGGCAACACCGTCGAGCCGCACTACGAGAAGGCCGAGTTCATGGAGAACGCGATCCGCTACCAGGCCACGCTGACCTTCCTCGGCTCCCGCATCCGGGGCCTGCGCCTGGCGATCCGCGGCGAGTAGCACCAAGGGAGACGGAGCGATGTCCCTGTTCAGCGTCTTTCGCATCGCCGGCTCGGCGCTCGATGCCGAGTCGCTGCGCCTCAACCTGGTGAGCAGCAACCTGGCCAACGCCGAGGCGGTGAGCAGCGCCAGCGGCCAGACCTACCGGGCGCGCTATCCGGTCTTCGCCACCCTGCTGCGCGACGCCAGCGGCCAGCGCCTGCCGTTCCCGGGCGTGCGCGTGACCGGGGTGGTCGAGAGTGGCCGGCCGCTGCGCAAGGAGTACCGTCCCGAGCACCCGGCGGCCGATGCCGACGGCTACATCTACCGGCCCAACGTCAACGTGGTCGAGGAGATGGCCGACATGATCTCGGCCTCGCGGGCCTTTCAGAACAACCTGGAGGTGATCAACGCCTCCAAGCAGATGCTGCTTCGGACCCTGGCGCTCGGGCGCTGAGGCGGAGGTCCCGACCATGACCCAGATCGACAACCTGCAGCACGCGGCCCGCATCGAGCAGCTCGGTCTCGCGGTGCCGGTCGCCGAGAAGGAAGACCCCAAGGCGCTCGGCCAGGAGCAGTTCTTCGAGCTGATGATCGCCCAGCTCAAGAACCAGGACCCACTCAAGCCGCTCGACAGCACCGAGTTCCTGAGCCAGCTCGCGCAGTTCTCGACGGTCGCCGGGGTCAACGGCATGGAGCGCTCGATGAGCGAGCTGGCCGCATCGCTGCAGTCGAGCCAGGCGCTGCAGGCCTCGACCCTGGTCGGGCGCGACGTGCTGGCCCGCGGCCGGCGCCTGGAGCTGGCCGCCGAGGGCAGCGCCTCCGGCGCGGTCGAGCTGGATGCGGCCAGCGCCGCGGTGGTGGTGACGATCAGCGATCCCGCCGGCCGCCAGGTCCGCCGCCTCGAGCTCGGAGCCCAGGCGGCGGGCACGATCGGGTTTCAGTGGGACGGTCTCGACGATGCCGGCGAGCGCGCCGCGCCCGGCTACTACGAGGTCAGCGCGATCGCGCGGCGCGACGGCGCCGACCAGGCCCTGCCCACCCTGGTGCGAAGCCGGGTCGAGAGCGTCACCCTCGGGGCCTCGGCCTCGGGCGTCACCCTCAACCTGCGCGGTCTCGGCCCGCTCGATCTCGCCGAGATCGAGCGGCTCCTCTGAGCGCCGGGCAGGGTCACGGAATCACGGAGGTAGCGAGAGATGGCATTTCGCATCGCGGTCAGCGGCATGAAGGCGGCGACGTCCGACCTCGACGTCACCGGCAACAACATCGCCAACAGCAACACCACCGGCTTCAAGGAGTCGCGGGCCCAGTTCGCCGACATCTACGCGGTCTCCAACCTCGGCACCACCTCGGATGCCATCGGCCAGGGCGTGCAGCTCACCGCCGTCGCCCAGCAGTTCACCCAGGGCAACATCACCTTCACCGACAACAGCCTCGACCTGGCGATCAACGGCACCGGCTTCTTCGTTCTCGATGACAACGGCTCGCAGGTCTTCACCCGCGCCGGGGCCTTCGGGATCGACAAGGACGGGTACGTGACCAACAACGCCGGCCAGAAGCTGGTCGCCTTCGGCGCCAGTGACGGGATCGTCAACGGTGCGCTCGGGCCGCTGCAGATCTCGACTGCCAACCTGACCCCCAAGGCGACCGAGAACGTCGACGTGGGGGTCAATCTCGACTCGGGCGCGAGCGTGCCGAGCGGCGCCTTCGATCCGGCCGATGCCACCAGCTACAACAGCTCGGCCTCGCTGACCGTCTACGACTCGCTGGGCGGCGAGCACACCGCGACGCTGTACTTCGTCAAGACCTCGACCGCCAACCAGTGGGACAGCTACCTGCGGGTCGACGGCGACAATGCCCAGACCACCGCCGCCCAGACCCTGGTCTTCAACAGCAGCGGTCAGCTCACCAGCACCATGCCGGTCACCTACGGCGCCTTCACCCCGAGCAACGGCGCGGCCGCCTTCACGCTCAAGATCGACTACACCGGGACCACCCAGGTCGGCGCCAACTTCGGGGTCAACAAGCTGTCCCAGGACGGCTTCACCACCGGCCAGCTCACCGGCATCGACATCGACGAGAACGGGGTGGTGCTGGCGCGCTACTCGAACGGCCAGTCCAAGGCCCAGGGGCAGGTGGCGCTGGCCGACTTCAGCAACGCCCAGGGGCTCAAGCCCAACAGCCAGACCACCTGGGCCGAGACCAACGCCTCGGGGCCGCCGCTCATCGGTGCCCCGGGCTCGGCGAGCCTCGGCCTGGTGCAGGCCGGCGCCCTCGAGGAGAGCAACGTCAACCTCTCCGAGCAGCTCGTCAACATGATCGAGGCGCAGCGCAACTTCCAGGCCAACGCCCAGGTCATCCAGGCCGAGGACGAGGTCACCCAGACCATCATCAACATCCGCTAGCGGAGTCGCAGATGAACCGCATGCTCTACGTGGCGATGTCCGGCGCTGCCGAGACGCTGCGCGCCCAGGCCGCCAACGCCCACAACCTGGCCAACGTCAGCACCGTCGGGTTCCGCGCCGATCTCGAGCAGTTCCGCAGCATGCCGCTGCTCGGGCCGGGCCTGCCGACCCGGGTCTACGCGCTGGCCGAGCGCCCGGCGATCGACCTGAGGCCCGGGGCGATCCGGGCCACCGGCAGGCCGCTCGACGTGGCCGTCGAGGGCCCCGGCTTCATCGTCGTGCAGGCCCCCGACGGCGGCGAGGCCTACACCCGGGCCGGTGACCTGCGCATCGGCCCCAACGGGGTGCTGGTCAACGGTGCGGGCCACCCGGTGCTCGGCGACGGCGGGCCGATCGCGCTGCCCCCGGCGAGCCAGGTCGAGATCGCCGGCGATGGCACGATCTCGGTCTTGCCGGCCGGCCAGAAGGCGACCTCGATGGTCGAGATCGAGCGCATCCGGCTGGTCAATCCCGACTCCGCGACGCTGGTCAAGGGCGCCGACGGGCTGCTGCGCAGCGCCCCGGGGACGCCCCCTGCGCAGCCCGATGCCGCGGTTCGCCTGGTCTCGGGAGCGCTCGAGGACAGCAACGCGAGCGCGGTCGAGGCCCTGGTGCGGATGATCGACCTGGCAAGGCGCTTCGAGCTCCAGGTGCGGCTGATGCGCACCGTCGAGGAGGACGATGCCGCCACCGCGCAGCTGCTGCGCGCCGCCTGAGCGGGAGAGGAGGGCAAGAGGATGGCTACCGAGGCGCTGTGGGTCGCCAAGACCGGGCTCGATGCCCAGCAGACCCGGATGGCGGTGATCGCCAACAACCTGGCCAACGTCAACACCACCGGCTTCAAGCGCGGGCGGGCGATCTTCGCCGACCTGCTCTACCAGACCGTGCGCCAGCCCGGGGCGCAGTCCTCGCAGAGCTCGCAGCTCCCCTCGGGGCTGATGCTCGGCACCGGCGTGCGGGTGGTGGCGACCGAGAAGACCTTCACCCAGGGCAACATCTTCCAGACCGGCAACAACCTCGACGTGGCCATCCAGGGGCGGGGATTCTTCGAGGTGCTGCTCCCGGACGGCACCGTCGGCTACACCCGGGACGGCAGCTTCCAGGTCGACTCCCAGGGCCGGATCGTGACCTCCAGCGGCTACCAGGTGCAGCCCGGCCTGACCATTCCCGAGGGCGCCCAGAGCGTGACCATCGGCTCCGACGGGACGGTCTCCGTGCTCGAGAGCGGCAGCACCGAGCTCACCGAGATCGGCACCTTCGAGCTCGCCGACTTCATCAACCCCGCAGGCCTCCAGCCGAAGGGCGACAACCTGTTCGTCGAGACCGCGGCCAGCGGCTCGCCGCAGACCGGAGCCCCCGGCGCGAGCGGCCTCGGCACCCTGGTGCAGGGCGCCGTGGAGAGCTCGAACGTCAACATCGTCGAGGAGTTGGTCAACATGATCGAGACTCAGCGTGCCTACGAGATGAACTCGAAGGCGATCGCCAACACCGATCAGATGCTGCGCTTCGTCAACAACAACCTCTAGCCGGGGACGCAGCCCGGGCCCGGTGAGGAGCAGTCGCATGAACCGGATCCACCGCTCGATACCGCTGCTGCTGGTCGTGGCGCTCGCCGGGTGCAACTCGGCGCCGGTCCGCGACCCGGCCTTCGCCAGCGTGCGACCGCGCCCGCCGCATCCGGCCGAGCCCACCCCGGGGGCCATCTACCGGAGCGGCTACGCGCTCGATCTGTTCCGCGACCTGCGCGCGCGGCGGGTCGGTGACATCCTGACCGTGCGCCTGGTCGAGAGGACCGACGCCAAGAAGAGCGCCGACACCAAGGTCACCAAGGCCAACACCACCAGCGTCACCAACCCGACGGTGCTCGGCTCGACGGTCGGCTTCGACACCCCGGGGTGGCTGCCGCTGGCCAGCCACCGGGGCAACAACCTCGCTGCCAGCCTCCAGTCCTCGCACGACTTCGCCGGCAAGGGGGAGAGCAACCAGAGCAACAGCCTGAGCGGCGACATCTCGGTCACGGTCGCCGAGGTGCTGCCCAACGGCGACCTGGTGGTGCGCGGCGAGAAGCAGCTCACCCTCAACAACGGCCACGAGTACGTGCGCCTCTCCGGGGTGGTGCGCCCGGCCGACATCGACGCCGACAACTCGGTCGCCTCGACCCGGGTGGCCGACGCGCGAATCGTCTACACCGGCGACGGGCAGGGCGCGGACGCCAACATCATGGGCTGGCTGGCGCGCTTCTTCATCAGCGCGATCTTCCCCTTCTAGGAGGCCGGGACGATGGGCACTGGGTGCGCTTTCCATTCCCTCCGTCGTTGGCTCGCGCTCGTCGGGCTGGCGGCGAGCCTGGTGGCGGGCGGGGCCCGCGCCGAGCGGATCAAGGACCTGGCGGCCATCGCCGGGGTGCGCGACAACCAGCTGGTCGGCTACGGGCTGGTGGTCGGTCTCGACGGCACCGGCGATCAGACCGGCCAGACCCCGTTCACGGTGCAGAGCCTCAAGAGCATGCTCAAGCGCTTCGGGGTGACGCTGCCGGCCGGCGTCAGCCCCCAGGTCAAGAACGTCGCGGCGGTGAGCGTCAGCGCCGTGCTGCCCCCCTTCGCCAAGCCCGGCCAGACCGTCGACGTGACCGTCTCGACGCTCGGCAATGCCAAGAGCCTGCGCGGCGGCACCCTGCTGCTGACCCCGCTGCAGGGCGCCGACGGCCGGGTCTACGCGATCGCCCAGGGCAACCTGATCGTCGGCGGCTTCGGGGCCTCGACCAGCGACGGCAACAGCATCTCGGTCAACATCCCGACGGTCGGGCGGATCCCCAACGGCGCGACCGTCGAGCGGCCCGCACCGACCGACTTCGCGCGCAGCGACTTTCTCTATCTCAATCTCCACCGGCCCGACTTCACCACCGCCGAGCGCCTCGCCCGGGCCATCAACGAGCGTCTCGGCGAGGGCGTCGCGCGGCCCACCGACGCGACCACGGTGCGGGTCGGCGCCCCTCGCGACCCGGGCCAGCGGGTCGCCTTCATGGCGCTGATCGAGAATCTCCAGGTCGAGCCCGGGGAGGCCCCGGCGCGGGTGGTGATCAACTCGCGCTCGGGCACGGTGGTGATCGGCCGCCACGTGCTGGTCTGGCCGGCGGCGGTCGCCCACGGCAACCTCTCGGTGACCATCACCAACACCACCGAGGTGAGCCAGCCGGCGCCGCTTGCCCAGGGCCAGACCCAGGTGGTGCCGAACTCGCGCATCGAGGTCAAGGAGCAGGGGGCGCGCGCCTTCCTGTTCGGCAAGAGCACCACCCTCGAGCAGGTGGTCCGGGCGATCAACGAGGTCGGGGCCGCGCCCAGCGACCTGGTGGCCATCCTCCAGGCGCTCAAGGAGGCCGGGGCGCTGCGCGCGGAGCTGATCGTCATATGAGCCGCCTGAGCGGAGTCGAGGCCTCCGCCTACACCGATCTCGGCGCGCTGGCCGAGCTCAAGGCGCGGGCCCGGGCGCGTGATCCGGCCGCGGCCCGCGCTGCCGCCAGGCAGGTCGAGGCGATGTTCCTCCAGCTCATGCTGCGCAGCATGCGCCAGGCCAGTGGCGAGGATCCGCTGTTCTCGAGCGAGCAGATGCGCCTCTACCGCGATCTGTTCGATCGCCAGATCGCCATCGAGCTGGCCACGCGGGGAGGTCTGGGGCTCGCCGAGATGCTCGAGCGGCGGCTCGGGGGACCCGGCGCGCCGGCCGCCGAGGGCGGCCCGGCGGGGGCTCTGCGCGGGACGGTGAGCGCGCCGCCGCGCTCCAGGGCCCGACCGGCCGAGGCCGCCGACCCGATCGCCCTGCCAGGACGTGCTCCGGCGAGCCGGCCCGCCGGAGAGGCGGCCGGCCCCCCGCCGCCTGCCGCGCGCTGCGCCATGCCGGGGCCGGGGACCGACGGCCTCGCCCCGCCGGCCGGCGAGAGGTGCCGGTCGGCGAGCCGCCCGGCGGCCCGCGCCGAGCCGCGGCCAGCCGAGGCGACCGGCGGGCCCTGGGAGCAGGGCGGCCCGCGGGATCCGGTCGAGTTCGTCGCGGCGGTGCTTCCCGAGGCCCGCCGCGCGGCCCGCGCCCTCGGGGTCGACCCGGCGCTGCTGGTCGCCCAGGCGGCGCTCGAGAGTGGCTGGGGGCGGGCGGTGATCCGTACCCGGGAGGGCACCAGCAGCCACAACCTGTTCGGCATCAAGGCGGATGGGGGATGGGACGGGCCGCGCGTCTACAAGGCGACGCTCGAGTACCGCGACGGGGCGATGGTCCGGGTCTGGGCGCCGTTTCGTGTCTACCCGTCGATCGCGGCGAGCTTCGACGACTACGTGCGCCTGGTCTCGACCAGCCCGCGCTACGCCGCGGCGCGCGGGGCCGCCGAGCCGCGTGCCTACCTCGAGGCGCTCGCCGCCGGCGGCTACGCCACCGACCCGGGCTACCCCGAGAAGGTGCTCGGGGCGCTCGAGCGGGTTAAAGCCACCCGCTCGCTGTGACGATATCGGGACGGAGGTCGATCGATGGCAGGACCGAGCGGGCTGTTCGGATCGGGGCTCTCGGGGCTGCTCGCCGCGCGCACCGGGCTGGCCACCGCGGGGCACAACATCGCCAACGTGGACACCCCGGGTTACACCCGCCAGCGGGTCGACCTGGTCTCCCGGGAGGCCGCCGGGGGCGGGATCGGCTTCGTGGGCGCCGGGGTCCAGGTCGCCGGCATCCGCCGCATCTACGACCAGTTCCTCACCGGCGAGCTGCGCACCAGCACCTCGAACCTGCGCGAGCTCGAGCTGTACCGCGACCTCAGCGCCGAGATCGACAACCTCCTCGGCGATGCCAACGGCGGCCTCGCCCCTGCCATCCAGCGCTTCTTCGGGGCCCTCCACGACCTCGCCGACGACCCCGCCTCGGTGCCCTCGCGGCAGGTCGTGCTGAGCGAGGCCGACGCCCTGGTGCGCCGCTTCCAGACCCTCGATCTGCGCCTCGAGCAGCAGCGCCAGGCAATTGACGGGCGGCTGCGCCAGCTGATCGGCGAGATCAACAGCTACGCCGAGGGCATCGCCACCCTCAACCGGCGAGTGGTGACCGCCGAGGCCGGGGCCGGAGGCGAGGCCAACGACCTGCGCGACCAGCGCGACGAGCTGATCCGCAAGCTCGCCGAGCGGATCGGCATCAGCGTCTTCGCCCAGGACGACGGGTCGCTCAACGTGACCACCGGAACCGGGCAGGTGCTGGTGGTCGGGGCGACCTCCGCGACCCTCGGGCTGCGGCCCGACCCGTTCGATCCGGCCCGCCAGGAGGTGGTGTTCACCACCGCCGGCGGAGCCTCCGGGTTCATCTCCGAGGTGCTCAGCGGCGGCGAGCTGGCCGGGCTGCTGGCCTTCCGGCGCGAGGTGCTCGACGGGGCCGAGAACGCGCTGGGGCGGGTCGCGCTGGCCCTCAGCCACGCGGTCAACGCCCGGCACCGGCTGGGCACCGATCTCGACGGCAACCGCGGGGGCGACCTGCTCACCGACCTCGATGGCAGCGCCGCGCGGATCTTCTCCCACCAGGACAACAGCGGCTCGGCGACCCTGGCGGTGCGGCTGCTCGACGTCTCGGCGCTGACCACCAGCGACTACCGCCTCGAGCGCCAGGGGTCGAGCTACCTCCTCACCCGGCTCTCCGATGGCGCCCAGACCACGCTGGCGGGCTTCCCGGCGACGCCCGCGGTGGTCGACGGGCTCGAGCTGAGCCTGGCCGCCGGCAGCATCGCCGACGGCGACCGCTTCCTCATCCAGCCGACCCGCGCTGCCGGGGCGGCGATCGGCGTGGAGGCCGACTCGGTCCGCCAGCTCGCCGCCGCCCTGCCGGTGCGCGCGGGCGCGGCGCTGACCAACATCGGCGACGTGGCGGTGCAGAACCTGCGGGTCAATGCCCCCGAGGGCCGCATCGAGCTGACCTTCACCACGCCGAGCACCTTCGATGTCCTCGACGCGGCCAGCGGCGCGACCCTGGCCAGCGGGGTCTCCTTCTCGACGGCCAGCAGCTACCAGTTCAACGGGGTGAGCTTCACCCTGAGCGGGGCGCCGGCCGCGGGCGACACCTTCGCCATCGAGCGCGGGGTCGCCACCAGCGGGGCCGCCAATGGCGGCACCGGGGCCGTCGCCTCGGTTACTGTGAACGGCGCCGGCGATCCGAGCCTCGCCGATCCGGTCACCATCACCTTCGACGACCCCCCGGGCACCTTCAGCGTCAGCGGTGCGACCACCGGCAGCCCGAGCAGCGCGATCCCGTACACCTCCGGGGCCCCGATCTCGTTCAACGGCTGGACCCTCGAGCTGGTCGGCACGCCGGCCGCCGGCGACACCATCACCGTCGGGCCGAACACCGCCGGGGTCGGCGACAACCGCAACGCCCTGGCGCTGGCCGATCTGCAGGTCGGGGCGCTGCTCGACGGCGGCGCGGCGACCTTCGAGGAGGCCAACGGGCAGGAGATCACCCGCATCGGGGTGCTCGCCCGCCAGTCCGAGATCAACGCCGAGGCCCAGCAGGCGGTGCATGACCAGATCACCCAGGCCCGCGAGTCGGTCTCCGGCGTCAACCTCGACGAGGAGGCCGCCGAGCTGCTCCGCTACCAGCGGGCCTATCAGGCCGCCGCCCAGATGCTTGCCACCGCCAACCAGGTCTTCGAGACCCTGCTGCGGGCGATGTCGAGGTAGCCGGGGATGCGGATCTCGACCCCCTGGTTCTTCCAGCGCGGCCTGGCCGCCATCGAGCGCACCCAGGCCGAGCTGGCCCGCACCCAGCAGCAGCTCGCCAGCGGCAGGCGGCTGCTCGCCCCGGCCGACGACCCGGCCGCGACCGGCCGGGCGCTCGACCTCGACCAGGCGCTGGCGCTCAATCGCCAGTACCAGGCCAACGCCGAGCATGCGGTCAACCGGCTGTCGCGCGAGGAGAGCGTGCTGACCAGCGTTGCCAACCTGCTCCAGCGGGTCCGCGAGCTCACCGTCCAGGGCAACTCCCCGGTGCTCGCCGACGAGGACCGGGCGAGCATCGCCCAGGAGATCCGCCACCGCCTCGACGAGCTGCTCGATCTGGCCAACAGCCGCGACGCGAGCGGCGACTACCTCTTCTCGGGCCACTCCAGCCGCACCCGGCCGTTCACGCTCGCCGCCGGCGGTGCGGTCCGCTACGCCGGCGATCAGGGCCGGCGCGAGCTGCAGATCGGCAGCGAGACCCGGGTCGACATCAGCGACTCGGGCAGCGACGTGTTCCTCGAGATCCGCAACGGCAACGGCACCTTCGCGGTGGCCGCCGATGCCGGCAACACCGGCAGCGCGGTCATCGACCAGGGCAGCATCACCGACCCGAGCCAGTGGGATGGCGGCAGCTACACGATCGGCTTCTCCGACGCGACGGGAACGCTGCGCTACACGGTCCGCGACGCCGGCGGCGCCACCATCGCCAGCGGCGACTATGCCGACGGGGCGGCGATCGGGTTCCGTGGGATCAGCGTGACCCTCTCCGGGCAGCCGGCGGTGGGCGACGAGTTCACCGTCGCCCCGAGCGCCCACCAGGACATGTTCGCCACCGTGCGCTCGGTGCTCGACGCGCTCGCCATCAACGGTACCGGCACCACCAGCGCGACCCGCCGCGCCAACGCCCTGGCCCGCGCCCTGGCCGACATCGACCAGGCGCTCGAGAAGACCGTCGAGGTGCGGGCACGGATCGGCGCGCGGCTGGGCACGGTGGAGAGCGAGCAGGAGACCAACGCCGACTTCGAGCTCTACCTGCAGGAGAACATCAGCGCCATCCGCGATGTCGACATCGCCGAGGCGATCACCCGCCTGACCCGCGGCAGCGCCAGCCTGGAGGCCGCCCAGCGCTCCTTCGTGGCGATCCAGAACCTGTCGCTGTTCGACTTCCTGTGAGCCGCCCAGGAGCGTCGCGATGGGCCGCGACGGGCATTCGTAACCATATGATGGAAGAACCGTTTTCCGGTTCCGGAGGGGCCCGCGCCGATCGTTTCCCAAGGAGGGGCGGTGGCTAAAGTTCACTCCCTGAAGGCCGATAGAGCCGGCGGAGGCGGTGAATGCCCGGTCGCGGGCATATCCGCCATCGACGAGGCCGGCGCCGGCCGGCACGCCCCGAGTGGCGGCCCCCCGGCGCCCGTTCAGGAGAGCTGATCCATGCCACAAGTCATCAACACCAACCTGCTGTCGCTCAACGCGCAGCGCAACCTGGACCGCTCGCGGGGCACCCTGCGCACCGCGATGCAGCGCCTGTCCTCGGGCCTGCGCATCAACAGCGCCAAGGACGACGCCGCCGGGCTGGCGATCTCGGAGCGCTTCACCGCCCAGATCCGCGGGCTGAGCCAGGCCGCGCGCAACGCCAACGACGGCATCTCGCTGGCCCAGACCGCCGAGGGCGCCCAGGCCGAGGCGACCAACATCCTCCAGCGCATCCGCGAGCTGGCCGTGCAGTCGGCCAACGCCACCAACAGCTCGAGCGACCGTGCCGCGCTGCAGACCGAGGTCTCGCAGCTGGTCAGCGAGCTCGACCGGATCTCGACGACCACCGAGTTCAACGGCACCAAGCTGCTCGACGGCAGCTTCACCGCCCAGAAGTTCCAGGTCGGTGCCAACGCCAACCAGACCATCTCGGTCTCGGTGAGCGGCATCCGCACCAAGGACATCGGCGGCTTCGTGAGCCAGTCGAGCTCGGTGAGCAACAACACCGGCTCGACCCAGACCGCCGGCACCAAGCTCGCGGTGGCCGTGACCAACAACGCCGACACCTACGCCGGGGTCAACGGGACCGCCTCGAACGGGTCCAACATCACCATCGGCGGGACCTCGATCGTCAAGTCGGTCGACTACGCGGTCAGCGGCGACAGCTTCACGACCCTCGACAGCAACTTCAGCTCGGGGACCGCCAACGCGCGCGGCGACGCCTCGGCCTACGCCCTGGCCCAGGCCATCAATGCCTCGAACGTCAGCGGAGTCACCGCTTCGGCGAGCAACTCGCAGACCATCTCGGCGGTCTCGAGCAACTTCGCGAACTTCACCGGGGTCAGCGCAGATGCCGACACCGCCGCCTACACGCTGCGCATCAACGGCCAGCAGGTGCTCACCAAGACCTTCTCGAAGACCGTCACCTCGGTGACCATCGACGACGTCGTCACCGCGATCAACGCCTACAAGGACACCACCGGGGTCACCGCCACCAAGGACACCAGCGGCAACCTGCAGCTCGACGCGAGCGATGGGCGTGACGTCATCGTCGAGGAGAAGCTCACCTACACGGACGGCGGCACCGGCACCGAGGCGGGCGTGCTGACCACCGCCTTCGGGACCTTCACCGAGACCGAGGCCTCGACCGCCACCTCCTACAACTCGTTCGCGCTGCGCGGCAAGGTCAAGCTCGAGTCGACCAGCGCGGTGGCCATCACCGCCGGTGCCGACATCCTCGGGCTGAACTCCTCGGGGAGCGTGACCCTGCAGACCAGCGGCTCGGTGGCGACCATCGACATCTCGAGCGTCAGCGGGGCCAACAACGCGATCCTGGCGGTCGACTCGGCGCTCGACGCGATCAACTCGAATCGCGCCGCGCTCGGCGCCATCCAGAGCCGCTTCGAGGCCACGGTGCGCAACCTCACCACCACCTCGGAGAACCTCAACGCCGCGCGCTCGCGGATCCGGGATGCCGACTTCGCCAAGGAGACCGCCGAGCTGACCCGCTCGCAGATCCTCCAGCAGGCCGGCGTGGCGGTGCTGGCCCAGGCCAACGCGGTGCCACAGAACGTGCTCGCGCTGCTGCAGTAGGAGGGCACCCGGGGCTTGACCGGGCGGTCTGAGACCGCCCGGCCGGCCCCAGCCGCAGGATGACAGACGCGGAGAAGACGATGCCGACCACCGAACTCTCGACCCAGGCCACGAGCCGGCTCGTGGGGGCGTCGGTGCGCAGGCCGTCGGAGGTGCCCGAGGCAGTGCAACGGGCGGCGGAGACGTCGTCGCGGTCGCTGGATCCCAGCGGTCGCGGCTCCGACCCGCTGTCCGCGCGCGAGCTGTCGCAGGCCGTCGACCATCTCAATGCGCTGGCCCAGCAGGTCCGCCGGGAGCTGCGCTTCAGCGTCGACGAGACGACCGGACGGGTGGTGATCAAGGTGCTCGATGCCGAGACCGACGAGGTCGTGCGCCAGATCCCGCCCGAGCAGGTGCTCAGTCTGGTCGAGCACCTGAAGGCGAGCGGCAACTCGCTGGGGATCGATGTGACGGTCTGAGCCGCGTGGCAAGACGGGACGCTGCCCCGTGACGCACCGGGCGTCGCGGGGCAGCCGGGACGGGCGGGGCGCACGGGCGCCCCCGAGTGGAGGCATCGCGTCGCCCGAGGCCACGGCCGGCCGACGCTCGCGAGAGGAGGCGCGCTGCATGGCATCTGTGTCCTCGCCGGGGATCGGCTCCGGGCTCGACATCGCCGGGATCATCGACAAGCTGGTCGCCGCCGAGCGCCAGCCGGTCGAGACGCGGCTCGACTCCGAGGAGGCGTCCATCCAGGCCGAGATCTCCGGGCTCGGCCTCCTCAAGGGGGCGATCTCGGAGTTCACCTCGGCGCTCCAGACCCTCAAGAGCACCGCCACCTACCAGACCCGCCAGGCGGTCTCGAGCGACAGCAGCGTGCTGACCGCCAGCACCAGCAGCGCAGCGGTGCCCGGCAGCTACTCGATCGCCGTGACCTACCTCGCCCAGGCGCACAAGCTGCGCAGCGTCGGATTCGCCGATCCGACCAGCACTGTCGGCAGCGGCTCGATCACGATCTCGCAGGGCACGAGCAGCTTCACGGTGGCCGTGGCCAGCGGCAGCGACACCCTCGCCGAGGTCCGCGATGCGATCAATGCCGCCAGCGACAACCCGGGCGTCAGCGCGACCCTGGTGACCGTCGACGACGGCGCCGGGGGCAGCGAGACCCGGCTGCTGCTCACCGCCGGCAAGACCGGCACCGCCAATGCCCTGACCGTGACGGTCAGCGACGACGACGGCAATGACACCGATGCGGCCGGCCTCTCGCGGCTGGTCTATGACCCGGCCGGCAGCGGGGTCACCCAGCTCGTCGAGCTGCAGGGCGCGCGCGATGCGCTGCTCCAGATCGACGGGATGAGCGTGACCCGCGCCGAGAACACCATCGGCGACGCCATCGACGGGGTGACCCTGACCCTGGTTGCCGAGAGCACCACCGCGGTGACGCTCACCGTCAGCAAGGACGAGGCCGCGGTGCGCGGCGCCATCGATACCTTCGTGTCGAGCTACAACAGCCTCACCGAGACCCTGGCCAGCCTCTCGGCGTTCGATGCGGCCGGCGGCAGCAACGGGGTGCTGCTCGGCGATGCGACCCTGCGCGCCGTGCAGCGGATCATTCGAGAGGGGGTGGCGGCCCGCTACGGGGCCACCGGCAGCATCCGTCACCTGACCGACCTCGGCATCACCACCGGTGCCGACGGCAAGCTGAAGATCGACTCGACCACCCTCGACGCGGCGCTGGCCGGCGGTCTGGACGATGTCGCCGCCTACTTCAGCGGCGACCAGGGGCTGGCCGGCACGCTGGCCGGCAAGCTCGATGCCTACGCCAGCAGCAGCGGGGTCATCGAATCGCGGATCGACTCGCTCGGCGAGCGGGTCGACGACGTCAACGACCGCCGTGCGGCCCTTGAGCGCCGCATGAGCTCCCTCGAGGAGCGGCTGCTGCGCCAGTTCACGGCGATGGACCGCATCGTCAGCGAGCTGCAGACGACCAGCGACTTCATCGCCCGCCAGTTCGAGGCGCTGCAGGCGGTGGGCTCGGCGCGCGGCAGGAGAAGGTGATTCGGGCTCCTCGGCAAGGAGCGTCAGCAAAGTGAAGGAGTGAGTCGATGATGCGCAGCCATGCCGCCGATGCGGTCAGAGAGTACGGCAGGGGAGCGGCCAGTGGAGTCGAGGAGGCCTCCCCCCACCGGCTGATCCAGGTGCTGATGACCAGCGCCCTGGCGCGCATCGCGACCGCCCGCGGGCAGATGGAGCGCGGCGAGGTCGCGGCCAAGGGACGCAACATCGGGCTCGCGATCTCGATCATCGACGCCCTGCGGGCGAGCCTCGATCCCGAGGCCGGCGGCGAGATCGCGCTCAATCTGGAGCGCCTCTACGAGTACATGACCGCTCGCCTGCTCGAGGCCAACCTGCGCAACGACCGCGACGCGCTCGGCGAGGTCCACCGCCTGCTCGGCGAGATCAAGGAGGCCTGGGATGCCATTCCCGAGCGACTCGAGGAGCGTCCGGACGGCCGGGTCCAGCGGGCCGCGGGGGGCATGTAGGGTGGATCGGAGCGGCTCCGATGCCACCGGCCGCCGCGAGGCCGTGGAGGCGCCCCTGCCCGGCGGTGGAGCGTGCCGGGCCGCCGCGCCTGCCGGGGCGAAGCTGGGGCTGGCCCTCGAGCAGACCGAGGCGATGCTGGCGCTGCTCGAGCGGGGCGAGTGGGAGCCGC
The DNA here is from genome assembly GCA_964599705.1 of uncultured Ectothiorhodospiraceae bacterium. GTDB lineage: Bacteria > Pseudomonadota > Gammaproteobacteria > HK1 > HK1 > CAZRGU01. The sequence continues at coordinate 31,333 of CAZRGU010000002.1, read as the reverse complement.
TGAGGCGCCTCGCCCTGGCCCGTGACGCGACCGTGCGCGCCGCGCTCGCCGGGCCGCTTGCGCTCCTGTCCGGCGCCGAGCGCGAGCAGGCCCGGCGGCTCGCCGGTGAGGACGCCCGGCTCGCGGCCAGCGCGTGCCGGCTACGCGACGAGATCGCGACACGGCTGGCCGGGCTGCGCCGATCGAGGCACGGGGCGCGCCAGTACGAGCGCGCCGATCAGGGCTGAGCCCCGCTCGCACGACAAATTTTTGACAATCGCGGCCCCCGGTGCTTAACTCTCGCCGCGGCCGCGCGCGGGGGGGTCCGGGTGGGGGCGCAACCGGTCGAGAGACTCGCGCTCGATGCTCCAAGCCCTGGTGATCTGCTCCGACCTTGCGCTCGCCGACGAGCTGCGCACGATCCTGCGTTTTCTCGACTACGAGCCGGTGGTCGCCGGCCCGGGGGACTGGGAGCGCTTCGCGGGCGGCGCCGCCGAGTACCATCTGCTGCTGATCGTCGCCGCTGGCGGTGAGGGGGGCGTGGCGAGCGCCTTCGAGGCGATTCGCGAGCGCCATCCGCACCTGCCCGCGATCGTGCTGAGCGCCGACGACGAGGAGGACCGGCGCTGCGCCGGCGAGCTGGCCAGCGCCGCCCTGGCCAGCGTCTCGCTGCCGCTGCGCTGCGCGGAGTTCCAGCACGCCCTGCAGAAGGTCCAGCTCTATCGCGAGAGCCGCCATGCCGACGGTGCTCCCCGCGCCCTCGAGCTGTTCCGTAACCTGGTCGGGAGCAGCGAGGCGATCCGCCAGGTGCGCCGGCTGATCGAGCGGGTGGCCGACACCGACGCGACGGTGCTGCTGCTCGGCGAGTCGGGGACCGGCAAGGAGGTGGTCGCCCGCAACATCCACTACTACTCGCGGCGTCGCTACAAGCCGTTCGTGCCGGTCAACTGCGGCGCGATCCCCTCGGAGCTGCTCGAGAGCGAGCTCTTCGGCCACGAGAAGGGGGCCTTCACCGGGGCGATCAGCGCCCGGCGCGGGCGCTTCGAGATGGCCGAGGGAGGAACGCTGTTCCTCGACGAGATCGGCGACATGCCGCTGGCGATGCAGGTCAAGCTGCTGCGCGTGCTCCAGGAGCGCACCTTCGAGCGGGTCGGCTCGAACCGCAGCATCACCGCCGACGTGCGCATCGTCGCCGCCACCCACAGCAACATCGAGGAGGCGATCGCGGCGGGCACCTTCCGCGAGGACCTCTACTATCGTCTCAACGTCTTCCCGATCGAGATGCCGCCGCTGCGCGAGCGGATCGATGACCTGGAGCTGCTGGTCAACGATCTGATCCAGCGCCTCGAGAACGAGCGGCGCGGCTCGATCCGGCTCACCCCGGCAGCGATGGGCGCGCTGGCCGGCTACCCGTGGCCGGGCAACGTGCGCGAGCTGGCCAACCTGATCGAGCGACTGGTGATCCTCTATCCCTTCGGGGTGGTCGACGAGCACGACCTGCCCGACAAGTACCGGACCCGCCGGAGCCTGCGCGAGCGGCCGGCCGAGGCCGATCTCGGCATGTCCGGGGCGGTGGTCGCGACCCAGACCCTGCCGCGCGAGGGTCTCGACCTCAAGGAGCACCTCAACCGGCTCGAGTACATGCTCATCGAGCAGGCCCTCGAGGAGGCCGGCGGGGTGGTCGCCCATGCCGCCAAGCGCCTGCGCATGGGGCGAACGACCCTGGTCGAGAAGATGCGCAAGTACGGCATCCAGCGCCAGGAAGGGGTGTCGGGGATTTGACGCACGACCCGGGGCCGCCCGCCCGCCCTTTCGTAACTGCCTGATCGGTCGAGAACGACCGCGAGCATCTCCGCCCGCAAGGGGGCGGCACGCATCTTGCTGAGATCCGGCCGAGCGGCCACGCTGGGGTGGCCGGAAATCGGGAGGGCTCGGGTTGGCAGCGGTCGAGCAGGCGCAGGCGGTGGCGGAGCTCGGGTCGGCCTTCCGGGACTTCGAGCGGGCCTCGGGGGCGCTCACCCGCAGCTACCGGGAGCTCGAGCAGCGGGTCGCCGAGCTCGCCGCCCAGCTCAGCGCGGCACGCCGAGGAGAGGGCCGGCGTCGCGCCGAGGCCGAACGGCTGTCGCGGCGCCTGCAGCGCCTGCTCGAGGTCCTGCCGGCCGGGGTGGTGGTGCTCGACGGCGACGGTCGGGTCGACGACTGCAACCCCGCTGCCGAGGCGCTGCTCGGGGCCGGGATGCGCGGAGCGCGGTGGCGCGAGGTGGTCGCCGAGCGGTTCGCCGAGCGGCCTGGCGACGGACCCGACCTGCGCCTGCGCAGCGGGCGCAGGGTGCACCTGACGACCTGCTCGCTGGCCCCCGAGCCCGGCCAGCTGCTGCTGCTCGCCGACGTCACCGAGACCCGTGAGCTGCAGGCTCGCATGGAGCAGGTCCGGCGGCTGTGCGAGCTCGGCAACGTCGCCGCGACCCTGGCCCATCAGATCCGCACCCCGCTTGCCGCGGCGCTGCTCGACGTCGGGGCGCTGCGCGGCCTGGGCGGGCAGGGACCGGCCGGAGCGGCGCTCGAACGGATCGCCGCAACCCTGCGGCGCCTCGAGCGCCTGGTCGAGGATCTGCTCGCCTTCGCGCGCCGCGGGCGCATCGAGGTCGAGCGCTTCGATCTCGGCGAGGCGCTGGTCGAGCATCTCGAGCGAATTCGTCCGCGGCTCGCCGGGCGTGGCTGCGAGATCACCCTCCGGGCCGCCGCCGCGCCGGTGACCGGAAGCCGCGAGGCGCTGCTCAGCGCCCTCGACAACCTGCTCGAGAACGCCGCCCAGGCCGGCGCGAGGCGGGTCGAGGTCGCGCTGGCCGCCGGCCCCACGCTCGTCGAGCTGCGGGTCAGCGACGATGGTCCGGGGATGGCGCCGGTGGTGCGCGAGCGGGCCTTCGAGCCGTTCTTCACCACCCGCGCGGACGGCACCGGGCTCGGGCTGGCGATCGCCCGCGGGGTGGCAGAGAGCCATGGCGGGCGGCTCGAGCTGGTGCGCACCGGCCCCGGCGGGACCCGCCTGCGGATGCTGCTTCCCGCGCCCCGGGCGGTGCCCGGGGGCGCAAGCCGGCCTGCCGCGCCCGCCCGGTCCCGCGGCGAGGCGGACCCGGCGGATTGCCGGCCTGACGAGGGGTGACCGATGACCGCGAACGTGCTCGTCGTCGAGGATGATCGGGCCCTGCGCGAGGCGCTCTGCGCGACGCTCGAGATTGCCGGCTTTGCCGCCTATCCGGCCGCCGACGGACACCAGGCGCTGGCGGTCAGCGGCTCTCGACCGATCGACCTGGTGGTCTCCGACGTACGCATGGAACGGCTCGACGGACTCGGCCTGCTCGACCGGCTGCAGGTCGAGCACCCCGGGGTGCCGGTGCTGCTGATGACCGCCTACGGAACGGTCCAGCAGGCGGTCGACGCGATGCGCCGCGGCGCCGTCGACTACCTGATCAAGCCGTTCGAGGCCGAGGTGCTGGTCGGCAAGGTGGCCAGCTATCTCGGCGCCGCCTCGGGCCGCCCCGCAGAGCCGGTCGCCGAGGACCCCGCCTCGCGCGAGCTGCTGGCGCTGGCACGCCGGGTCGCGGCCAGCGACGTGACGGTGATGATCAGCGGCGAGAGCGGGGTCGGCAAGGAGGTGATGGCGCGCTTCATCCACGGCTGCTCGGCGCGGGCCGGGGCCCCGTTCGTCGCGGTCAACTGCGCGGCGATCCCCGACAACATGCTCGAGGCGATGCTCTTCGGCTACGAGAAGGGGGCCTTCACCGGGGCCTACAAGGCCTGCCCGGGAAAGTTCGAGCAGGCCCAGGGCGGGGTGCTGCTGCTCGACGAGGTCAGCGAGATGGACCTCGCCCTGCAGGCCAAGCTGCTGCGGGTGCTCCAGGAGCGCGAGGTCGAGCGCCTCGGCGGGCAGCGCAGCATCGGCCTCGACCTGCGGGTGCTGGCGACCACCAACCGCGATCTCGCCGAGGCGGTGAGCAGCGGCCGGTTTCGCGAGGATCTCTACTACCGGCTCAACGTCTTCCCGCTGCGGGTGCCGGCGCTGCGCGAGCGCCCCGGCGACATCGTGCCGCTCGCCGAGCACTTCGCGGCGCGCGCGGCCCGAGCCGCCGCTCGCCCGATCCCGCGCTTCACCGCGGCGGCCATCGCCCGGCTGCGCGCGCATCCCTGGCCGGGCAACGTGCGCGAGCTCGACAACGTGGTGCAGCGCGCGCTGGTGCTCGGCGCAGGCCCGCTGCTCGACGAGCACACCGTCCGCCTCGAGGCGGCGACCCAGGCGACCGAGGCCGGGCCGGCCCCGAACGGTCTGCACGACGACCTTGCGCGCAGCGAGCAGCGCCTGATCCTCGAGGCCCTGGAGGCCGGTGCCGGGAGTCGCAAACGGGCCGCCGAGCGGCTCGGGATCAGCCCGCGCACGCTGCGCTACAAGCTCGCGCGGATGCGCGCGGCCGGGATTGCCATTCCCGAGGGGCGGGCCTGCGCCTGAGCGGCCCGGCGACGGCAGGAGTGCCAGGAGGAGCGAAGGTGGAAATTCGCAATGTGGACCCGGGCGAGCTGGTGGCGCGGCTGCGGGTGCTGGCCGCCGAGGCCGGGCGGCTGCCGGCCCGGCCGGACGCGGCCGGGGAGGCGGGCGGGACGAGCTTCGCCAGCCTCCTCGAGCGCTCGATCGAGCAGGTCAACGCCCTGCAGCAGCGCGCCGGGAATCTGACCACGGCATTCGAGCGCGGTGACCCCGGGGTCAGCCTCGCCGAGGTGATGGTCGCCGTCGAGAAGGCGGGGATCGCCTTCCAGGCGGCCACCGAGGTGCGCAATCGCCTGGTCCGGGCCTACCAGGACGTCATGAACATGCCGCTCTGAACGGCACGGTCGGTGCCCGCCGCCGTCGCGCCTCGGCGCGCGCTGCGAGGGTGTTGCGGCACCGTCGGCGGGCGGAGCGCAGGGCGGCGAAGGCGCCGGCCGGACGGCGGTGAGGCGTGCGGGCCAGGTGGCCCGGCAGCGCCGGTGAGTCGGGGGTAGTGATGGCGGACGCGACGACGGTCGAAGGCTCGGGAAGCGCCCTGGCGGGGCTCGGAAGGTTGTCGATGTGGCGCCAGGCCGCGCTGCTGGCGGCCCTCGCGGCGAGCATCGCGCTCGGAGTCTGGGTCGCGCTGTGGTCGCGCGAGCCCGGCTATGCGCTGCTCTACGGGAGCCTCGACGGGACCGAGGCGAGCGCCATCGGCCAGGCCCTCGAGCAGGCCAGGATCCCCTACCGGATCGAGCCCGGGAGCGGCGCCATCCTGGTTCCCGCCGGTCGTGTCCACGAGGCCCGGCTGAAGCTCGCCGGCGAGGGCCTGCCGCGCGGCAGCGGGCGCGGCTTCGAGCTGCTCGAGGCGGGCCAGAGCTTCGGCACCACGCAGTTCATCGAGCGCGCCCGCTACCAGCGCGCGCTCGAGGTCGAGCTGGCCCGCACCATCGGCTCGCTGCGCAATGTCCGCTCGGCGCGGGTCCACCTTGCCGTGCCGCGCCAGACGGCCTTCGCGCGCACCCGGCGCCGGGCCAGCGCCTCGGTGCTGGTCGAGCTGTTCCCGGGCCGGGCGCTCGGCGAGGGGGAGCCCGAGGCGATCGCCCATCTGGTCGCCGCGGCGGTCCCCAACCTGGAGTCGAGCGCGGTTCGGGTGGTCGATCAGGACGGGCGCCTGCTCACCCGCCCGCGGACCCCGCCGGGCGCGGGGCCGAGCCGCGAGGAGCTCGACTACCGCAGCACGCTCGAGCGCCAGTACGTGCGCCGGATCGAGGAGATCCTCACGCCGATCGTCGGTCCCGATCGGGTCCGCGCGCAGGTCAGCGCGGACCTCGACTTCACCGTCACCGAGCAGGCCCGCGAGAGCTTCAACCCCGATGCCGCGGCGCTGCGCAGCGAGCGGCTGATCGAGGAGGGCGGCGGCGGGGGCGGCGTCGGCGGGGTGCCCGGGGCGCTGAGCAATGTCCCTCCGGGACCGGCGAGCGCCCCCGAGCAGGCGGCCGCGGCCAGCGCGCCGGCGGGCCCGGCGGCCCGGGGAACGGGCGGCGGGCGGCGCGAGGCGACCCGCAACTACGAGCTCGATCGCACCGTCAGCCACACCCGCCGGGCGGCCGCGACGCTGCGCCGCCTGTCGGTGGCGGTGGTGGTCGACGCGCACCGCGAGGTGGCCAGTGACGGCACCGTGATCACCCGCCCGCGCAGCCCCGAGGAGCTGGCGCGGATGACCGCCCTGGTCAAGGAATCGGTCGGCTTCGACCCGGATCGCGGCGACAGCGTCAAGGTGACCAGCGTCCCCTTCTCGCGCCCGCCGGCCGCCGAGCCGGTCCCCGAGCCGCCGCTCTGGGAGCGGCCCTGGGTGTGGGACGTGGCGCGCCAGGCGGGCGGGGCGCTGATCGTGCTGCTGCTCGTCTTCGGGGTGCTGCGGCCGATGATGAAGAGCCTGGTGAGCCGCGATCTGGCCGAGCGGCGCGCCGCGCTCCCGGGTGCATCGCGCGAGGGCGGCGATGCGGGAGCGGTCGGCGAGGTCGCCGAGGATCGGCTGAGCCTGTCGGGGCGGGGCGCCCGCCCGGTGCTGCCGGGCGCCGGCGAGCAGGTCGAGGCGGTCCGCGCGCTGGTCAGCGAGGACCCGCGCAGGGTGGCCAATGTCATCAAGGAGTGGGTGAATCAGGATGGCTGAGCAGGTCGCAGAGCTCCCCGGCACCGACCGCGCCGCGGTGCTGCTGCTGAGCATCGGCGAGAGCGGCGCGGCCGAGGTGCTCAAGCACATGGGACCCAAGGAGGTCCATCGGCTCGGGGCGGCGATGGCGCGGGTGGCCAACGTCAGCGCCGGGCAGGTCGAGCAGGTCTTCGACGAGTTCCTCGACTCGGTCGAGACCCACACCTCGCTCGGGGTCGACTCCGAGGACTACATCCGCCGGGTGCTGGTCCGGGCGCTCGGCGAGGACAAGGCCAACGCCCTGATCGAGCGGATCATGGTCGGCGGCAACGCCAAGGGGATCGAGTCGCTGCGCTGGATGGAGCCGCGGATGATCGCCGACCTGGTGCGCAACGAGCACCCCCAGATCGTCGCCCTGATCCTCTGCTACCTGGAGCGCGATCAGGCCGGCGAGGTGCTCGGCTACCTCCCTGCCCTGACCCGCACCGACGTGCTGATGCGCCTGGCGACCCTCGATGCCGTCCAGCCGGCCGCGCTGCGCGAGCTCAACGAGATGCTCGAGGCCCAGGTCTCGGGCACCTCCGGGGGCCAGTCGAAGTCGATCGGCGGGATCAAGCTCGCCGCCGAGATCCTCAACTTCATCGACGGCGCCACCAGCGCCGAGCTGATCGAGGCGCTCAAGGAGATCGACGCCGACATCGGCCAGCAGATCGAGGAGAGCATGTTCGTCTTCGAGAACCTCGCCGAGATCGACGACAGCGCGATCCAGAAGGTGCTTCGCGAGGCCTCCTCGGACAGCGTGATCCTCGCGCTCAAGGGCGCCGACGAGGCGCTGCGCGAGAAGTTCTTCCGCAACATGTCGCGGCGCGCCGCGGAGATGATGCGCGACGATCTCGAGGCCAAGGGACCGGTGCGGGTCAGCGAGGTCGACGAGGCGCAGAAGGAGATCGTCGCCATCGCCCGGCGCCTGGCCGAGGAGGGCCAGATCTCGCTCGGCGGCGGCGACGACTTCGTGTAGGCGGGGCAGGGCATGGCAGCCGGATCACGCGGTCGGGTGCTCAGCGCCGAGGAGGCCGCCGCCTGCGAGCGCTGGACGGCGCCGTCGGTCGACGGTGCGCCGGTGACGCCGCGGGCGCCACGGGCGCTCACCGCCGCGCAGCTCGAGGCGCTCCAGCGCGAGGCCTGGCAGGAGGCCTACGCGGCCGGGCGTGCCGCCGGCGAGGAGCGTGGCTACGCCGAGGGGCGGGCGCACGCCGAGGCCGAGCTCGCCCCGCTGCGCACCCGCTGCCGGGAGCTGCTCGAGGTGCTCGCCGCCCCGCTCGACGCCCTCGACGAGGAGCTCGAGCAGGCGCTGGTGCGGGTGGCCCTCGCGGTGGCCCGCCAGATCGTGCTGCGCGAGATCCGCACCGATCGGGCGCTGGTGGTCAGCGCGGTGCGCGAGGCGCTCGCCGCGCTTCCCGCCAGCGCCCGCACGGTACGGGTGCGGGTGCATCCCGAGGATCTGGCGCAGGTGCGCGAGGCGCTCGCCGTCGATGCCGCCGAGGCCCGGGTGACGGTGGTCGAGGACCATACCCTGGCACCGGGCGGCTGCCGGGTGCTCAGCGAGGAGTCGCGCCTCGATGCCAGCGTCGAGGCGCGGCTCGAGGCGGCCGCGGCCCAGGTGCTCGGCGGCGGGGCGGATGGCGAGGAGGAGGCCGGATGAACGCACCGGCCGGCGAGCTGCGCCGCGCCCGCCAGCGGGCCTGGGCGCGCAGGCTGGCGCCGTACGAGGCGCGCGCGCGGACCCCGCGTCCCCTGGCCGCCGAGGGCCGGCTGGCGCGGATGGTCGGGCTGACCCTCGAGGCCCGCGGCTGCGAGGCTGCGGTCGGTGATCGCTGCCACGTGGTGCTCGCCGGCGGGCACCGCATCGACACCGAGGTGGTCGGCTTCACCCACGACGGGCTGCTGCTGATGCCGATCGGCGAGGTCCGCGGGCTGGCCCCCAACGCGCGGGTCGTGCCGGCCGGTCGCGGGCGTCAGGTGGCCGTCGGCGAGGCCTGCCTGGGGCGGGTCCTGGACGGTCGCGGGCGCCCGCTCGACGGGCGCCCGCCGCCACGGGCCGAGCGCCGCCTGCCGCTTCACGGGCGCCCGATCAACCCGCTGCACCGCAAGCCGATTCGCGAGCCGCTCGACGTCGGCATTCGTGCGGTCAACGCGCTGCTCACCGTCGGCCAGGGACAGCGCCTCGGGCTGTTCGCCGGCAGCGGGGTCGGCAAGAGCGTGCTGCTCGGCATGATGACCCGCTACACCAGCGCCGACGTCATCGTGGTGGCGCTGATCGGCGAGCGTGGCCGCGAGGTCAACGAGTTCATCCACGAGATCCTCGGCGCGGCCGGTCGCGAGCGGGCGGTGGTGGTCGCCTCCCCGGCCGACGACCCGCCCCTGGTTCGCCTCCACGGGGCGGCGCTGGCCACCACCCTGGCCGAGCACTTCCGCAGCCAGGGGCGCCGCGTGCTGCTGCTGATGGACTCGCTGACCCGCTTCGCCCAGGCCCAGCGCGAGATCGGGCTGGCGATCGGCGAGCCACCGGCGACCCGCGGCTACCCCCCCTCGGTGTTCGCGCTCCTCCCGCAGCTCATCGAGCGGGCCGGCAATGCCGATCACGGCGGCGGCTCGATCACCGCCTTCTACACCGTGCTGACCGAGAGCGACGAGCCCGACGACCCGGTCGCCGAGGCGGCCCGCGCGATCCTCGATGGCCACGTCGTGCTGTCGCGCGAGCTCGCCGAGCAGGGGCACTACCCGGCCATCGATCTGGAGTCCTCGATCAGCCGGGCAATGGCCTCGATCACCGCCGACGAGCAGATCGCCCTGGCGCGGCGCTTTCGCGGCATTCACTCGACCTACCAGCAGAACGCCGACATCATCACCGTCGGGGCCTACCAGCGCGGCAGCGACCCGCGGGTCGACCAGGCGATCGAGCTGCGCCCGGCGATGATGGCCTTTCTGCGCCAGGACTTCGGCGAGTCGGTCTCGCTCGAGGAGAGCTTCGCCCAGCTCGCCGCGCTGCTGCCCGAAGGCGAGGCTTCATGATGAGCGCCGGCGGGCGGCGCCTCGAGCCCCTGGTTCGCCACGCCCGGCAGGCCGAGGACCAGGCCGCCCGCGCGCTGGCCCGCGCCCGCGTCGAGCTGGCCGCGATCCGCGAGCGGCGCTCGATGCTCGAGCGCTATCGCTGCGAGTACGAGCGGGCGCTCCTCGATGAGGGCAGCCGCTCGGGTCTGTCGGCCGGCCATGTCAAGGCCTATCGGGCATTCCTGGAGCGGCTCGGGGAGGGCATCGAGGCGGCCGGGCAGGAGCTCGAGCGGGCCCAGGGCGCCTGTCGCGAGGCCGAGCGGCTGTGGCTCGAGCGGCGCAGCCGCCGCCGGGCACTGGCCCGGGTGATCGAGCGGCGCCTGGCGCGGGTGCGCAGCGAGCGGGTCCGGCGCGACCAGGCGCGCCTCGACGAGCACGCCAGCCGCCAGACGTAGCGCGCTCGGCCCGGCGCCGCTCCGACCCGCCCCCCCAGCGGGGCCTGGCCCGGGATTTGCAAGTCCCGAGTGGGCACGATGACACCGGGAGAGCAGAGCGATGGGCCTCCTTCCGCCCCCCGTCGGCGCGGTCGGCGGTGCCGAGCCGGCCGTGGCAGAGCAGGGACCGCCGGGAGCCGCCGCGTCGAAGCCGGACCGCGACGAGCCGGGCCGCGAGGAGAGCGCTCAGCCGCTCGTGGCCCTCGATCCGTTCGCGGCGCTGCTCGCGCAGCGGCTGCAGGCGCCGCCTGCCAAGCGGGAGGGGAGCCCGGGGGAGGGCCCCCTGGGGCAGGTGCCGGCCGCCGGCGGCAATCGCTTGCCGCTCGAGCCGGGCGCGGCGGAGGGGGACGGCGAGGCACCGGTGGCGCTCGCCGGGTCGCCGGCGGGCAGCCGCGGCGAGGCGCCCGGAGCCGCGCCGGTGCGGCCGGGGCGCGGGGCGGGTGCACCGTCCAGCGGCGACTCGGCGGGCGTCGTCCGGCAGCGCCCCGGGCCCGAGGCCGGGCCGGCGGGCGGGCGGGACGCTCCTCCCGACTCGGCGCGGGGCGAAGCGGCGAACGTCGAGCGGGAGCCGCTGACGGCGGCCACCTCCACGGAGGACTCCGGGTCGCCGCGCCAGCGCGCCGCGGCCGGCGGCGAGGCCGATCCCCGGGCCTCTTCACCCGACCTCCTTCCCGGCACGCCGCCAGCGCGGGCGCACCCCACCCCCGCCGCTCCCACCGATGCGGCGGCAACGCGCACCCTGAGCGTGCCGGCGCGGATCGATGACCCGGGTTGGGGGGAGGGCTTCGCCCAGCGGGTCCGATGGCTCGCCGGGGAGCGGGTGCAGGCGGCGGTGATCCAGATCGAGCCGCCCGAGCTCGGCCCGATCGAGATCCGCATCGCGCTCGCCGACGAGCACATCCGCCTCACCCTCACCGCCCGGCACGTGGCGACACGTGAGGCCATCGATGCGTCCCTTCCACGGCTGCGCGAGGTCTTCTCGGCGAGCGGCCTGACCCTGGCCGAGGCCACCGTCTCGGGCGGCGACGGGGGAGGCGCGCAGCGCGACCCGGGGAGTGGCGCGGGTGGCGCCGCGCCGCTCGCGCAGCCGTTCGCCGAGGGCGAGGACGAGCCGTGTGGCTACGGCCGTGCCTCGGGCCGCAGCGGGCTGCTCGATCACTACGCCTAGCCCGCATATCTCACCGATCCACGGCTGCGGCCGCCGATCCATCTGTCCTGGTGGGACGTACTCCCTCCAGCCGGCTCGACGTAGTGTCGGCTACGCCTTCGCCGCCTTCCGGTCCGTGCGCCCCGCCAGGACAGCGCCTCGACGCCCTCGCTTCGCGCATCGGTGAGATATCCGGGCTAGCCCGTCCCGCTGCGGCAGGTCCCCGGTCGCCGCCGGGCTGCGCGGCCCACCCCTCGGGGACCGGCGACCGGCCGGAATCCCTCCTCTGGCGTCAAGAACGCGTCACTTCGGCCTGGGGGACGCCGTAAGCGGTTGATTTGTCCGCGGAGCGGGCGTGGCATGAAGGTTGCTTCTCTGCGGGTGCACTGACATCCGGAGGACAGACTCTTGGCACAGGCAGCAGAGGCCGACGGCGTTGAGCTCGCTGCGGAGGAGGCCGCCAAGCCCTCCAGGCTCAAGCCGCTCATCTTCATCCTGGTGGGATTCGTGCTCGCGGTCGGCGCCACCCTCGGCACCCTGCTCTTCCTCGGGGTGCTGTCGCTGGGCGGCGGGCAGGACGCCGCGGAGGCCGAGCAGGCCAGCGCGGCGGTGCCGCAGGCGGCGATCTATGTCGATCTCGATCCCGAGTTCACGGTCAACTTCCGCACCGGGGGACGCTCGCACTTTCTCCAGATCGGGCTGAGCGCGATGACCCGGGACAGCGACGTGGAGGCGCTGATCAAGCGCCACATGCCCGCGATCCGCAACGACCTGATGGTGCTGTTCGGGACCCAGCGGTTCTCCGATCTGGCCACCCGTGAAGGCAAGGAGCGACTCCAGGCCGAGGCGCTCAAGACCATCCAGAAGGTGCTCGACGCCGAGGGCGCCGAGGGCACGGTCGAGGCGGTCTACTTCACCAGCTTCGTCATGCAGTAGCGGCGAGGTGCGGCGCGTGGCATCGGCGGACATCCTCTCCCAGGACGAGATCGACGCCCTGCTCGGGGGCGTGGAGGAGGGCGAGGTCGAGACCGAGAGCGTCGCCCCGGCGCCGGCCGATGATCTGCCGCTCTACGACTTCACCAGCCAGGACCGGATCATTCGTGGGCGAATGCCCACCCTCGAGATGGTCAACGAGCGCTTCGCGCGGCGCTTTCGCACCAGCCTCTTCAACCTCCTGCGCCGCACCCCGGAGCTGGCCTGCAGCGGCATACGCACGCTCAAGTACGGCGACTACGTCGATGGGCTGCTGGTCCCGACCAGCATGAACCTGGTGAAGATCCACCCGCTGCGCGGCACCGCGCTGTTCACCTTCGAGCCGCAGCTGATCTTCGCGGTGGTCGACAACTTCTTCGGTGGCGGGCGCTTCCACAACCGGGTCGAGGGGCGCGACTTCACGCCCACCGAGCTGCGCGTCATCCGCCGCCTGCTCGACGACATGTTCCGTGACCTCGCGGCGGCCTGGTCGCCGGTCATGGCGCTCGAGTTCGAGTACCAGGGCTCGGAGGTCAACCCGCGTCACGCCAACGTGGTCAATGCCAGCGAGGTGGTGGTGATCAGCGCCTTCGCGGTCGAGCTCGAGGGCGGCGGCGGCGAGCTGCACGTGGCCCTGCCCTACTCGATGATCGAGCCGATCCGCCACCTCCTCGACTCGGCGCACAAGAGCGACGGAGACGAACAGGATGCGCGCTGGGCGAGCTCGCTGCGCCGCGAGCTCGAGGGCGCCGAGGTCGAGGTTCACGCCACCCTGACCAGCACCACGGTGACCCTGCGCGAGCTGCTCGAGTGCCGCCCGGGCAGCGTGATTCCGATCGAGCTGCCCGAGACGGTGATCGCGCGGGCCGAGGACACGCCGGTGTTTCGCGCCCGCTTCGGGGTCAGCAAGGGCAACCTGGCCCTCCAGGTGGTCGAGATGATCAAGCACACCCAGCAGGCGCTGACCGTGCCGGCAAGCGAGGAGAGCCATGAGTGAGGATGTCGACAGCGTGATCGAGGAGGTCTCCACCGAGGCGCTCGATGCGGCCGTGGCCGAGGGGCTGGGGGAGGCCGCATCGGGCAGCGAGCCGCGAGCCGAGCCGGGCGGCAGCGCCGATCCGGCGATCGACGCTCGCTCCGGGGAGAGCCCCTTCGCGCCGCCCGAGCTTCAGCCCGCCCAGTCGCCGTCGGCGACCGTCGGCGATGCCAACCTCGAGTCGATCCTCGAGATACCGGTCACCCTCTCGATCGAGATCGGGCGCTCGCGGATGACCATCCGCGAGCTCCTGCAGCTCAACCAGGGCTCGGTGGTCGAGCTCGACCGGCTCGCCGGCGAGCCGATCGACGTGCTGGTCAACGGCACCCTGGTCGCCCATGGCGAGGTGGTGGTGATCAACGAGAAGTTCGGGATTCGCCTCACCGACGTGATCAGCGCCAGCGAGCGGGTCCGCAAGCTCGGCTGAGCGGGGCGGTGGTGATGGCTCGCAGCGCGCGCGTTTCCCGGCGGCCACTGGCCGCGGCCCTGCTCGGCGGGCTGGTCGCGAGCGGGGCGGCGGCCGCCCAGGGCCCGGAGCCGGTGCTCGGGGCACAGCGGGTGGTGCAGATGGCGATCGGGCTGGCCGTGGTGACTGGCCTGATCCTCGCCGCGGCGTGGCTGCTGCGCCGGGTGCTCGGGGTGCGATCGGGGCGGGGCGCGGGGATGCGGGTCCTCGGCGCGCTCTCGCTCGGGGCCCGCGAGCGCGCGGTGCTCGTCGAGGTCGGCTCCCGCCAGCTCCTTCTCGGGGTCGCGCCGGGGCGGGTCGAGACGCTCCACGTGCTCGAGGAGCCGCTGGCCATCGGGGCCGAGGAGCGCGGGCGCTTCGACGTCGAGGTGCGCGCGGCGGCACGGCGGCTGGGCGGGGAGGCGGGGCGGTGAGCCTGCGGCTGCTCCTCGCCGTCGCGCTGCTCGGCGTGGCCCCGCTGGCCGGCGCCGAGCCGGGGCTCGCCGCCGTCCAGGTCAGCACCGGCCCGGACGGGGCCCAGACCTACAGCATCACGCTCCAGATCCTGGCGCTGATGACCGGCCTGACCCTGCTGCCCGCGGCCCTGATCATGATGACCGCGTTCACCCGGATCATCGTCGTCCTGGCCATCCTCCGCCAGGCCCTGGGCACCGCGCAGACGCCCTCGAGCCAGGTGATGCTCGGGCTCGCCCTGTTCCTGACCCTGTTCGTGATGACCCCGGTCCTCGACCGCATCAACGAGTCCTCCCTCCAGCCCTACATGCGCGACGAGATCGGGCTGCGCGAGGCGCTCGTCCGTGGCGCCGCGCCGCTGCGCTCGTTCATGCTCGGGCATACCCGCGAGAGCGACCTGGTGCTGTTCGAGGAGATGGCCGGGAAGGGGTCCCCGAAGAGCCCCGAGGAGGTGCCGCTGACCGTGCTGATGCCGGCCTTCGTGACCAGCGAGCTGAAGACCGCCTTCGAGATCGGGTTCCTGATCTTCATCCCCTTCCTGGTCATCGACCTGGTGGTCGCCAGCGTGCTGATGTCGATGGGGATGGTGATGCTCTCGCCGCTGATCATCTCCTTCCCGTTCAAGATCATGCTCTTCGTGCTGGTCGACGGCTGGGCGCTGATCATGGGCGCGCTGGCGTCGAGCTTCGCGGTCTGAGGGAGGGGAGTCCATGTCACCCGAGACCGTGCTCAGCACCGGCGAGCAGGCCCTCGAGGTCACCGTTGCGCTGGTCCTGGTGCTGCTGGTGCCGGCGCTGCTGACCGGGCTGCTGATCGGCATGATCCAGGCGGCCACGCAGATCAACGAGCTGACCCTGAGCTTTGTCCCCAAGCTGCTGGTGACCTTCCTGGTGATGCTGGTCGCCGGCCCCTGGCTGCTGGCCCTGATCAGCGACTTCACCCGGCGGCTGTTCGAGAACCTTCCCTACCTGATCGAGTGATGGACGCCAGCGCGACGCTGCTGCTCGTCGACACGCCGCGGCTGCTCGCCTGGCTCGGGGCCTGGCTGTGGCCGCTGGCGCGGATCACCGGGCTGGTGATCGCCGCGCCGGTGTTCGGCTATCGGGCACTGCCGGCCCGGGTCCGGATCGGGCTGGTGCTCGTGCTGAGCCTGGTGGTGGCGCCGCTCGCCCCGCCGATGCCGGCAATCGACCCGCTCTCCGGGGCGGGCCTGGTCACCGCCGCCGAGCAGCTCCTCACCGGACTGGTGCTCGGCTTTGCGGCCCGTCTGGCCTTCGTGGTGCTCGAGATCGCCGGCCAGCAGATCGCTCAGCTCATGGGGCTCGGCTTTGCCGCGCTCGCCGACCCGCAGAACGGCATCGAGGTGCCGGTGGTCGGCCACTTCTACCTGCTTCTGGCCACCCTGGTCTACCTCGGGCTCGACGGGCACCTGGTGCTCATCCGGGTGCTCGTCGAGAGCTTCCAGACCCTGCCGGTGGCCGCCGGCGGGGTCGGATCGGAGGCGCTCTGGGCGGTGTCCGGGCAGGCCGGGTGGGTATTCGGCGCCGGGCTGCTGATCGCCCTGCCGGCGATGGCCGCGCTGCTGATCGTCAACCTCGCCTTCGGGGTCATGGCGCGCAGCGCGCCGCAGCTCAACATCCTCGCGGTCGGCTTCCCGATCACGCTGCTCTTCGGGCTGGTGGTGATGCTGTTCTCGCTGCCCACCGTGATCGCCGGCCTCGAGGGCCTGTTCGAGCGCGCCCTGGGGCTCGCCGCCGGGCTGGTCGGAGGGGTGCGCTGATGGCCGAGGAGCGCAACGACGCCCAGGAGCGCAGCGAACAGGCTACGCCGAAGCGTCGCGAGGACGCGCGCCGGCGCGGCCAGGTGCCGCGCTCGCGCGAGCTGACCACCTCGGCGATGCTGCTGCTCGGGGGCGCCGGCCTGGTGATGCTCGGGCCGGCGCTGCTCGACCGGCTCGCCGACATCATGCGCCGCGAGTTCGCCGTCTTCGGGCACCCGGGTCCGCTCGAGACGCTGCTCTGGAGCGAGCTCGGCGAGGCGCTCGGCGAGGCGCTGCTCGCCCTCGCCCCGCTGCTCGGCCTCAGCGTGCTCGTCGCGCTCGCCGCGCCGCTGGCCCTCGGCGGCTGGGTGGCGAGCGGCAGCCAGGTGAGCTTCCAGTGGGAGCGCATCGACCCGGTGAAGGGCCTGGGTCGGATCTTCTCGTGGCGCGGGCTGATGGAGCTCGCCAAGGCGCTCGCCAAGTTCCTGCTGATCACGGTGGTGGCCTCGCTGATCCTCTGGCAGACGCGCGGCCCGGTGCTCGGCCTGGCCGCCGAGGGGCTCGAGCCCGGGCTGCGCGATGCCGGACGGCTGGTCAGCCTGGCCTTCCTGCTGCTCAGCGCCGCGACCCTGGTGGTCGCCGCGATCGACGTTCCCTTCCAGCTCTGGAGCTACGGGCGCCAGCTGCGCATGACCCGCCAGGAGCTCAAGGACGAGCTCAAGCACACCGAGGGCCACCCCGAGATCAAGAGCCGCATTCGCGCCCTGCAGCGCGAGGTCGCCAGCCGGCGGATGATGGAGGCGGTGCCCAAGGCCGACGTGGTGGTGACCAACCCGACCCACTACGCGGTCGCGTTGCGCTACGACCCGGCGCGGATGGCCGCGCCCCGGGTGGTGGCCAAGGGGCTCGGGCCGGTGGCGGCGCGGATCCGCGAGCTGGCCATCGCCCACGGCGTCGCGGTGCTGCGTGCCCCGGCGCTGGCGCGGGCCGTCTACCACAGCACCGAGATCGAGCGCGAGATCCCGGTCGGCCTCTACAAGGCCGTCGCCCAGGTGCTGGCCTGGGCCTATCGGCTGCGCGAGGGGCGCACCTCCGGCTGGCCCGGTCCCGCTCCGGAGGACCTCGAGATCCCCGAGGACCTGCGGGCCGGGAGCGGCGATGAGGCCTCGCGCGGGGGGGCCGGGGCATGAGCGCCGGCGGGCTGGCCCTGGCCGGGGTGCGCCAGGTCGCGCTGGCCGGGCTCGGCGCGCCCCTGCTGCTGATGGTGGCGCTGACCATGATGGTGCTGCCGCTGCCGCCGCTGGCCCTCGACGCGCTGTTCACGTTCAACATCGCGCTCTCGCTGGTGGTGCTGATGGCCACCATCTACGCGCGCCGGCCGCTCGAGTTCGCCGCCTTTCCGACCGTGCTGCTGGTCGCCACCGTGCTGCGCCTCGGCCTCAACGTGGCCTCCACCCGGGTGGTGCTGCTCAACGGGCACACCGGCACCGGGGCGGCCGGGCGGGTGATCGAGTCCTTCGGCGCCTTCGTGATCGGCGGCAGCTACGCGGTCGGGCTGGTGGTCTTCGGGATCCTGGTGGTGATCAACTTCGTGGTCGTGACCAAGGGGGCGAGCCGCATCTCCGAGGTCAGCGCGCGCTTCACCCTCGACGCGATGCCCGGCAAGCAGATGGCGATCGACGCCGACCTCAATGCCGGGCTGATCGATCAGGACGAGGCCCGCGCGCGGCGCGCCGAAATCTCGGGCGAGGCGGACTTCTACGGCGCGATGGACGGCGCCGGCAAGTTCGTGCGCGGCGACGCGATCGCCGGGATCCTGATCCTGCTGATCAACATCCTCGGCGGCCTGGCCATCGGCACCCTCCAGCACGGGATGGCGTTCGAGCAGGCGGTCGAGAACTACGTGCTGCTGACCATCGGCGACGGTCTGGTCGCCCAGATCCCCTCGCTGCTGCTCTCGATCTCGGCCGCGATCATGGTCACCCGGGTCTCGAGCGAGCGTGATCTCGGCCAGCAGATCCTCTCCGAGCTGTTCGCCAATCCCCGCCCGCTGTGGGTGACGGCCGCGGTGGTCGGTGGCATGGGCCTGGTTCCGGGCATGCCCAACCTGGCCTTCCTGACCCTGGCCGGCTGCGCCGCTGCCGGTGCCTGGGCGCTCGGTGATCGCAACCGTCGCGCGGCCGAGCGCGACAGCGAGCAGGAGCCGGCCGCCGCCGCTGCCCCGCCCGAGTCGCGGGAGCTGACCTGGGACGACGTCGAGACCGTCGACCCGCTCGGTCTCGAGGTCGGCTACCGGCTCATCCCGCTGGTCGACCGGGCCCAGGGAGGGGAGCTGATGGCCCGCATCAAGGGGGTGCGCAAGAAGGTCTCCCAGGAGCTCGGCTTCCTGGTGCCGCCGGTGCACATCCGCGACAACCTCGAGCTGGCGCCGACCGGCTACCGGCTCAGCCTGCAGGGGGTGACGGTGGCCGAGGCCGAGGTGTTTCCCGACCGCGAGCTGGCGATCAACCCCGGCGAGGTCTTCGGCGAGCTGCCCGGCGAGGCGGTCAAGGACCCGGTCTTCGGGCTCGAGTCGGTCTGGATCGACCCGGCCCAGCGCGATCAGGCCCAGGGGCTCGGCTACACGGTGGTCGACGCGAGCACCGTGATCGCCACCCATCTCAGCCAGATCCTGGCCGACCACGCGCACATCCTGCTCGGCCACCAGGAGGCCCAGCAGCTCCTCGATCGACTCGCCCGCAGCCACCCGAAGCTGGTCGAGGACCTGGTGCCCAAGGTCCTGCCGCTCGGGGTGGTCGTCAAGGTGCTGCAGAACCTGCTCCAGGAGCATGTCCCGATCCGCGACCTGCGCACGATCCTCGAGGCGCTGTCCGAGCACGCGGCCAGGAGTCAAGATCCTGACGCGCTGACCGCGGCGGTTCGCTGTGCCCTCGGGCGATTCATCGTACAGAATATCAATGGGTTGAGTAATGAAATTCCAGTGATTTCTCTTGATCCAGAGCTGGACCGAATATTGCAGCAAAGCTTGCAGGCAACCGCCGGTAGCGGTGCGCTCGAGCCCGGCCTCGCCGCGCGCCTGCAACGGTCGGTGGTCGCCGCGGCGCAGCGCCAGGAGCTCGCCGGCGAGCCCGCGGTGCTGCTGGTCTCCGACCCGCTGCGCCCGGTGCTGGCGCGCTTCTTCCGCCAGAGCGCGCCGAAGCTGCACGTCCTGGCCTACGGCGAGCTGCCCGACAACCGGCGCATTCGCATCGTGGCCAGCGTCGGCAGTGACGGAGAGGCAGCGGCGATGACGCACCAGGAGGAGTGAGCGCAAGGTGGCGGCGAGGGCGAGCGGATGAGGATCAGGCGCTACCAGGCCCCGGACATGCGCAAGGCGCTCCGGCAGGTTCGCGAGGACCTCGGCGCCGAGGCGGTGATCCTGTCGAGCCAGCGTGTCGAGGAGGGCGTCGAGGTCACCGCCGCGATCGACGAGGATCCGCTCGCCGCGGCCGCGCCGCGGCCGCGAGGCGGAGCGCGGCGCAACGCTTCGCCCGCCGCGCCCGCCGACGAGGGGACGCGGGAGCCGGGCAGGGAGGTGAGCCTGGCGGCGGTCAGCGAGGAGCTTCGGGTGCTGCGCGGGCTGCTCGAGCAGCAGCTCTCGAGCCTGGCCTGGGAGGGCCTCGAGCGTCGCGAGCCGGTCCGCGCCGGGGTCCTGCGCCGGCTCCTCGATCTCGGTCTCACCCGGCGCCTGGCCGAGCGGGTCGCCGAGGCGATTCCTCCCGGGGCCGAGCCGGTGGCGGCCTGGCGCGAGGCGCTCGGCGAGCTGCGCTCGCGGGTCCGGGTGGCCGAGGACGACCTGCTCACCGACGGCGGCGTGGCGGCGCTGATCGGGCCGACCGGGGTCGGCAAGACCACCACCGTGGCCAAGCTGGCGGCCCGCTTCGCCTTGCGCCACGGGGCCGAGCAGGTCGCCCTGCTGACCACCGACAACTACCGCATCGGCGCCGCCGAGCAGCTGCGCACCTTCGGGCGGATCATGGGCATCCCGGTCACCGTGGTCGATGACGAGGCGGCGCTGCGCCGGGCCGTCGCCCGCCACTACGACCGCCGCCTGGTGCTGATCGACACCGCCGGGATGAGCCAGCGGGATCGGCGCTTCTGCGAGCAGGTGCGCCTGATCGGCGCCGGCTCTCCGCTGGTGCGCAACTACCTGGTTCTGTCCGCCACCACCCAGCAGCGCGGCCTCGAGGAAGCGGTCGCCGCGTTCGCCGGCGCGCGCCCCGACGCCTGCGTGATCACCAAGCTCGACGAGAGCGTGTCGCTCGGGCCGGTGCTCTCGGTGATCGCCGAGCAGCGGGTGCCGGCCGCCTTCGTCAGCGACGGCCAGCGGGTACCCGAGGACCTCGGCGTCGCCCATGCCGGGCGCCTGGTGAGCCGCGCGCTGGCGCTGCTCGAGGGACAGGCCGGGGCACCCGGTGCGGCGCTCGCCACGGCGGCCAGGGCCGGGTGAGGGGGCGGTGGTGAGGGCCCGCGCGGTGCGTGACCAGGCCTCGGGGCTGCGCCGGATCGTGCGCCAGCGCCCGGTGCGCGTGATCGCGGTCTCGAGCGGCAAGGGCGGGGTGGGCAAGACCAACGTCTCGGTCAATCTGGCCATCGCCCTGGCCCTCGAGGGGGAGGCGGTGATGCTGCTCGATGCCGATCTCGGCCTCGGCAACGCCGACGTGCTCCTCGGGCTGCACCCGAAGCGCAACCTGGCCCACGTGATCGACGGCGAGTGTCCGCTCGAGGAGATCATCGTCGAGGGGCCGCGTGGCATCCGGGTGGTGCCGGCGGCCTCCGGGATCCAGCGCATGGCACGCCTGAGCAGCATCGAGCACGCCGGGCTGATCCGCGCCTTCAGCGACCTCGCGGTGCCGCTCGACACCCTGATCGTCGACACCGCCGCCGGGACCGGCGACACGGTGACCAGCTTCGCGCGCGCGGCCCAGGAGATCGTGGTGGTGGTGTGCGACGAGCCGGCCTCGATCACCGATGCCTACGCCCTGATCAAGCTCCTGCACCGCGACTACGACTGCCACCGCTTCCGGATCCTGGCCAACATGGCGCGCAGCGCCGCCGAGGGGCGCGAGCTGTTCCTCAAGCTGGTGCGGGTCAGCGACCGCTTTCTCTCCGTCTCGCTCGACTACTTCGGGGCGGTGCCCTTCGACGAGGCCGTGCACCGCGCGGTGCGCCGCCAGCGGGCGGTGGTCGACCTCTACCCGCGCAGCAAGGCCGCGCTCGCCTTCCGCAAGCTCGCCGCGGCCAGCGGCCGCTGGCCGCGGCCCGACGAGGCCAGCGGGCGCCTCGAGTTCTTCGTGGAACGGCTGCTCCGGCCGCTCCCCGCGCCGATGGAGGCACAGCTATGAGCGGTGTGGCCGCCTACGCCAGGACCCAGGGCTTGGCGGACCAGGACGCGCTGGTCGAGCGCCATGCCCCGCTGGTCAAGCGCATCGCCTATCACCTGGTCAGCCGGCTGCCGCCCAGCGTCCAGGCCGACGACCTGATCCAGGCCGGGATGATCGGGCTGCTCGAGGCGGCCCGAAACTACGACGCCAGCCAGGGGGCAAGCTTCGAGACCTACGCCGGGATCCGCATCCGCGGTGCGATGCTCGACGAGATCCGGCGCGGCGACTGGGCGCCGCGCTCGCTGCACCGCAAGGTGCGCCAGGTCTCGGCCGCGATCCGTGACATCGAGGCCGAGACCGCCCGCGACGCCCGTGACAGCGAGGTGGCCGAGCGGCTCGGCATCTCGCTCGAGACCTACCATCAGATCCTGCGCGACGCGACCGGGCACCGGATCTTCAGCGTCGAGGATCTGGTCGCCGGCAGCGAGTCGCTGAGCGAGGGCCTCGGCGAGGCGATCCGCGGTCCGCTCGACGAGGTCGAGCGCCAGGAGTTCAACGAGGCCCTGGTCCGGGCGATCGCAAGCCTCCCCGAGCGCGAGCGGCTGGTGATGTCGCTCTACTACGAGGAGGAGCTCAACCTGCGCGAGATCGGCGCCGTGCTCAACGTCAGCGAGTCACGGGTCTGCCAGATCCACGGCCAGGCGCTGGTTCGTCTCAAGGCGCGCATGGCCGAGTGGCGCGAGGGCTGAGCCGCCCCGAGCGCCGTCTCGAGCCGGCCGCGCCCCCGCCGGCCCGCGTCGCGGAGCGATCGACGGCCGGGCAGGCCGGCCGATCCGCCCCGTCGCGGCCTACCCGCTCCGGCCGGCCCCCGAGGTGATGTCGGCCGTGCCCCCGCCGTGCGGTGGCCGGCGCGCCGCGCCGGGGTGGCGTCGCGACGCCCGCGCCGGGCGATGCCGGCCGGCGGGTCAAGAAACCGGCCGAAGGGGCGATAAACAGACGGTGGGGGCCGCGGCCTCGGCGCCTGCTCCCAGGGCGCCCGCGGGCAGCGCCCGGAGGCGCGTGCTCGGCCGGGTGCGGTCGGCTCCCGGAGGTGGCGCGAACCGAGAGGAGGCGACGGCGGCATCAGTCGAGGTTGCGTGCGGGCGAGCGAGCAGCCCCGCGACCCGGCCAGCCGGGCAATCATGGATCCGCTGAGTCTCGTCGGACTCGCCCTCGGGGTGGCCGCAATCCTCGCCGGCCAGTTCCTCGAGGGCGGAGAGATCGCCTCGCTGGTCAATGGCCCGGCGTTGCTCATCGTGCTCGGTGGTACGGTCGGCGCCGCGATGGTCCAGTCGCCGCTGGCGACCTTCACGCGGGCGATCCGGCTGGCCGTGTGGGCGGTCCGGCCCCCCGCCCCCTCGAGCATCGAGGCGATCGAGAAGATCGTCGGCTGGAGCCAGATCGCGCGTCGCGAGGGCCTGCTCGGGCTCGAGTCGCTGATCGAGGAGGAGCAGGATCCGTTCGTGAGCAAGGGGATGCAGCTGCTGGTCGACGGCAGCGAGCCCGAGACCATCCGCTCGACCCTCGAGGTCGACCTGATCGCGCGCGAGCAGCGCGACCTCGCCGCCGCGAAGGTCTTCGAGGCGATGGGCGGCTACTGCCCGACGATCGGCATCATCGGCGCGGTCCTCGGCCTGATCCACGTGATGGGCAACCTCGCCGACCCGAGCAAGCTCGGCGGCGGAATCGCCACCGCCTTCGTGGCCACCATCTACGGCGTCGGTCTCGCCAACCTGGTCTTCCTGCCGGTCGGCAACAAGCTCAAGAGCCTGGTCCACGAGCAGAGCCAGTACCGGGAGATGCTCACCGAGGGCCTGGTCGCGATCGCCGAGGGTGAGAACCCGCGCAACATCGAGGTGCGACTCCTCGGCTACCTGGGCTGAGCGATGGGCCGCCGCCGACACCGCCCGGAGGAGCACGAGAACCACGAGCGCTGGCTGGTCTCCTACGCCGACTTCATCACCCTCCTGTTCGCCTTCTTCGTGGTCATGTACTCGATCTCCTCGGTCAACGAGGGCAAGTTCCGGGTCCTCGCCGACACCCTGGTGGCGGCCTTCAAGACCCCCAACAAGAGCATGAATCCGATCCAGATCGGCAAGCTCGCCCGCTCGCCGTACCGCGACGACCTGAGTCCGCTGAGCAAGCCGCTGGCCGTGGACCTGTCCCATCACGGCGAGCTCGGCAAGGGGGATGCCCCGGAGGGCAGCGCCGGCGAGGATCCCGAGGCGCTCGACGAGGCCGCGGCCGACGGCGCGGCGGGGGCGGCCGGCGGCGGGCCGGCCGCGGACGCCCAGTCGCCGGCCAGCGGAATGGCCGATCTCGAGACGGTGGCCGGTCAGGTCGAGCGCAAGATGGCCGACCTCATCGAGCGCGGCCTGATGAGGGTGCGCCGCGGCGAGCGCTGGCTCGAGGTCGAGCTCAAGACCAGCATCCTGTTCGCCAGCGGCGAGGCCCACCTGGCCCCCGAGGCGCTGCCTGTGCTCAGGGACATCGCCGAGATCCTCAAGGACTTCCCCAACCCGATCCAGGTCGAGGGGTTCACCGACGACGTCCCGATCAATACCCCGGCCTTCCCGTCGAACTGGGAGCTCTCGGCGGCACGGGCCGCGAGCGTCGTGCACCTGTTCACGAAGGTCGGGATCCGCCCCGAGCGGATGGTCGCCATCGGCTACGGGCAGTACCGGCCGGTCGCCGACAACTCGACCCCGGAGGGACGGGCCAAGAACCGCCGCGTGGTGCTGGTGATCCCGGCGGCCAAGGATGCTCGCCGAATCCTCGACCTGCAGCGCCTCGCCAGCGAGCCGGCAGGCTCCAGCCCGCCCTCCGGGCCGCCGTCCCCGGCGGCGGACCCTGGCGCTGCGCCCGGGCCCACCGCGAGCGGCGCCACCGGGGAGCTCACCGACACCCCGTGAGGGCGTCGGCCCGGTGGCTGGCACGGGTCATGCATTGATCCCGGGTGAGCGCCGGGCGCGGACGGGTTCTTGACGCGATCCATCGGGCAATGCCCGGGCTCGGGAGTCGCCATGAGTGAGCTTGATCGGATCCGGCCCGTGGGACAGGCCTGGCCGGTTCGGGGACCGAAGAAGACCGGCGCGCGACGCAGGACGAAGTCGCCGTCCAAGCGGCGAGAAGAAGACCGCCCGGAGGACAGGCCGGGGGAGAGCGGGGTGCGCCCGAAGCTCGACGAGTTCGTCTGAGGATCGAGAGATGGAGATGCTGTCCTTGGGGGTATCGGCGGCCGGGCTGGCGCTGGCGGGGCTGGCCGGCTGGCTGCTGGTCGGGCGGCGAAGGCTGCGCGCCGAGGAGCTCGAGCGGCGGCTGGCGGCGCTCGAACGCGACCTGCGGGCGCTGTGCGCCACCCAGGCCCGGGTCGGCGACCGCCTGCGCGACGCCGAGGCCGAGATCCGGCGTCTGGGCGAGGTCCAGGGTCGCCTGGAGATGAAGGCGCCGGGCAACGGTGCCTACCGGCAGGCCGAGACCCTCGCGGCCCACGGAGCCAGCGTCGAGGAGCTGGTCGCGACCTGCGGGATCGGGCGGGGAGAGGCCGCGCTGCTGCGCCTGGTGCATCATCGGGGCGCCGCCGGAGGCGGCCTGGACGCGACCTCCGGTCAGGCCCGACAGCAGCCGGCATTTCTTGGATAAACAACTTGAAAAACAAGATGTTCAATCATCTTATTCATGTAGTCATTGAATAACAGTCGGCATTGACCTAAGCTCGCCGCGAGCGATCCGCCCGCAGGCGAGAGCAATGCCCCGAGCCCGAGCACGACGCAGCCGAGGACGGCGCCGAAGCGCGCCGCGACACGCACCGCGCCGCGCCCTGCGGCGGCTGCTCTGGGCCTGCGGGCTGCTCGGGCTGATCGCGGCCGGCGGCTACCTTGGCTGGCTCGACCTGCGGGTACGAAACGCGTTCGAGGGACGGCGCTGGGCGGTTCCGGCGCGGATCTACGCCCGACCGCTCGAGCTGTTCGCCGGGATGGAGCTCGACCGCGAGCGCCTCGAGGCCGAGCTGGCCGCGGCCGGCTACCGGCGCGTGGCCCGCGCGTGGCGCCCCGGGAGCTACGCGCTGCGGGGCGCCCGGGTGCGGATCGAAGCCCGCGCCTTCCGGTTCTGGGACGGGCTCGAGCCGCGCCGGCGCATCGAGCTCGAGCTGCGCGGCGCCCGGGTCGTGTCGCTGCGTGACGGTCGCGGGCGGCCACTCGCCGTGGCCCGGCTCGAGCCGGCGCTGATCGGGCGCATCAACCCGCTGCACGGGGAGGACCGGGTGCTGGTGCGCCTCGACGAGGTGCCGGGCGCCTTCCTCGACGCCCTGATCGCGGTCGAGGACCGTGACTTCTGGACCCATCACGGCATCTCCTGGCGGGGCATCGCCCGGGCCGCGTGGGCCGACCTGCGCGCCGGCGCGGTGGTCCAGGGTGGCAGCACGCTGACCCAGCAGCTCGCCAAGAGCTTCTTCCTGAGCCCGCGGCGCACCCTGGGGCGCAAGATCGAGGAGGCGCTGATCGCGCTCATTCTCGAGGCCCGCTTCGACAAGCGCACCCTGCTCGAGGCCTACCTCAACGAGGTCTTCCTCGGCCAGCGGGGGGCGCGCGCCATTCACGGCTTCGGGCTCGCGGCGCGCTTCTACTTCGGGCGCCGGCTCGCGGAGCTCGATCTGGCCGAGGCGGCCACCCTGATCGCGCTGGTCCGCGGCCCCTCGCTCTACAACCCCCGCCGCCATCCCGAGCGGGCCCGAGCGCGGCGCGACTTGGTGCTCGCGGTGATGCGCCGCCAGGGGCTGATCGATGCGCGTACCGAGGCCCGGGCCCGCGCCCGCCCGCTCGGCGTGCTGGCGCGACCCGGGGATGCCACCGTCGCGCATCCCGCCTTCCTCGACCTGGTGGGCCGCCAGCTGCGCCGTTCCTATCGCGAGGAGGACCTGCGCAGCCGCGGGCTGCGGGTCTTCACCACCCTCGATCCGCAGGTCCAGGAGGCCGCCGAGCGCGCCCTCGAGCGGCGCCTGGCGCGGCTCGAGCAGGGCGCCCGTCGGGCGCTCGAGGGCGCGGTGGTGGTCACCGCTCCGGCCTCCGGCGAGGTGCTCGCGGTGGTCGGCTCGCGCCACCCGCGCGCGCGTGGCTTCAACCGCGCCCTCGATGCGCGCCGCCCGATCGGATCGCTGGTCAAGCCGGTCATCTACCTCGCCGCCCTCGAGCGCGCCGGCGGCTACCGCCTCGACACCCTGATCGCCGACCGCCCGATCCGGGTGCGCAGCCCCGGCGGGAAGAGCTGGCGGCCGCGCAACTACGACGGGCGCAGCCACGGCGAGGTGCCGCTCTATCTCGCCCTGGCACGCTCCTACAACCTGGCCACCGTGCGTCTCGGCCTGGCGCTGGGGCTCGAGCGGGTCGTGGCGAAGCTGCGCGCGCTCGGCGTCGAGCGCCCCCTGCCGAGGCTCCCGTCGCTGCTGCTCGGCAGCCTGGAGCTGACCCCCTTCGAGGTCACCGGGCTCTACCAGACCCTGGCCGCCGGTGGCTTTCGCATTCCGCTGCGCGCGATCCGGGCGGTCACCGACGAGCGCGGCCGGCCGCTGCGCCGCTACCGCCTGGAGGTGGTGCGCGCCGCCGAGCCGGGCGCGGTCGCCGAGCTGGTGCGGGCCATGCAGGCGGTGATGAGCGAGGGCACCGCCCGCGGCGTCTACCGGCGCCTGCCGCCGGGTCTCGGCCTGGCCGGGAAGACCGGCACCACCGACGGGCTGCGCGACAGCTGGTTCGCCGGCTTCGACGGGGCCCGGCTCGCGGTGGTCTGGGTCGGCCGGGACGACAACCGCCCGAGCGGGCTGAGCGGGGCGAGCGGCGCCTTGCGGGTATGGACCGATCTGCTCGCCGCCCTCGGCCCGCGACCGCTCCCCGCAGGGGGGCGGCCCGGGGGCGGCCGGGACGGCTCGCCGGGCGAGGCCGTGGCTCGCTGGGAGCTGCGCGCCTACGGCTCCGGCGGAGACGGATGAGGCGCCTCCTCGCCCTGCTGGCCGCGGCGGTCCTGCTGGCGGCCTGCGCCGGGCCGCAGGGCGCCCGCCCGGCGCCGGTGCTCGAGGGTGGCGCGGGCCCGGGTCGGGCGTCGCGCGGGGAGGGGGTGACGAGGGACGGCTCGCCGGCCGTGCGTCTGCCCGGGCCGGCCACGACCGCCTCGCCGAGCGCCGCCGGACCGGATCCGGCCCCGCCCGAGCGCCGCCGGGGGCCTCGCGCGGGCGGGGCGGCGAGCTCCGGCGAGGCGGCGGCGCTGCGGGCGCTCGCCGGTGGCGCCGCGCGCGAGCGCGCCGCGGGGCGCCACGAGCGCGCCGCGGCCCTGCTCGAGCGGGCCCTGCGGATCGCGCCGCGCTCGCCGTCTCTCTGGCACCGGCTCGCCGAGGTGCGTCTCGCGCAGGGGGATTCGCGCCTCGCCCTGACCCTCGCCGAGCGCGCTCTCGGCCTCTACCGGGACGATCCGGCCGGCCAGGCCGCCTGCTGGCGCACCATCGCTGCGGCCCAGCGGCGCCTCGGCAACCGCGCTGCCGCGCGCGCCGCCGCGGCGCTGGCCGGGCGGCTCGCTCAGACTCGTGAAGGAACCGCCCGCCGTTGATTTCAAGGGTCACGCAACGACGTTGATCCCACGCTCCATCCCGGGCAGAGCCCGGGCTACGAGGAAGGCCTGCCCAGTGCCGTCCCACGCTCGACCCCGGGCGTAGGTCGGGCGCCAGCCCGACGTCGGGTCCCGCTTCGGCAGCGAACGCCGGGTGCGCCCCTTGTTCGCTCCTCGAGCGCGCGACCGGTGGTCGTCGGGGCTCTCAGCGCCCGGCGGAGGGCGGCTCGCGTGCCGCCAGCCGATAGGCGAAGGCGAGCACCTCGGCGACCGCCAGGTAGAGCTCGCGCGGGATCTCGGCGCCGAGCTCGAGCTCGACGAGCAGCCCGAGCAGGTCCGGATCGTTGCAGACCGGCACCTGGTGGGCACGGGCGAGCTCGAGGATCCGTCTCGCCACCTCGCCGCGCCCCTTGGCGGTGACCCGCGGCGCTCCGTGCCCGTCATAGCTCAGGGCCACGGCGCCGGGCGGTGGCTGGGCCCGGCGGGGGCGCACGGCGCTCACGCGCGCACCTCGATCAGCGGCCGCCCGGCGCCGGCCTCCTCCGCCTCGTCGCCGGGGGGCCTGCGCTCGCGCGCCGCGTGCAGGGCCGCCGGGCTGAGTCCGCGAGCCCGCAGCCCGGCGGCCAGCTCCTCGAGGCGCGCCTGGAGGAGCCGCACGGTCGGCTCGCGCTCGGCCCAGAAGGTCACCGAGACCTGCTGCTCGGCCACGCCCACCCGTGCGCGCAGCGCGCCGAGCGACCCCAGCGTGGTGCGCAGCTCGACGCTCCAGGGCGCCGGCCCGCCCGAGGCGTCGGCGGCTCGCCGCGGTCGCCGCCGCGGCTGGCGCTCGAAGATCAGGGTCAACGTCTCACAGCTCTCGCCGTTGCGCACCGGCAGGTCGATCCGCCAGCCCGGCGGCTCGCCCTGCTCACGCTGGCGCACGGCGCGCAGCTGATTGCTCCAGACCCGGGCCAGGGCACCCTCGGCGGCGCCGGCCAGGGCAAGCAGCTCGGTGCTGGTCGGCGGCGGTGTACCGGCCGGCGAGGCGGGTTGCGGCGCGCCGGGGCGGGGCGGCGGGCGCTGGCCGGCGGGCGGCGGTGGCGGCTCACCGGGCGCCGGCGGCGTGGCGCTCCGGGCCGGAGCGGGCGCGGTCTCGGGGCGCCGGGGCTCGCCGTCGGCCGGGCGCGCCGCGGCCGCACGCAGCGCCGCGACGAAGCGCTCGAGGAGCGGCTTGATGTCGTCTGTGGCCAGACGCTCGAGCGTGCCGCCGCGCTCGAGGGCGGCGCGCAGCCGCGCCTCCCAGGCGGTTCCGGCCCGCTCCAGCGACGCACGCAGGCCCTCGGGGCGGGTGAGATCGGCGCGAGTCGGCGTGGCGGCGATCAGCTCGCTTGCGCTGCGCGCGAGCTGCGCGCGGGGGCTGGCGCGGGCGCGCAGGGCGCCGGCGAGCGCCGCGCCCGGCGCCCGCTCCAGGGGCAGGTAGCGGCGCAGCGCCGCGGCCAGGGCCCGCTCGGCCTCGCCCGCTGGCCTGGCAGCGGAGCCGATGACCCGCAGCAGCGCCGGTGGGCCGAGCCGCTCGACCCGCAGCCGCACGGTTCGTCCATCGGCGAGGCCCGCGGCGCCCTCGGCGATGAGCCGCTGCGCCCCGATCTCGAGGCGCACCACGCCGCCCGGGCCGCGGCGCACGGTGGCCTCGAGGACCTCTCCGACCCGCCAGGCCGGCGCCGGGTTGGCGTCTGCCGGGGCTCGGGCGACGACGATCGGATCGATGCTGCCGGTCATGGCACGCTCGCGGTTCTCCCCGCTGCGGGTATCGGCCGGAGCGGCGCATTCTCCACCCCCCAGCGCCCGGTGGCGCGGGCCGGCGATGAGCGGCGCGGGCAGCGCACGTCCCTGATCGGTGCGCGATCCGCTCTCGAGGGACCGCTTTCCGGCGAGCGCGCCGGCACGCCGAAAAGGGGGTTGATCGCGGGCCCGGGCTCGCCGAGAGTGTGGCTCGCGAGCCGTGCGGCGGGGCTCGCTGCCGCGGGCCGATGGGCTTACCGCGCCCGGCGGCCGGCCGCCGGGCGCAGCGAGGAGGTGGTGGCGGGAATGAGCGGTTGGCCGACCCGGTACTGGCATCGCCTCGAGGACGGGCGGGTGCAGTGCGACCTGTGCCCGCGCGCCTGCCGGCTGCGCGAGGGCCAGCAGGGTCTGTGCTTCGTTCGCGCCTGCGCCGGCGGCGAGATCGTGCTGACCACCTACGGGCGCTCGAGCGGATTCTGCATCGACCCGATCGAGAAGAAGCCGCTCAACCACTTCCTGCCCGGCACGCCGGTGCTCTCGTTCGGCACTGCGGGCTGCAACCTGGCCTGCAAGTTCTGCCAGAACTGGGACATGAGCAAGTCGCGCGAGATGGATACCCTGGCCGATCGCGCCAGCCCCGAGGACCTGGCGGCCACGGCGCGGCGCCACGGCTGCCGCAGCGTGGCCTTCACCTACAACGACCCGGTCATCTTTCTCGAGTACGCGGTCGACGTCGCCCGCGCCTGCCACCGGCACGGGGTGCGCACCGTGGCGGTGACCGCCGGCTACATCGAGCCCGAGCCGCGCCGCGACCTCTTCCGCCACATCGACGCCGCCAACGTCGATCTCAAGGCGTTCAGCGAGCACTTCTACCGCCACCTCACGGGCGCCCGCCTCGCTCCGGTCCTCGACACCCTGCGCTACCTGCGTCACGAGACCGAGGTGTGGCTCGAGATCACCACCTTGCTGATCCCGGGCGAGAACGACAGCGACGCCGAGATCGGGGCGCTGAGCGCCTGGATCGCGAGCGAGCTCGGTCCCGAGGTGCCGCTGCACCTGACCGCCTTTCACCCCGACTGGAAGCTCACCGACCACCCGCCGACGCCGCCCGCGACCCTGCGCCGCGCGCGCCGTGTCGCGCTCGCCAGCGGCCTGCGCTACGTCTACACCGGCAATGTCCACGACCCCGAGGGCGGGACCACCTACTGCCACCGGTGCGGGGCCGCGCTGGTGGTGCGCGACTGGTACGTGCTGCGTGCCTGGGAGCTCGACGAGGAGGGTCGCTGCCGGCGCTGCGCCACGCCCTGCCCGGGGGTGTTCGAGGCCCGGCCGGGGAGCTGGGGGGCACGGCGCCAGCCGCTGCGCATCGCCCGCTGAGAGCCCCGACGACCGCCGGTCGTGCGCTCGACGAGCGCACATGCGTGCAGCAGACGTTCGCTGCCGAAGCGCGGCCCGACGTCGGGCTGGCGCCCGACCTACGCCCGACCTGCGCCCGTGATGGGGCGTGGGATGGCACCGGGCAGAACCTTCCTCGTAGCCCGGGCT
>CAZRGU010000001.1:0-57799 GCA_964599705.1 uncultured Ectothiorhodospiraceae bacterium | reverse complement strand
GGCGCCGCCCTGGGTCCGATCCCGGGCAGAGCCCGGGCTACGAGGGGCGGCCGTGGCTCAGAACGCCTCCTCCTGCCACATCGCGGCCTCGAAGCGCACCACCCGGTTGCGGCCGCTGCGCTTGGCTTCGTAGAGGGCCACGTCGGCGAACTTGATGGCGTGCCAGAAGGCCTTGGTGTCGTGCGGGTACTCGCTGACCCCGATGCTGATGTTCTTGCGCACCGTGGCGCCGTTGACCCGCAGCTTGGTGGCGGCGACGTTGGCGCGGATCTTCTCGGCGACCTGGACCGACTCGCCCGGCTCGACGTCCATCAGCAGCACCAGGAACTCCTCGCCACCGAAGCGCACCACGATGTCGGCCTCGCGCACGCTGTCGCGGATCACCGTCGCGGTCTCGCGCAGCACCGCGTCGCCGGCGTCGTGACCGTACTGGTCGTTGACCTGCTTGAAGAAGTCGAGGTCGCACATCAGCAGGCCGACGTTCTTGCCGCGGCGCACCACGCCGTTGATCAGCGGGTCGCCATGCTCCTGGAGGAAGCGGCGGTTGAACAGCCCGGTGAGGCTGTCCTTGAGCGCCGACTCGCGCAGGGTCTGGAGCAGGTGCTTGGCCTCGATCACCGACTGCGACTGCTTGATGTAGGTCTCGGCCTTGAACACCGTGGTGCGGATGGTCTCGGTGGCATCCCCCTCGGGGGCGGCGAAGAGCAACTGCACGACCGCGCCGGGGCGCCCGCCGGTGATCACCGGGATGCAGACGTGGATCTGCTCGGGTGCGCCGCGGAACTGGGTGCAGACGCCCGGGTAGTCGAGCGAGGAGATCAGGTGCCCGGTCTTGCGGGCCCGGCACAGCTCGCAGTTGGCGAGCACCGCCGAGTGGCAGCGGGCCGGCCCCGACTTGCCGTCGCGCGGGTCGACGACGACCATCGCCCGCTCGTCGGCGCTGACCTCGAGGACCGCGTACTCGGGCACCCCGAGCTTGTCGGTGAAGACCTCGCCGAGGCGCATGTAGACGTCCTCGAGCGACTCGTCGTCCTCGATGACCTGCTTGAAGGAGGTCATGTCGTGGACCACCTCGGTGAGCTCGTTGAACTCCTCGGTCAGCCGCCCGATCTCGTCGCGCGACATCACCTCGACCTTCTCGGTGAGCTCCGCCTCGCCGTCGGCGAGCGCCCGGATCTGGCGGCGGATGGCGTTGATCGGGCGCACGATCGAGGCCGTGATCAGGCGCGCGAAGATCATCAGCAGGCCGACCTCGAGGGCGAACAGCACCACCAGCGCCACCAGGCTGGCGCGGATCGTCGCGTCGACCTGCCCGGCGAGCTCCGGGAGCCGCGCCGCCTGGGCCTCGGCGAGCTGCTTGAGGGCGCCGTGGGCGGCGGCCAGGCGCTGCTCGAAGCGGTCGTGGACGGGGCCGAGCCGGGGCGCCGGAGCGTCTCCCCGGCGCCGCTCCCGGGCCGCCTCGAGGAGCTTGCCGAAGGCCTCCTCGAGGGCCTCGATGCGTTGCCGCAGGAGGCGGGCGGGCGGCTCCAGCCCGCCCCCCGCGCGCCCCAGGGCGGAGGCCGCGGCGGCGAGCTCGTAGCTGCGCAGGCGGCTGCGGGCGCCGGTGCGGGCGAGATCGCCGAGGTCGGCGTCGAGCAGCACCTGGGCGTCGTGGTCGAGGGCCTCGAGCCCGGTCTCGATGCGCCCGAGCAGGCGCTGGGCGGGGATCGCCGAGCCGATCAGGTCGCGGTAGCCGTCGCGCACCGCGAGCAGGCTCCAGGCCGCCAGCACCGCGGAGAGCACGAACCAGAACGCGGTCCCGGCCGAGAACAGCGCCACCTTCTGGTGGATGCGCAGGTCGAGGAAGCGCACCATCCGCCACAGTCGCCGCCACGGCGACCTCGCCTCATGCCCGTCCATTCTTCCGTGTCCCATCCTGCGCCTCGCCCGCGCCGCTCTCCGATCCGCGGCCGCGGGCCTCGATCCGTCCGCCCCGACGTGGCGTGCTCCCGGCGGCCGGCTCGACGTCGGGCAGGCCGCCCCCTTGGCCGCCCTGCGCTCCGCGCGCTCCGCCGGGGTGGCGTCCCGACACCGGAGGCCGCGCGCGGCGCTGGGCGATGCCGGCCAGCGGCCGCTCTGCGCCAGGTAGCGGCCGGTCTCCGGGGGGCTTGAGGGGGCCCGTCCGGGAGCGCCCCTCCGGCCCCGCGCCGGATGGTCGCCGGGGGGCGCTCAGGCGCTGCGCGGCGGCGAGGCCGGGATGTCCGCCAGCGGCGTCCCGCCGGCCTCGAGCCAGGCCCGCAGCTCGGCTGCCGGCAGCGGGCGGGCGAGCAGAAAGCCCTGCGCCTGCTCGCAGCCGTGGGCCTGCAGCCAGGCGAGCTGCTCGGGGTGCTCGACGCCCTCGGCCACGGCCTCCAGATCGAGGTGGTGGGCGAGATCGAGGACGGTCTCGACGATCGCCCGATCGGCGTGCCCGCCGGGCAGGCCGGCGACGAACATCCGGTCGATCTTCAGGGTCGCCAGCGGCAGGGTCTTGAGCCGCGCCAGCGAGGAGTAGCCGGTCCCGAAGTCGTCGAGGGCGACGCGGATGCCGCGCTCGGCGAACTCGGTGAGGATCCGCCGGCTGCGCTCGGCCTCGCGGATGATCGCCCGCTCGGTGACCTCGACCTCGAGCTGCCCGGGGGCCAGCGAGTGGCGGGCCAGCGTCTCGTCGAGACGGCGCGGGAGCTGGGGGTCCTGGCACTGCTCGGCGCACAGGTTGATGGCCACCGAGAAGCCGCCCAGCCCGCTGCACTGCCAGGCGGCGAGCTGGGCGCAGGCCGCCTCCACCACCCAGTCGCCGATCGGCACGATCAGCCCGGTCTCCTCGGCCAGCGGAATGAACCGGTCGGGGGGGATCAGCCCGCCCCCCGGCTCGTTCCAGCGGATCAGCGCCTCGGCGCCGGCGCAACGCCCGTCGCCGAGCATCACCTTGGGCTGGTAGTGGAGCTCGAAGTCGCCGTGCTCGACCGCCCGGCGCAGGCGGTTGAGCAGGTCGAGGCGCCGCTGCGCGGTGCGCTCGACCTCGTCGCGGAAGACCTCCACCCGCCCGTAGCCGGCGCGGCGCGCGTAGTGCAGCGCCGCCTCGGCGTTCTTGATCAGGGACTCGGTCTCGGTGCCGTGCTCGGGGGCCAGCGCCACGCCGACGGTGGCGCTCAGGTAGAGCCGTTCGCCGTCGAGCCCGAGCGGCTCGCCGAGCGCCTCGCTGACCCGCCGGGCGGCGGCGTACGCCTCGCCCGCGGCCTCGCTCGGGGCGAGCAGCGCCAGGAACTCGTCACCGCCGAGCCGGGCGAGCATGTCGCCGGCCGCCGCGCCCGGGGACCCTTCGGGGCTCCAGCCCTCGAGGGCCAGGCGCTGGTCGCGGCGCAGGCAGGCGCGCAGCCGCGGGGCGAGCGTCGCCAGCACCCGGTCGCCGAACTCCCGCCCGCGGGCGTCGTTGATCTCGCGGAAGCGGTCGATGTCGATGTAGAGCAGCGCCGCGCGGGTGCCGGCAGCCAGCACCGCGGTCAGGTGACGGCGCAGGAAGTGGCCGTTGGGCAGGCCGGTGATCGGGTCGTAGTAGGCCAGCCGGTAGAGACGCTCCTCGGCGCGGGCACGCTCGGCGGCCATCGCGTTGAGCCCCTCGGCGAGGTGGGCCAGCGCGTCGCGTCCCGGCACCGAGACCCGGTGCCCGAGCTCGCCCCGGCCGAAGCGCCGGGCCGCCGCGGCGAGCCGCCCGATGCGCACCTCGAGGCTTCGCCCGAGGAGCCAGGACAGGGCCAGGGCGAGGCCCAGGAAGCCGGTGGCGATGACGGCGAACTCCTGCTGTCGCCGGCGCGACTCGCTCATCAGGCTGGCCTGCAGCGCGCTGGCCCGCTGTCCGACCCCGGCACGGACCGCGTCGAGGCGCTGCTCGGCGGTCGCGAACCACTCGATCACCGCCCGGTGGGCGCTGCGCAGGTCGCTGTCCTCGTTGTCGGCACGGCGCTCCTCGCCGTAGCTGAGCACCGCCCCCTGGAGCCGCTCCAGGGCGGCGCCGAGGGCCGCCACCTCGCGCTGCCCGGAGTCCCCGAGCAGCGCCCGGGAGCAGGCCTGGCACGGGCTCCAGCGGGCCCGGGAGCGGCGCAGCGGCACCAGGATCTCCTCGAGGGTGACCGGCTCCTGGGTGAGGAAGGTGGTCAGCGCCCGGCGGGCGGCCGCGGCCCGGGCGATGACCTCGAGGTTGTCCGGCAGGGCGCGGCTGACGGCCGCCAGGCGGCTCTCGATCAGCTCGGTCAGCTCGCGCGCGTACTCCGAGGTCGGGTCGAGATCGGCGCTCGCGGAGAGCTCGTCGAAGGCGGCGCGGGCCGCGCGCGCCGCGCCGCTCGGCGCGCCTCCCGGCGCTCCGGGCGCAGCGGCGCGCTGCTCGGCCGCGGCCACGGCACGCTCGAGGGTGGCCAGGCGGATGCGCACCTCGTCGGCGGTGACCGGGTCGAGGGCATGGTAGAGGCGGAAGATGTCGCGCGCGGTGGCCAGGTCGAAGCGGGTCGCGACCAGCGCCTCGCGCAGCCGCGCGGTGTGGTTGGCGGTGAGGTCGAGGGTCTCGAGGGCCCGCCGCCCGTGCTCGACGGCCAGCCCGGCGAGCACCAGCATCAGCGCCAGGAGGCCGGCCAGCCCGATGTTCTTGAGCGAGTTGAAGGACATCCCGGGCCCCGCGCTCAGCGCACCACCAGATCGAGCGGCTCGCCGACGTTGCCGGTCCCGAAGCGCGGCTCCTCGGCGCGCGGGTTGGGCGCCCGGCCGGCGATCTCGAAGCGCGAGACCCCGAACCGGTAGACCCCCCCGGGGGCGATGCGCAGGTCGTCGTCGTGGCCGGTGTCGAGCGCCCGGGCGAACTCGATGGTCCAGGTGCCCGAGCGCCAGCGGCCCTTGGCGCGCACGTCGGCGCGGCTGCCGCTCGGGGGCTGGGGCCGGTAGCGGGTCACCCGCTCGCCCCGGTAGTCGATCGGGAGCTCCATGCGATAGGCCGCCCGCCCGCGGTCTCCCTGGCGGCTCAGGTAGAACGTCGAGCCGTCGCCGGTCATGATCCGCTTGAACGGCGGGATCGGCACCTGGCCGTAGCGCTGCAGCTTGTCGTCGGCGTAGCCGCTCGGGTCGGTGCGCGCCGCCTTCCAGTACCAGATGTCGGCGCGATAGGGGTGGTTCGCCCCGAGGCGCAGGTCGACCGGGTGGGACTCCAGCGACCACTTGATGACGAACACGTCCTCGCGCTCGGGGCCGCTGCGATAGCGCTGCTCGGTGCGGTCCCAGTGCAGCACGCGGTGCTCGCGGCTCTCGCTCGGGTCGGGAAACTCGACCAGCAGGAACAGGGTCTCGGCGGTGTGCACCGAGCGCAGCCGGATGTCGATGTCGGCGATCGGGTCATGGGTGACCAGCGGGGGCGTGTTCGCCCACGCCGGGTCGTCGGCGCGCCCGTCGATCACCGGCGCGCGGGCGACCGGCAACGAGAGCAGGGCGCGTACCGGGGTGGCCGCCGCGGGCAGGGCGGCGGTGATGGCGAGCAGCACTGCGAGGTATCTCGGCACCTTTCCTCACGCGTTGGGCCGGTGGCCGCCGGCCCGCCCCGAGCGGGCGTGCCGGCCCGGCACGGTACGAGGCCCGGCCCGTCACCGAGTAGCGGCGCTCGGAGGGCGAGCTTTAGCCGGCGAACCTGAAGTGTAGGTTAACGGAGGCCGGGTCACCGTGAAGCGGCGCCGGTTTCCCGGAGGTCGGGCTGGCCCGCGTCGCGCTGCTGCAGCCGGGCGATGTCGGCGGTGGCCAGGAACAGGCGGTGGATGCGCGCCAGCAGCGCCAGGCGGTTGCCGCGCAGGCGCTCGTCCTCGGCCATCACCCGGACCCCGTCGAAGTAGGCGTCGACCGGGTCGCGCAGGGTGGCCAGGCGCTCCAGGGCCTGGCGGTACTCCCCGCCCGCGATCCGGTCCCGGACCTCGGGCTCGAGCTCGGCCAGGCGCGCGGCCAGCTCGCGCTCGGGGCCGGCCTCGAGCAGCCGCTCCTCGACCTCGCCGCGGGGGGCGCCACCGGCCTGGCGCAGGATGTTGGCGATCCGCTTGTTGGCCGCGGCCAGGGCGGCGGCCTCGGGCAGGGCGCGGAAGGCCTCGACGGCCCGCACCCGGCGGGCGAAGTCGAGCGGCCGCGTCGGGCGTCGCGCCAGCACCGCGGCGTAGACGTCGGCGGGCACGCCCTGCTCGAGGAAGTAGCCGCGCAGCCGCTCGAGGGCGAAGGTGAAGACCTCGGCGGCGGCCGCGGAGGCGGCGATCGGCTCGCCATAGCCGGCGGCGGCCGCGGCGAGCAGCGCCTCGAGGTCGAGGTCGATCTCGCCCTCGATGAGGATCCGCAGGGCGCCGAGCGCGGCGCGGCGCAGCGCATAGGGGTCCTTGTCCCCGCTCGGCGGCTGGCCGGCGGCGAAGATCCCGACCAGGGTGTCGAGCCGGTCGGCCAGCGCCAGGGCGCGGCCCAGCGCGCTCGCCGGGATCGCGTCGCCGGCGAAGCGCGGCCGGTAGTGCTCGCCGATCGCCTCGGCCACCGGCGGCGGCTCGCCGCCGCGCTCGGCGTAGACCCGGCCCATCTCGCCCTGCAGCTCCGGGAACTCGCCGACCATCTGGGTCAGCAGGTCGCACTTGGCGAGCTCGCCGGCGCGCCGGGCGCGGGCGCGGGCCGGCTCGTCGAGCCCCATCTCGGCGGCGATGCGGGCGGCCAGCCCGGCGACCCGGGCGCTCTTGTCGGCCAGCGAGCCGAGCCGCTCGTGGAAGACCACCTCGGCGAGCCCGGCGCGGCGCGCGGCGAGCGGCTCGGCCAGGTCGGCCTCGAAGAAGAAGCGCGCATCGGCGAAGCGCGGGCGGATGACCCGCTCGTTGCCGGAGCGCACCGCCGCCGGGTTGCGACTCTCGATGTTGCTCACGGTGACGAAGCGGGCGAGCAGCTGGCCGCGATCGTCGACCACCGGGAAGTAGCGCTGGTGGTCGCGCATCACCGCCACCAGCAGCGCCTCGGGCAGCTCCAGGAACTCGCGGTCGAAGCTCCCGGCGACCGCCACCGGCCACTCGACCAGGGCGGTGACCTCCTCGAGCAGCGCCTCCTCGATCAGCGCCACCCCGCCGCAGCCGCGCGCCGCGGCCTCGACGGCGGCGCGGATCCGCTCGCGGCGCTCGTCGAGGTCGGCGATCACCCGGCCGCGCCCGGCGAGCAGCGCCGGGTAGTCGGCCGGGCGGCGGATCTCGATCGGCCCGGGGTGGTGGAAGCGGTGCCCGCGGGTGCTGCGCCCGGCGTCGACGCCGAGCACCTCGGCCTCGATCGGCTCCTCGCCGAAGAGCAGCACCACCCAGTGGACCGGGCGCACGAACTCGACCTCGCCCCAGCCCCAGCGCATCCGCCGCGGCGCGGGCAGGCCGGCGAGCACCTCGCAGACCAGCTCCGGGAGCAGCGCCGCGGTCGGCGCCCCGGGCACCACGGTGCGCAGCCCGAGCCACACCCCCTTGTCGGTCTCGATGCGCTCGAGGCGCTCGAGCTCGACGCCCAGCGAGCGGGCGAAGCCGAGCGCCGCGCGGGTCGGGCGTCCCTCGCCGTCGAAGGCCGCGGCCAGCGCCGGGCCGCGGCGCACCTGCTGGCGCTCGGGCTGGGTCTCGGCGAGCGCCTCGACGCGCACCGCCAGGCGCCGCGGGGTGGCGTAGGCGTGCAGCGCCCCGTGCTCGAGGGCCAGCGCGTCGAGGCCGCGCCCGAGCGCCTCGGCGAAGGCCTCGGCGAGCCGGCGCAGGGCCCGCGGGGGCAGCTCCTCGGTGCCGACCTCGACGAGCAGGTCGCGGGCCGCGCTCACCGCTCGCCCCCGTGGCCCGCGCAGAGCGGGAAGCCGAGCGCCTCGCGGCTGGCGTAGTAGCGCTCGGCCACGGCACGGGCCAGCGCCCGCACCCGGAGAATGAAGCGCTGGCGCTCGGTCACCGAGATCGCGCCGCGGGCATCGAGCAGGTTGAAGGTGTGCGAGGCCTTGAGGACCATCTCGTAGGCGGGCAGCGCCAGGCCGTGCTCGACCAGGGCGTTGCACTGGCGCTCGTAGCTGGCGAACTGCTCGAGCAGGTCGGCGGTGGCGGCGTGCTCGAAGTTGTAGGCCGACATCTCGGCCTCGTTCTGGCGGAAGACGTCGCCGTAGCGCACCACCCCGGCGGGGGTCTCGCCCCAGACCAGGTCGTAGACGCTGTCGACGCCCTGCAGGTACATGGCGATGCGCTCGATCCCGTAGGCCATCTCGGCGGTCACCGGGCGGCACTCCAGTCCCCCGACCTGCTGGAAGTAGGTGAACTGGGTGATCTCCATGCCGTTGAGCCACACCTCCCAGCCGAGCCCCCAGGCCCCGAGCGTCGGCGACTCCCAGTTGTCCTCGACGAAGCGGATGTCGTGCTCGAGGGGGTCGATGCCCAGCGCGCGCAGCGAGTCGAGGTAGATCTCCTGGACCTCGAGCGGCGAGGGCTTCATCACCACCTGGAACTGGTAGTAGTGCTGCAGGCGGTTGGGGTTGTCGCCGTAGCGCCCGTCGGTGGGGCGCCGCGAGGGCTGGACGTGCGCCGCGCTCCACGGCTCCGGGCCGATGGCGCGCAGGAAGGTGCCGGGGTGGAAGGTGCCGGCACCGACCTCCATGTCAAACGGCTGCAGGAGCAGGCAGCCCTCGCCGGCCCAGTACTCCTGGAGCGCGAGGATCAGGCCCTGGAAGGTCGAGCAGCCGCGCGCCGTGGATGCCCTGGTCACCGCGTTCACGTTCCCTGTGGGTGGCGAGACACCCCAGTATAGACGAGTGCGGCTTGTGGTTCGGCCCCCGGCTTCGCTATGGTGAGAAATTCACGGCGGCGGGGGTTGCGGTGGTGGCGCAGCGCGGCTACCAGGTCATCGTGGTCGGCGGCGGGCACGCCGGGAGCGAGGCGGCGCTGGCCGCCGCGCGCCGTGGCGCCCGCACCCTGCTGCTGACCGACTCGATCGAGACCCTCGGGCAGATGAGCTGCAACCCGGCCATTGGCGGGATCGGCAAGGGTCACCTGGTGCGCGAGATCGATGCCCTGGGCGGGCTGATGGGCTGGGCGGCCGAGCGCTGCGGGATCCACTTCCGGCGGCTCAACGCCCGCAAGGGACCGGCGGTGCGGGCCACCCGCGCCCAGATCGACCGCCAGCTCTACCGGGTCCGGGTGCGGGCCGCCCTCGAGCGCCAGGCCGGGCTCGACCTGCTCCAGCAAGGCGTCGTCGATCTGCTCGTCGAGGGCGAGCGGGTGGTCGGGGTGCGCACCGCGCTGGGCATCGAGTTCCGGGCCCCGGCGGTGGTGCTCACGGTCGGCACCTTCCTCGCCGGGCGGATCCACGTCGGGCTGGCCAGCCAGCGGGCGGGGCGGGCCGGCGAGCCGCCGGCCAGCGCGCTCGCCCGCTGCCTGCGCGAGCGCCTGCCGCGGGTCGGGCGGCTCAAGACCGGCACCCCGCCGCGCCTCGACGGGCGCACCCTCGATTACCGGGTGCTGGCCGCGCAGCCCGGCGACGACCCGCCGCCGCGCCTGTCGTTCCTCGAGCCCCCCGCCGAGCGCCCCCGCCAGGTCTGCTGCCACCTCGCCCGGACCAACCCGCGGACCCACGAGATCATCCGTGCCGCGCTCGACCGCTCGCCGCTCTACAGCGGGCGGATCGCCGGGCCGGGGCCGCGCTACTGCCCGTCGGTGGAGGACAAGGTGGTGCGCTTCGCCGAGCGCGACGGGCACACCGTGTTCGTCGAGCCCGAGGGCCTCGAGACCTGCGAGGTCTACCCCAACGGCATCTCGACCAGCCTGCCCTTCGAGGTCCAGGAGGCGCTGGTGCGCTCGATCCGCGGCTTCGAGCGGGCCCGCATCACCCGCCCCGGCTACGCCATCGAGTACGACTTCTTCGACCCCCGCGACCTGCATCCGTGGCTCGAGACCCGGGCCCTCGGCGGGCTGTTCCTGGCCGGCCAGATCAACGGCACGACCGGCTACGAGGAGGCCGCCGCGCAGGGGCTGCTCGCCGGGCTCAACGCCGCCCTGCGCGCCGCCGACCAGGCGCCCTGGTGGCCGCGCCGCGACCAGGCCTACCTCGGGGTGCTGGTCGACGACCTGGTCACCCGCGGGGCCAGCGAGCCGTACCGGATGTTCACCAGCCGCGCCGAGTACCGGCTGATGCTGCGCGAGGACAACGCCGACCTGCGCCTCACCGAGCAGGGCCGTGCCCTCGGGCTGGTCGGCGAGGAGCGCTGGCGCCGCTTCGTGGCCCGGCGCGAGGCCATCGAGCGCGAGCGCGCGAGGCTCGCCGCGCTCGCCGTGCCGCCGGGCGCGGCCGCCGCGCTCGGCGCGCCCGGGGGCGGCGAGCGCAGCGCCCTCGAGCTGCTGCGCCGCCCCGGGGTCGGCTACCGCGAGCTGGTCGCCGCCCCCGGGCTGGGCCCCGGGGCGAGCGACCCCGAGGTCGGCGAGCAGCTCGAGATCGAGGCCCGCTACCACGGCTACCTCGAGCGCCAGCGCCGCGAGGTCGAGCGCGACCGCGAGCACGAGCGCCTGGTGCTGCCCGAGACCCTCGACTACCGGGCCGTCCCGGGGCTCTCGGCCGAGGTCCGCGAGCGCCTCGCGGCGGCCCGTCCCGCGACCCTCGGGCAGGCCGCGCGCCTGCCCGGGGTCACCCCGGCCGCGATCACCGTGCTGCGGATCCACCTGCGCGGGCGGGGCGGCCCGGGGCGGCGCCGGGCCGGCCGAGCGCCGGCCGCGGCGCGCGATGCGGGCTAGCGCGCGGCGCCCGGCGCCGCCCGCTCCGGTGGCGCGGCGCGCGGCGCTGCGCGTGGCCCTCGACGGGGGGCTCGAGGAGGCCGGCTGGGGGCTCGACGAGGCCGCCCGCGAGCGCCTCCTCGACTACCTCGCGCTGCTCGCGCGCTGGAACCGCGCCTACAACCTCACCGCGGTGCGCGACCCCCGCGAGATGGTGCCGCGCCACCTGCTCGACTCGCTCTCGCTGCTCGCCTGGCTCGGCGACGGGGCGCTGCTCGATGTCGGCACCGGCGCCGGGCTTCCCGGCCTGGTGCTGGCCGCGGCCCGGCCGCGGCTGCGCTGCGTGCTGCTCGACGCCAGCGCCAAGAAGACCCGCTTCTGCACCCAGGTCGCCCTCGAGCTGGGACTGGCCAACGTCGAGGTGGTGCGGGCGCGCATCGAGGCGTTCGCACCGCCCGAGCGCTTCGCCACCGTGGTCAGCCGCGCGGCGCTCTCCCCGGCGCGGCTCTGGCCGCATGCCGCGCGCCTGCTCGAGGCCGGTGGCCGGCTGCTGGCGATGACCGGGCCCGGGGGCTGGGCCGGCGAGCTGCCCGCACCGCCGGCCCGCCGCGAGACCCTGGAGGTGCGGGTACCGGGGCTCGCCCGGGCGCGTACCGTGACCCGGATCGAGGCCCGCTGAGCCGCAGCGGGCGGGCGGGCGGCGACGCCTGCCACCCGGGCCCGGCGCGCCGCCGGGGCTCGCCCGGGCCTCGCCTGGCGCCGGCGAAGGTGCCATAATCCATCGCTTGTCTGACCACAGCGAGCCAATGGACCGGCCATGGGATTCCTGATTTCCGACGCCTACGCCCAGCAGGGCGGCAGCTCCGCGCAGGGCGATCCGACGATCAGCTTCGTGATGCTGATCGTGCTCTTCGCGGTCTTCTACTTCCTCCTCATCCGCCCCCAGCAGAAGCGCCAGAAGGAGCACAAGCGGATGGTCGAGGCGCTCGCCAAGGGCGACGAGGTGGTCACCAACGGCGGCCTGCTCGGCCGCATCACCAAGGTCGGCGACAACTTCATCACCCTCGAGGTCGCCGAGGGCACCCAGCTGCGCGTGCAGCGCTCGGCGGTGGCCTCGCTGATGCCCAAGGGCACCCTCAAGTCCGCCTCGTGATCGCCGGCGGCGGGCGATGATCAACCAGTATCCGCTCTGGAAGTATCTGCTCGTCCTCGGCGTGCTCGTGGTCGGGGCGTTCTTCGCCCTGCCCAACGTCTTCGGCGAGGACCCGGCGGTGCAGATCTCGGGGGTGCGCGGGGCGCCGATCGACGCCGCGCTCGAGCAGCGGGTGCGCTCCAGCCTCGAGCGGGTGGCCGTCGAGCCGAAGGCCATCGAGCGCGACGCCCGGCGCATCCTGGTTCGCCTCCACGACCCGGAGAGCCAGCTCAAGGCCCAGGACGCGCTGCGCGCCGATCTCGGCCGCCAGTACGTGGTGGCGCTCAACCTCGCCTCGGCGATGCCCGAC
The DNA here is from genome assembly GCA_964599705.1 of uncultured Ectothiorhodospiraceae bacterium. Classification (GTDB taxonomy): domain Bacteria; phylum Pseudomonadota; class Gammaproteobacteria; order HK1; family HK1; genus CAZRGU01. The sequence goes on along the minus strand of CAZRGU010000001.1, from coordinate 45,534 downwards.
TGGCTGGCCGCCACCGGGGTGCTGCCGATGTACCTGGGGCTCGACCTGCGCGGCGGGGTCCACTTCCTGATGCAGGTCGACATGGACGGCGCGGTGCGCCAGGCCGAGCAGCGCTACGCCGGGGACCTGCGCACCGAGCTGCGCGAGGCCAAGCTGCGCTACCGCTCGATCACCCTGCGCGAGGGGCGCGGCATCGTGGTCCGGCTGCGCGACGTCGCGACCCGCGATCTGGCCTACGACCTGCTCCGCGATCGCTTCCCGGACCTGGTGATCACCCGCCCCGAGGACCCCAACGACACCACCCTGACCCTGCGCCTGAGCGAGAGCGCGGCCCGCGAGGTGCGCCGCTTCGCGCTGCAGCAGAACATCACCACGCTGCGCAACCGGGTCAACGAGCTCGGGGTCGCCGAACCGGTCATCCAGCAGCAGGGCGACAGCCGGGTGGTGGTCCAGCTCCCCGGCGTCCAGGACACCGCCCGGGCCAAGGAGATCCTCGGCGCCACCGCGACCCTCGAGTTCCACATGGTCGACGAGCAGCACTCGCTCGACGAGGCGCTGGCAGGCCGGGTGCCGGCCACCTCCAAGCTCTACAAGACCCGCGAGGGACGCCCGGTGCTGCTCAAGCGCAGCGTGATGCTGACCGGCGACTACATCACCGATGCGGCCTCCGGGATCGAGCAGCAGACCGGCTCGCCGGCCGTCTTCATCACCCTCGACGGCAAGGGCGCGCGGATCTTCTCGCAGCGCACCCGCGACAAGATCGGCCAGAGCATGGCGGTGGTCTACATCGAGAACAAGAGCGCCACCGAGATGGTCGACGGCAAGCCGGTCAAGAAGCGCTGGGTGGTCGAGGAGGTGATCAACGTCGCCGTGATCCGCGACCAGCTCGGCAAGCGCTTCCAGATCAGCGGGCTCGACAACACCGAGGAGGCCCGCAACCTCGCCCTGCTGCTGCGCGCCGGGGCGCTCGCCGCGCCCATCGAGATCATCGAGGAGCGCACCGTGGGGCCGAGCCTGGGGCGCCAGAACATCGAGCAGGGCTTCCTCTCGGTGGCGGTCGGGTTCGTGCTGGTGCTCGTGTTCATGGCCGTCTACTACCGCCTCTTCGGGCTGATCGCGGACCTCGCGCTGGCCGCCAACCTGGTGCTGATCGTGGCCCTGCTGTCGATGCTCCAGGCGACCCTGACCCTGCCCGGGATCGCGGGCATCGTGCTCACCGTGGGGATGGCCGTGGATGCCAACGTGCTCATCTACGAGCGCATCCGCGAGGAGCTGCGCAACGGCAACACCCCGCAGGCGAGCATCCACGCCGGCTACCAGAAGGCCCTCTCGACGATCGCCGACGCCAACATCACCACCCTGATCGCGGCGGTGGTGCTGTTCGGCTTCGGCACCGGCCCGATCAAGGGGTTCGCGGTGACCCTCTCGCTCGGCATCCTGACCTCGATGTTCACCGCGATCATGGGCACCCGCGCGGCGGTCAACCTGATCTACGGCGGTCGCCGGGTGCGGCGCCTGGCGATCGGCGGCGTCTGAGCGGGACGGCGAGCGAGGCGCAGCGGCGATGCGGTTTCTTACCCGACGGACCGAGATCGACTTCATCGGCAAGCGCCGGATCGCGCTCGCCTTCTCGACGACGCTGATCGTGGTGGCGCTGCTCTCGCTGGCGGTACGCGGGCTCAACTTCGGCATCGACTTCACTGGCGGGACCCTGATCGAGGTCGTCTTCCCCGAGCCGGTCGAGCTCGCCGGGGTGCGGGCCAGCCTCGCCGGGGCCGGCTTCAAGGACGCCGTGGTCCAGCACTTCGGGACCACCCGCGACGTGCTGGTGCGGATCGCCCCGCGCGAGGATCTCAGCAAGGCCAAGCTGAGCAGCGAGGTGCTCCAGGCGCTGCGCGCCGGGCACGGCGGCGAGCTGACCCTGCGCCGGGTCGAGTTCGTCGGTCCGCAGGTCGGCGGCGAGCTGGCCGAGGACGGCGGGCTGGCGATGCTGATCGCGCTGGGCGCGATCCTGCTCTACGTCGGCTTTCGCTTCGAGTACCGTTTCGCGCTCGGGGCGGTGGCCGCCCTGGTCCACGACGTGATCATCACGGTCGGCTTCTTCGCCCTGTTCGGGCTGGAGTTCGATCTCACCGTGCTGGCCGCGGTGCTGGCCGTGATCGGCTACTCGCTCAACGACACCATCGTGGTCTTCGACCGGGTGCGCGAGAACTTCCGGCGGATGCGCAAGGGCACCCCGGTGGCGATCGTCAACACCTCGATCAACCAGACCCTGGCGCGCACCCTGATGACCTCGTTCACCACCCTGCTGGTGCTGGCGGCGCTGTTCGCGCTCGGCGGCGACCTGATTCACGGCTTCGCCACCGCGCTGCTGGTCGGCATCGTGATCGGCACCTACTCGTCGATCTACGTGGCCAGCACCGCGGCGCTGGCCCTCGGGATCAGCAAGGCGGACCTGATGCCGGTGCGCAAGGAAGGCGCCGAGGTCGACGCCCGGCCGTGAGCGACCGGCCGGCGCCACTGGTCGCGGTGCGCGGGCTGCGCTTCGCGCGCGGCGAGCGGCTGATCTTCGACGGCATCGACCTCGACATCCGGCGCGGCGCGGTGACCGCGATCATGGGTCCGAGCGGGGCCGGCAAGACCACCCTGCTGAAGCTGATCGGCGGCACCCTGCGCCCGCTCGCCGGGACCATCGAGGTCGATGGCATCGACGTCCACCGGCTCTCGCGCGAGCGCCTCTTCGCGCTGCGCCGGCGGATGGGGATGCTGTTCCAGAGCGGCGCTCTGCTCACCGATCTGACGGTCTTCGAGAACGTCGCCTTCCCGCTGCGCGAGCACACCGACCTGCCCGAGCCGCTGCTCCGCGCCCTGGTGCTGATGAAGCTCGAGGCGGTCGGGCTGCGCGGCGCCCGCCATCTGCTGCCGCGCGAGCTCTCCGGGGGGATGGCGCGGCGGGTCGCGCTGGCCCGCGCGATCGCGCTCGAGCCGATGATGGTGATGTACGACGAGCCGTTCTCGGGCCAGGACCCGATCTCGATGGGGGTGCTGGTGACCCTGATCCGGCGGCTCAACGAGGCCCTCGGGCTGACCAGCATCGTGGTCTCCCACGACGTGCCCGAGACCGCCTCGATCGCCGACTACGTCTACGTCCTGGCCGAGGGCAAGGTGGTCGGCGAGGGAAGCCCCGAGGCGCTGGCCGCGGGCGGCTCGCCGTGGGTGCGCCAGTTCATGGAGGGGCTGCCCGACGGGCCGGTGCCGTTCCACTACCCGGCACGCGGCTACCTCGAGGACCTGCTCGAGGGGGCGGCACGGTGAGCGAGGCGCTGGCCCTGCTCGGGCGGCGCGCGCTCGGCTTCTTCGAGCGCCTCGGGCGGGCCACGATCTTCCTCTTCCAGGTGCTCGCGGGGCTCGGCACGCCGCTCGCCCGCCCGCGCCTGGTGGTGGCGCAGATGTGGTCGACCGGGGTACGCTCGCTGGTGATCATCGTGGTCTCGGGGACCTTCGTCGGCATGGTCCTCGGGCTGCAGGGCTATAATACGCTGGTTGACTTCGGCGCCGAGGAGTCGCTCGGCGTGCTGGTGGCGCTGTCGCTGGTGCGCGAGCTCGGACCGGTGGTCGCGGCGCTGCTCTTCGCGGGGCGCGCCGGCTCGGCGCTGACCGCCGAGATCGGCCTGATGAAGGCCACCGAGCAGCTCGACGGCATGGAGATGATGGCCGTCGATCCGCTGCGCCGGGTGGTGGCACCGCGCTTCCTCGCCGGGGTGCTGTCGATGCCGCTGCTGGCCGCGATCTTCAGCGCCCTCGGGGTGGTCGGCGGCTACTTCGTCGGGGTCGGGCTGCTCGGCGTCGACGACGGCGCCTTCTGGTCGCAGATGCAGGCCCAGGTCGAGGTCGGCGAGGACGTCCTCAACGGGGTGGTCAAGAGCGCGGTGTTCGGGATCGCGGTGACCTGGATCGCGGTCTTCGAGGGCTACGATGCGGTGCCGACCTCCGAGGGGGTGAGCGCGGCGACCACCCGCACGGTGGTCAACTCCTCGCTGGCGGTGCTGGGGCTCGACTTCGTGCTCACCGCGCTGATGTTCAACCAGTGACGCAGGGTTCGAGGCAGGTGGCGGGACGTGGTCAATAGCAGGACGGTCGAGATCGGGGTCGGGCTGTTCGTGGCCCTGGGGCTGGCCGCGCTGCTGGTCCTGGCGATGAAGGTCAGCAACCTGGCCGAGCGCAGCAGCGGCGGCGGCTACCTGGTCAAGGCACGCTTCGACAACGTCGGCGGGCTCAAGGTGCGCTCGCCGGTGAAGATGGCCGGGGTGCGGATCGGCCGGGTGGTGGCGATCGACTTCGACGACCAGTCCTACGAGGCGGTGGTCAGCATGCGCCTCGGCCGGGAGCACGACCGGATCCCGGTCGACACCTCGGCGAGCATCTTCACCTCGGGGCTGCTCGGCGAGCAGTACGTCGGGCTCGAGGCCGGCGGCGAGGAGCGCTTCCTCGGCGACGGCGACGAGATCCGCCTGACCCAGTCGGCGATCGTGCTCGAGCAGGTGATCGGCCAGTTCCTCTACAGCAAGGCAGCCGGGGAGAAGCAGCCGTGAACGGGTGGCAGCGAAGGGCAGGGCGCGGGCTGGTGCTGGCGCTGGTGCTGGGCTGGACGGTGGCGGCCGGGGCCGCGACGCCCGGCGACTCGCCGCCGCCCCCGGAGAGGCTGGTGCGGGCCACCACCGAGCGGATGATCGAGGCCATCCGGCGCGAGCGCGAGGTGCTGCGCAGCGATCGGGCCCGGCTGTTCGCCCTGGTCGAGAAGATCATGCTGCCGCACTTCGACCTCGAGCGGATGGCCCAGCGGGTGCTCGGCAAGTACTGGCGGCGCGCCGACCGCGCCCAGCGGGAGCGCTTCGTCGCCGAGTTCCGCACCCTGCTGATGCGCACCTACGCGACCGCGCTGCTCGAGTACCAGGACCAGGAGATCCGCTTCCTCGAGCCGCTCGAGCGTGGCGACGACGTGCTGGTGCGCACCAAGGTCGAGCAGGACGGCGGCCCGCCGATCCCGATCGACTACCGCCTCTACCGCGCCGAGCAGGGCTGGAAGGTCTACGATGTCGCCATCGACGGGGTCAGCCTGGTGATCAACTACCGCTCGAGCTTCAGCGCCGAGATCCGGCGCGGCGGCATCGACGGGCTGATCGCGCGCCTGGCCCGCCACAACCGCGAGGGCTCGTGAGGGTGGCCGCGGGGGGCGCCGGCGAGGCGGGACGGCTGGCGGCCGGGGCCGACGGGCGCTGGCGGCTGGCCGGTGCGCTCACCCTGGCCACCGTGGGCGGGCTCTGGGGAGAGGGGGTCGAGCGGCTCGCCGGGCTCGGCGGGCGCCTCGAGCTCGATCTTGGCGGGGTCGAGCGCAGCGACAGCGCCGGGCTGGCGCTGCTGGTCGCCTGGATGGGCGAGGCGCGCCGGCGGGGCATCGAGCTCGAGGTGCGCAACCTGCCGGGGCAGATGCGCGCGATCGCCGCGGCCAGCGGCCTCGAAGGCCTGCTCGAGCGGCGCTGATGGACCCGCGGCGCATCGAGGAGCGGATCCGCGCCGCGCTGCCCGGCGCCGAGGTGCAGGTCAGCGGCGACGGGCGCCACTTCCAGGCCCGGGTGGTGAGCGCGGCGTTTGCCGGCAAGAGCCCGGTGGCCTGCCACCGGATGGTCTACGCGGCGCTCGGCGAGGAGGTCGGCAGCGAGGCGCTGCACGCCCTGTCGCTGCGCACCTACACCCCCGAGCAGTGGGCGCGGCTCGGCCGATGAGCACTCGCGGGGCGCCATGGACAAGCTGATCATCAACGGCGGCGTGCCGCTCGACGGCAAGATCCGGATCTCGGGGGCCAAGAACGCGGCGCTGCCGATCCTGGCCGCGACCCTGCTCGCCGACGGGCCGGTCACGGTCGGCAACATCCCCCACCTGCACGACATCACCACCACCATGGAGCTGCTCGGGCGGATGGGGGTGAGCCTGGTGCTCGACGAGCGGATGCGCATCGAGGTCGACGCCTCGACGATCCGCGAGTTCTTCGCCCCCTACGAGCTGGTCAAGACCATGCGCGCCTCGATCCTGGTGCTCGGGCCGCTGCTGACCCGCTTCGGGCGGGCGGTGGTGTCGATGCCGGGCGGCTGCGCGATCGGCTCGCGCCCGGTCAACCTGCACATCCAGGGGCTGGCCAAGATGGGCGCCGAGGTGCGCGTCGAGGGCGGCTTCATCCACGCCGAGGCGCGGCGCCTGTGCGGCACCCGCCTGGTGATGGATCTGGTCACCGTGACCGGCACCGAGAACCTGATGATGGCCGCCACCCTGGCCCGCGGCGAGACCGTGATCGAGAACGCCGCGCGCGAGCCCGAGGTGGTCGATCTCGCCCGCTGCCTGTGCTCGATGGGGGCGCACATCGAGGGGGCCGGGACCGACACCATCGTCATCGAGGGGGTCGAGCGGCTCGAGGGCACCGAGTACGACGTGCTCCCCGACCGCATCGAGAGCGGCACCTACCTGGTGGCCGCGGCGATCACCGGCGGGCGGGTGCGGATCAAGGACACCCGCCCGGAGATGCTCGAGGCGGTGACCGGCAAGCTCGCCGAGGCCGGCGCCGAGATCCGCACCGGCGAGGACTGGATCGAGCTCGACATGCGCGGGCGCACGCCGCGCGCGGTCAACGTGCGCACCTCGCCGTACCCGGCCTTCCCGACCGACATGCAGGCCCAGTTCACGGCCCTCAACAGCGTCGCCGAGGGCACCGCGGTGATCTCGGAGACGGTCTTCGAGAACCGCTTCATGCACGTTCACGAGCTCAAGCGGATGGGAGCGAACATCGAGCTCGAGGGCAACACCGCGGTCACCCACGGGGTCAATCGGCTGACCGCGGCGCCGGTGATGGCCACCGACCTGCGCGCCTCGGCGAGCCTGGTGCTCGCCGGGCTGGTCGCCGACGGCGAGACGGTCGTCGATCGCATCTACCACATCGATCGCGGCTACGAGGGCATCGAGGAGAAGCTCGCCCGCCTCGGGGCGCGCATCCGCCGGGTGCCGGGATGATCACCCTGGCGCTGTCCAAGGGGCGGATCCTCGAGGAGGCCGGCGGGCTGCTCGCCGCCGCCGGGCTCGCCCCGCGCGAGCCCGCCGGCGCCGGGCGCGCCCTGATCGTGGCCAGCACCGACCCCGGGGTGCGCCTCATGGTGCTCCGTGCCCAGGACGTGCCGACCTTCGTGGCGCGCGGGGCGGCCGAGGCCGGGATCGCGGGCCGTGACGTGCTCCTCGAGGGCAGCGGCGGCGGGCTCTACGAGCCGCTCGACCTCGGCGTGGCGCGCTGCCGGATGGTGATCGCGGCCCCGGCCGGGGCACGCCTGCCGGCCCGCCCGCGGGTGGCCACCAAGTACGTGGCCAGCGCCCGGCGCCACTTCGCCGCGCGCGGCGTGCAGGCCGAGGTCATCCGCCTCTACGGCTCGATGGAGATCGCACCGGCGGCCGGGCTCGCCGACTGCATCTGCGACCTGGTCGCCAGCGGCCGCACGCTGCGTGCCAACGGCCTGGTCGAGCTCGAGGAGGTGGCCCCGATCAGCGCCCGGCTGGTGGTCAACCCGGCGGCGATGAAGATGCGCCACGCCGAGCTCAGCGCGCTGATCGAGCGCCTCGAGCGGGCCTGCCGGCGGGCCGGGCGGGCGGCATGAGCGGTGCCATCGCCCGGCTCGACAGCGCCGCGCCCGAGTTCGGGGAGCGGCTCGCCGCGCTGCTCGCCAGCCAGTCCGAGACCGACCCCGAGATCGAGCGCCGGGTGCGCTCGATCATCGCCGAGGTGCGCGCGCGAGGCGACCGCGCGCTGCTCGATCTGTGCGCCCGGTTCGACCGCCTCGAGCTCGAGCGGGCCGCCGATCTGGAGCTCGGCGGCGAGTGCATCGAGGCGGCCTGGGAGAGGATCGATGGCGCCGAGCGCGACGCCCTCGAGCAGGCCGCGGCCCGCATCCGCGCCTACCACCAGCACCAGCTCGAGCGCTCGTGGAGCTACCGCGAGGCCGACGGCACGCTGCTCGGCCAGCAGGTCACGGCCCTCGACCGGGTCGGCCTCTACGTGCCCGGGGGCAAGGCCAGCTACCCGTCCTCGGTGCTGATGAACGCGCTGCCCGCGGCGGTCGCCGGGGTCGGCTCGCTGGTGATGACCGTGCCGGCGCCGGGCGGCGAGCTCTCCGACCTGGTGCTCGCCGCGGCGCGGGTCGCCGGGGTCGAGCGGATCTTCACCATCGGCGGGGCCCAGGCGATCGCCGCGCTCGCCTACGGCACCGAGACCGTGCCCCGGGTCGACAAGATCGTCGGCCCCGGCAACGCCTACGTGGCCTGTGCCAAGCGGATGGTGTTCGGGGCGGTCGGCATCGACATGATCGCCGGGCCCTCCGAGATCCTGGTGATCTGCGACGGGGCGACGCCGGTCGAGTGGATCGCGATGGACCTCTTCTCCCAGGCCGAGCACGACGAGGACGCGCGGGCGATGCTGCTCAGCCCCGACGCGGGGTTTCTCGATGCGGTCGAGCGGGCCATCGAGCGGCTCCTGCCGGGCATGGAGCGGGCCCCGATCATCGCCCGCGCGCTGGCCGCGCGCGGGGCGCTGGTGCGGGTCCGCGACCTCGCCGAGGCCTGCGAGCTGGCCAACCGCATTGCCCCCGAGCACCTCGAGCTCTCGGTGGCCGACCCCGAGGCGCTGCTCGCGCGGATCCGCCACGCCGGGGCGATCTTCCTCGGCCGCCACACCGCCGAGGCGCTCGGCGACTACTGCGCCGGGCCCAACCACGTGCTGCCGACCGCGCGCAGCGCGCGCTTCTCCTCGCCGCTCGGGGTCTACGACTTCCAGAAGCGGACCAGCCTGATCGGCTGCTCGCCGGCCGGGGCGCGGACCCTCGGGCGGCTCGCCTCGCTGCTCGCCCGCGGCGAGCTGCTGACCGCCCACGCCCGCTCCGCGGAGCTGCGCAGCGAGGCCGTCGATGGCGACTGAGGGGCGGGGGGGCGAGTCGCGCGCCGCGGCCCGGGTGCGCGCGGTGGTGCGCCCCGAGGTGCAGGCGCTGGCCGCCTACCCGGTCCCTTCCGCCGCCGGGCTGATCAAGCTCGACGCGATGGAGAATCCCTACCCGTGGCCCGAGGCGATGCGCGCCGAGTGGGCCCGGCTGGCCGGACAGGTGGCGGTCAACCGCTACCCGGACGCGGGGGCCGGCGAGCTCAAGGCGCGCCTGCGCGAGGCCCTCGAGCTGCCCGCCGAGGCCGCCCTGGTGCTCGGCAACGGCTCCGACGAGCTCATCCAGATGGTGGCGATGGCGGTCGCCACCGCGGGCGCGACGATGCTGGTCCCGGAGCCGAGCTTCGTGATGTACCGGCACGCCGCGCTGGCCACCGGGATGGACTACCGCGAGGTGGCGCTCGACGCGGAGAGCTTCGCGCTGCCGCGCGCGGCCATGCTCGAGGCCATCGAGCGCCACCGCCCGGCGCTGATCTTCCTCGCCTACCCCAACAACCCGACCGGCAACCTGTGGGCGCGCCCGACCATCGAGGCGGTGATCGAGGCCGCGCCCGGGCTGGTGGTGCTCGACGAGGCCTACGCGCCGTTCGCCCGCCGCAGCTTCGTCGGGCAGCTCCACCGCTACCCCAACCTGGTGGTGCTGCGCACGGTCTCCAAGCTCGGGCTGGCCGGGCTGCGCCTCGGGGTGCTGGCCGCTCCCGCCCCCTGGGCCGAGGCCCTCGAGCGGCTGCGCCTGCCCTACAACATCAACGCCCTGACCCAGGCCTGCGCGATCTTCGCGCTCGGGCGCGCGGAGCTCTTCGCCGCCCAGGCCGAGCGGATCCGCGCCGAGCGCGAGCGCCTGATCGGGCGGCTCGAGCGCATCGCCGGGCTGCGGGTGTGGCCGAGCGAGGCCAACTTCGTGCTCGTGCGCACCCTCGCGCGGCCCGCCGCCGAGGTCCACGCGGGGCTGCTCGAGGCCGGCATCCTGGTCAAGAACCTGCACGGCGCGAGCCCCGCGCTGGCCAACTGCCTGCGCCTCACGGTCGGCCTCCCGGAGGACAGCGAGGCCCTGCTCGGGGCCCTCGAGCGGCTCTGCGCAGGGCCGCGGGCTTGACCACCTGGCCGCGGTATAGGAAGCTCTTCAAATTGTGTCGTGGCAGGGTCCGCAGCGCTCGCCGGTGCGGGCAGGGGCGCACGGAGGCAGGTGAAGATGGACGGGGAAGGGGTCAACCAGCGCCGCCGGCGCTTCCTCACCGGGGCGGTCTCGGTGGTCGGCGGGGCCGGCGCGATCGGCGCCGGCTGGGCGTTTGCCACCGCGCTGATGCCGAGCGAGCGGGCCAAGGCCGCCGGGGCGCCGGTCGAGGTCGACATCAGCAAGCTCGAGCCGGCGCAGATGCTGCGGGTCAAGTGGCGCGGCAAGCCGGTCTGGGTGCTGCGCCGCACCGAGGAGCAGCTCGAGACCCTGCCGGCGCTCGACCCGATGCTGCGCGACCCGCGCTCCGAGGAGGCCCAGCAGCCGGCCTACGCGCGCAACGAGCACCGCTCGATCAAGCCCGAGTACCTGGTCCTGGTCGGGATCTGCACCCATCTGGGCTGCTCGCCGAGCTACGTGCGGGCGAGCGCCGCGCACGCCCTCGGGCCGGACTGGAAGGGCGGCTTCTTCTGCCCGTGCCACGGCTCGCGCTTCGATCTCGCCGGGCGCGTCTTCCAGAGCGTTCCGGCACCGCTCAACCTGGTGGTGCCGCCTCACACCTACCTGAGCGACACCCGGGTTCTGGTCGGCGTCGACGCGAGCTAAGGAGAGGGGACCGATGAAGGCGATAGCCAGCGAGCTGCTCAAGTGGATCGACGCGCGCTTTCCGCTCACCAAGCTCTGGAACGAGCACCTGGCCAAGTACTACGCGCCCAAGAACTTCAACTTCTGGTACTACTTCGGCTCGCTGGCGCTGCTCATGCTGGTGCTGCAGATCCTCAGCGGCATCTGGCTGGCGATGGACTACAAGCCCGACGCCGAGCGGGCCTTCGCCTCGGTCGAGTTCATCATGCGCGACGTGCCCTGGGGCTGGCTGATCCGCTACATGCACTCGACCGGCGCCTCGTTCTTCTTCATCGCCGTGTACCTGCACATCTACCGCGGCATGATGTACGGCTCGTTCAAGCGCCCGCGCGAGCTGGTCTGGCTGATCGGCATGGCCATCTACGGGGCCTTGATGGCCGAGGCCTTCTTCGGCTACCTGCTGCCCTGGGGGCAGATGTCGTACTGGGGCGCGCAGGTCATCATCTCGCTGTTCGGGGCCCTGCCGTTCGGCATCGGCGACGCCCTGGCGGTGTGGATCCGCGGCGACTACGTGGTCTCGGACGCGACCCTGAATCGCTTCTTCGCGTTCCACGTGGTGGTCCTGCCGCTGGTGCTCCTCGGGCTGGTGGTGATGCACATCATGGCGCTCCACGAGGTCGGCTCGAACAACCCCGACGGGGTCGAGATCAAGGCCAAGAAGGGCCCCGACGGGGTGCCGCTCGACGGCATTCCCTTCCACCCCTACTACACGGTCAAGGACATCTTCGGGGTGGCGGTCTTCATGCTGCTCTTCGCGGTGGTGATCTTCTACGCCCCGGAGTTCTTCGGGCGCTTCCTGGAGAAGGACAACTTCATCCCCGCCGATTCGCTCAAGACCCCCGAGCACATCGCCCCGGTGTGGTACTTCACGCCCTTCTACGCCATCCTGCGGGCGATCCCCGACAAGCTCACCGGGGTGGTCGCCATGGGGCTGTCGATCGTGGCCTTCTTCGTGCTGCCCTGGATCGACCGCAACCCGGTCAAGTCGGTGCGCTACCGGGGGCCGCTGCACCGGGGCGCGCTGATCGTGTTCGTGGGCACCTTCGCGGTGCTCGGCTACCTCGGCATGCAGCCGCCCACGCCGGTGCTCTCCGAGCTCGGACTGCGCCTCGGTGAGCTCTACTTCGCCTTCTTCGTGGTGCTGTGGACCTACAGCGCGGAGCGCACGCCGGGCTACTACGCGGGGATGTTCACCGGGTTCCTGGTGATGGTGATCGTGGCCGACGCGATCCGCTTCGACCCCGGCAAGGCCAGCCTGATACTGGTCAGCCTGGTGCTGCCGCTGGCCTACGGGCTGGTGTTTCTGATCGGACCGATGCTCGACCGGCGGCTGGCCGCCTCGCGCCCGGTTCCGGAGAGGGTGAGCTGACCATGAAGCCGTTCTCCGCACTCCTTGTCCTCGCCTTCCTGGTGCCGCTGGCCGCTCCGGCCGCCGAGCACGGCGGCCTCCAGCGGGTCGACGTCGATCTCGATGACAAGCCGTCGCTGCAGCGCGGCGCCAAGCTGTTCGTCAACTACTGCATGGGCTGCCACTCGCTGCGCTACCAGCGCTACAACCGCCTGGCCCGCGATCTCGGGCTGACCGTCGAGCAGGTCCGCGACAACCTGGTGCAGGGCGCGGCCAGGGTCGGCGACACCATGGACGTGGCGATGCGCGCCGAGGACTCGGCCAAGTGGTTCGGGGTGACGCCGCCCGATCTCAGCCTGATCGCCCGCTCGCGCGGTCCCGACTGGCTCTACAGCTACCTGCTCGGCTTCTACGCCGACCCCGATCCGGCCCGCCCCTTCGGGGTCAACAACCTGGTCTTCAAGGACGTCGCGATGCCCAACGCGCTGTGGCGGCTGCAGGGCGTGCAGCGCCCGGTGCGCGCCGAGGACGGGACGATCGAGCGCCTCGAGCTGGCCGAGCCCGGGGAGATGGAGCCCGGCGAGTTCCGCGCCGCGATGCGCGATCTGGTCAACTTCCTGGTCTACGTCGGCGAGCCGGCGCAGCTGGTCCGCGCCCGGATCGGGCCTTGGGTGCTGCTGTTCCTGCTGATCTTCCTGCTCCTCTCGCGCGCCCTGTACAAGGAGTACTGGCGCGACGTCCACTGACCGAGGTCGGTTCGACAACGAGGTTCACCGCGGATGACCGCAAGAGGCGCTGACATGGATGCGGAGCTGGGACTGCTCGCCAACCGCCGCTCGGTGATGACGCTCTACTCCGGGGCGACCGACCCGGCGAGCCATGCCGTGCGGCTGGTACTCGCCGAGAAGGCGATCAACGTCGAGGTGGTGCACGTCTCCGACGGTGACAAGCCCGAGGATCTCGCCCGGATCAACCCCTACGAGACCGTTCTCACCCTGGTCGACCGGGACCTGGTGCTCTACGAGCCCCAGATCATCATGGAGTACCTCGACGAGCGCTTCCCGCACCCGCCGCTGATGCCGGTCGACCCGGTCAGCCGGGCCAGCAACCGGCTCTACCGCTACCGCGTCCAGCATGACATGTACCCGCTGATCGAGGTGATCGAGCGCGGCGATCGGGCCGCCGCCGAGGAGGCGCGGCGCAGGCTGCGCGAGCAGCTCACCGCGCTCGCCCCGGCGCTCGGCCAGCGCCGCTTCTTCATGTCCGAGGACTTCTCCCTGGGCGACTGCGTGATCGCCCCGGTGCTCTGGCGGCTCGGCCACCTCGGGGTGAAGCTGCCCCGCCAGGCCAAGCCGCTGCTGCAGTTCGCGCTGCGCCTGTTCGAGCGCGAGGCCTTCGATGCCAGCCTCTCGGAGCCGGAGCGCGAGATGCGTCTCTGAGCGGCGCGGCCCGAGGGGGCAGCCGTGGTGACCGGCGCCCGGATGACCTCGAGCCGGCCCTACCTGCTGCGCGCGATCCACGAGTGGCTGGTCGACAACGGGCTCACCCCGCAGATCCTGGTCGACGCCGAGGCCGAGGGGGTCGAGGTGCCGCGCGGCCATGTCAGCGACGGACGGATCGTGCTCAACTGCTCGCCGGCGGCGGTGCGCGGGCTGGTCATCGACAACCAGCGGGTCGAGTTCGAGGCCCGCTTCGCCGGGGTGCCCCGCCACGTCTCCATCCCGATCGGGGCGGTGCTGGCGATCGCGGCCCGCGAGAACGGCGCCGGGATGTCCTTCGCCCCCGAGGCGGGCGCGCCGGAGCCCGAGCCCGAGCCGCCCGGTGGCCGGCGCCCGGCGCTCAAGGTCGTGAAGTAGCGCGGGGGCGGCGGTGATCACGGTGACGGTCGCCGACATCACCACCCTCGCGGTCGACGCGATCGTCAACGCCGCCAACCGCACCCTGCTCGGCGGCGGCGGGGTCGACGGGGCGATCCACCGGGCCGCCGGGCCCGCGCTGCTCGCCGAGTGTCGCGCCCTCGGCGGCTGCCCGACCGGCGAGGCCCGGATCACGGCCGGCCACCGGCTCCCGGCGCGCCACGTGATCCACACCGTCGGGCCGGTGTGGCGCGGCGGCGGCCACGGCGAGCCGGCGCTGCTGCGCGCCTGCTACCGCAACAGCCTGCGCCTGGCCGCCGAGCGGGGGCTGCGCCGGGTGGCGTTTCCGGCCATCAGCACCGGAGTCTACGGCTACCCGCTCGAGCAGGCCGCCGCGATCGCCATCGAGGAGATGCTGGCCGGCGAGGAGCGCTTCGAGGAGCTGATCGCCTGCTGCTATCGCGAGGCCGACGCGCGCTGCTACCGCGAGGCGCTCGAGCGGCTCACTCGACGTACTCGAACAGGCGCACCACCCGCTTGACGCCGCTGACCCGGCGCACGACCTCGGTGGCCGCGTCGGCCTCGGCGCGGGTCACCAGCCCCATCAGGTAGACGCTGCCGGCCTCGGTGACCACCTTGATGCGCAGCGCGCTCGACTCGTCGTTGCCGAGCAGCGCGACCTTGACGTTGCCGGTGATCAGCGAGTCGCTCGAGCGCGCCATCAGCGAGCTGGGCGCGGCGATGGTCAGCTGGTCGTGGACCCGGCGCACCTTGGGGACCCCGCGGGCCAGCGCCACCACCCGGCGGCGCAGCGCCTCGCTGGGCGTCTCTCCGGTCAGCAGCACCACGTTGTTGATGCTGGTGGCGTTGACGTGCACCGCGTCGCGCAGGGTGGCGTCCTTGCCGATCAGGTTGGCGATCTTGAGCTCGATGATCTGATCGTCGACCAGGGTCCCGGTGGTGCGCCGGTCATGCACCGCCGCGGCCCCGGCGGCCGCCCCGGCGCCGACCGCGGCGACGCAGCCGGCCAGCAGCGGGACGGTGAGGGCGAGCAGGGCAAGCGCAATCCGGGTCGGATGGTTCACGGGGCTTCCTCGATCAGTCCAGAGGGGCGGGATTATGCCGCAAAGGCATCGCGGATCCAGTCGACCGTGCACGCCCCCTCGGGGCCGGAGACGGCGACCACGTCGAAGCGGCAGGGCAGCGAGGCGAGGGCGCGGTGGCAGGCGAGAAAGTGCTCGGCGACCCGGGTCAGGCGCGCCTGCTTGCGCGCGTCGACGCTGGCCAGGGCCCCGCCGAAGGCGGCGCTGCGCCGGTAGCGCACCTCGACGAAGACCAGGGTGGCGCCGTCGCGCATCACCAGGTCGAGCTCCCCGGCGCGGCATCGCCAGTTGCGCGCCACCTCGGCAAGCCCGGCCCGGCGCAGGTGGCTCCGGGCCAGCTCCTCGGCGCGGCTGCCGACCGCCCGGGTGCTCATGGCGCCCCGGCCGGGGCGTCGAGCAGCCGCGGGCGCCCGCCGGAGAAGCGCGCCCAGAGCAGCCGGCGGGCGATCCGCCCGTCGGCGCTCACCGAGAGGCGCCCGCTGGCGCCCTCGAGCTCGGCGAAGCGCTGGGCGCGCAGCCGGCCGAGGTGGCGAATGAGCCGGTAGGCGTCGACCCCGAAGGCGTAGAGGCGCGCGAAGCCGCTGCGCGCGGCCGGCCAGGCCGCGCTCATGCGCTCGCGCAGGGCGGCGATCTCGGGGCTCGCCGCGCCGGGCAGCACCCAGGGCATGTCGCCGAACACGATCCCGTCGAGGTCCCGGTCGGCGGCCTCGTCGATGACCCCCGAGAAGACGTGCGAGGTCGCGTAGACGGGCAGGTCGGCGCCCTGCTGGAAGGCGATCTGGGGGCGGATCTGGCGGGCCTGGCGGGGGAAGGCGGCGAGCATCACGAAGTCGATGTCCTGGCGGCGGCGCGGCTCGAAGCCGAGCCGCACCCCGAGCTGGCGGGACAGCGCGCGGCGCCGCTCGCGGCTCGCCACGACGCCCAGCCCGGCGGCCACCGGGGCCGACATGTCGTCGGCCTGGGGGTCGTAGACGGCCTGCTCCAGGACCTCCCCGCCGAGCCGCTCGAAGGCCTCCGAGAAGGCCCCCGCGACCCGCTCGCCCCACTCGCCGCGGGGGCGCAGGAGCAGCGCCCGCGCCCGCCCGTCGAACCAGGCGCGCTCGGCCAGCGCCCGGGCCTCCTCCTCGGGGTCGAGCGCGAACTCGTAGAGCGGGGCGGCGTCGTCGCGGGCCACCGCGACCTCGCCGCGGTTCAGTGCCAGCACCGGCCGGGTGCGGTTGCTCGAGCCGGCCAGGGCGTCGACCGCCTCGCGGCGCAGCGGTCCGACCACCAGGTCGGCGCCGTCCTCGAGCGCGGCGCTGTAGCTCACCCAGGGGTCCTCGCCGGTGGTGTCGTGGACCCGCACCGCCGGGCGCTCCTCGGCGCGCGGATCGGCATACCAGGCACCGAGGAAGCCGTCGCGAACGGCCCGCGCGGCCTGCTCGAAACGCCCGCCGAGCGGCAGCAGCAGCGCCACCCGGCGCACCGGCACGGCCTGCTCGGCGCTGGTGAAGGTGAGCTGTGGCACCACCTCGGCGTCGGCCGGGTGGCCCGGATAGCGGGCCCGCCAGGCGGCCAGCTCGCGCTCCAGGGTCTCGGGGTGGGTGACTGCGCGGGCGGCGATCGAGGCGAGCTCCAGCCAGCCGGCCAGCGCCGGCGGGGCGGCGCCGCGCAGGGCGCGCTCGAGGGCCGCCGGCTGCAGGCGGGTGAGGTCGCTCCAGATCGCCTGGCGGTTGCGGCTGCGCTCGATCGGGTCGGCGAGCAGCGCCTCGAGGGCGACCCGCTCGCGGGCCGCCTCGACCGGGTTGCCGGCCTCCTCGAGGGCCCGGGCGCGCAGCGCGTGGAAGCGCCGCGCGGCCTCGCCGCCGAGCCCCGCGCCGAGCTCCGGGGTGAGCCGCGCCAGGGCCTCCTCGCTGCGCCCGTCGCGCAGCGCCAGCTCGGCGCGCAGCAGGGTGGCCAGGGCGCGCTCCGGGGCGCCCAGGGCCGCCCCCTCGAGCGCCTCGAGCAGCGCCGCGGCTCGCCCGGTCTCGCCGGCGTCGAGCAGCGCCGCGGCGGCCTTGAGGCGGTAGCCGGGGGCGCGCTCGCCGCCGCGCTCGGCCAGGCGCAGGTAGGCGGCGGCGGCCTCGCCCGGGCGCCCGGCGGCGAGCAGCTCGCGGGCCTCGGCCTCGGCCCCGGGAGGCGGGGTGGGGGGACGCTCGGGCGGGGCGGCGCAGGCGCCGAGCAGGGCCACGGCCAGCGCCAGCGCCGCGCGGCCGGCCGGCAGGCGGAGATCGAGGAGAGCGCGCATCGCGGCGGCGATTGTCGTTCAATCCAGGCAGCCCATCCACCCCGCCGGCGGGCAAAGGCCACACGCTCGAGCACCGCGCCCGGGCGGGCTGCGAAGGCGGCGTCCGCGCATCCACCCGCAGCGCACGGCTCGACCTTCGGGCAGCGGCGAGCGATGCGGGCCATCCGCTACCATCGCCCGGCGGCACCAGCGAGGAGTAGACCGTGACCAGCGCGCAATCGGGCGGGGCGCTCTACGTGGTGGCGACCCCGATCGGCAACCTCGAGGATCTCGGGGGGCGGGCCGCACGGGTGCTCGCCGAGGTCGAGCTGATCCTCGCCGAGGACACCCGCCACACCCGCCGGCTGCTCGAGCACTACCGGATCGCCACCCCGAGCAGCGCCCTGCACGAGCACAACGAGGCGCGGCGCTGCGCCGCGCTGGTGCGCCGGATCGCGGCCGGGGCGCGGATCGCGCTGGTCAGCGACGCCGGCACCCCGCTGATCAGCGACCCCGGCTACCGCCTGGTCCGGGCCCTGCGCGAGGCGGGGCTGGCCGTGATCTGCGTGCCCGGGCCGAGCGCGGTGATCGCGGCGCTCTCGGTGAGCGGCCTGGCCACCGATCGGTTCTGCTTCGAGGGGTTCCTGCCGGCCCGCGGGGCGGCGCGGCGCCGCCGTCTCGAGGCGCTGGCCGGCGAGCCGCGCACCATCTGCCTCTTCGAGGCCCCCCATCGGCTCGCGGCGACGCTCGCCGATCTCGCCGAGCGGCTCGGCGGGGAGCGCCGCGCGGCGCTCGCCCGCGAGCTCACCAAGGCCTTCGAGGAGGTGCGCAGCGCGACCCTGGCCGAGCTGCGCGAGTGGCTCGCCGTCCACCCCGAGCGGGCCCGCGGCGAGTGCGTGCTGCTGGTCGAGGGGGCGCCCGGCCGCGCGGCGCGGCCCGCCCTCGAGCCCGAGGCGGTCCTCGACCTGCTCGCCGCCGAGCTGCCGCCGCGCCGTGCCGCCGAGCTGGCGGCGCGGATCTGCGGGGTGGGGCGCAACGCGCTGTACCGGCGCGCCCTGGCGCGGCGCGCCGGGGGCGGGCAGGGAGGTGCGGGAGCCGACCTGTAAGCCGGGTTCTGTCGGGGGCGACCATTCATCTGGGGCGCGCGTCGCCGCGCGCCTCTAGCGACCTACCCGGGAGCCGGTGCGGGCCACACCGCGCGGCGCTCGCGCGCCGCTCGCTCCCCTATTTGGTCTTGCTCCGGGTGGGGTTTGCCGTGCCGCCGGTGTTACCACCGACGCGGTGCGCTCTTACCGCACCCTTTCACCCTTACCGGCCGGCTCGCGCCGGCAGGCGGTCTGCTCTCTGTGGCACTTTCCGTGGACTCGCGTCCCCCAGGCGTTACCTGGCACCCTGCCCTGTGGAGCCCGGACTTTCCTCCGCCGCCGGCATGCCGGCAGCAGCGGCCGCCCGGTCGACTCCCGCAGCCACGAGTCTGCTCCTGCCCGGCGTCGGGTGCAAGTTCAGGTGAACTGTCATGTTCATCCTTCAAGCGCATGAATCCCATCCGATTGATCCTCGACGAGCCGCTCGCCGATGCCCTCGTCGTGCCACCTTCCCGCCGCTAAGTGCCTGTCGGGAAAGAAAGATTTGCCCGCGGCCGGGTCGAGAATTCCTTGACAGGCCGGGAGGCGGCTACCCATAATTCAGTCGGGTGGGAGATTGTGGGGAAAAATGGATCATCCGGGGGGGCGGGGGTAGATCGTGTTCCGCGGGGAGTCCGCCCTGAGCATGGATTCCAAGGGCCGCCTGGCGATCCCGACGCGCTATCGCGAGCGCCTCGCCGAGAGCTGCGCCGGGCGCCTGGTGGTGACCATCAGCCTGCTCGATCGCTGCCTGGTGGTCTACCCGCTGCCGGACTGGCAGCGCATCGAGTCCGAGCTCCAGGCGCTGCCCGCCCTCGATCCCCAGGCCCACGCGGTCCAGCAGCTGCTGATCGGCCACGCCAGCGAGTGCGAGCTCGATGGCCATGGTCGCATCCTGGTGCCGGTGCCGCTACGCGAGTTCGCCTCGCTCGGGCGCCGGGTGCGGATGATCGGGCAGGTGCGCAAGTTCGAGCTCTGGGACGAGGAGCAGTGGACGGCGCGCCGCGAGGTGCTGCTCAAGGAGGTCGAGTCGTTGCGCGACGCGCCCAGCGAGGCGCTGCGCGGCCTGGTGATGTGAACGGATGGCGATCGATGAGCACGCCCATCGTCCGGTGCTGCTCGACGAGGTGGTCGCAGCGCTGCGCCCGGGCGGCGATCAGGTCCTGGTCGACGCGACCTTCGGGCGGGGAGGCCACACCCGGGCGCTGCTCGCCCGCCTCGGGCCGCGCGCCCGGGTGCTCGCCCTGGACCGCGACCCCGAGGCGGTGGCGGCCGCCGAGCGGCTCGCCGCCGCCGATCCGCGGCTGAGCGTCGAGCATGCCCGCTTCGGCGAGCTCGAGCGGGTGGTCGCGGCGCATGGCCTGCTCGGAGAGGTAGACGGCGTGTTGCTCGATCTCGGCGTGTCCTCCCCCCAGCTCGGCGAGCCGCGGCGCGGCTTCGGCTTTGCCGAGGGGCCGCTCGACATGCGCATGGATCCGACCTGCGGGACCCCGGCGGCGGCCTGGCTGGCGGCGGCCGGCGAGGCCGAGATCGCGCGGGTGCTGCGCCGCTACGGCGAGGAGCCGCAGGCCCGGCGGATCGCGCGGGCGATCGTCGCCCGGCGCGCCGAGCGCCCGATCACCACCACCGCCGAGCTCGCCGAGCTGGTCGCGCGGGTCGCCGTTCCGGAGCCCGGTCGTGCCCGCCGCCATCCGGCCACCCGGACCTTCCAGGCCCTGCGCATCCAGGTCAATGCCGAGCTCGAGGAGCTCGAGGCGGCGCTCGCCGCGCTCCCGGCGCTGCTCGCCCCGGGTGGGCGGGTGGCGGTGATCAGCTTCCACTCCCTCGAGGACCGCATGGTCAAGCGCTTCCTGCGCCGCTGCCAGCGCGGCGAGGCGCCGCGGCGCCTGCCGCTGCGCGCGGCCGAGCAGCCCCCGGCGCTGGTCGTGGTCGGGCGGGCGCGGCGCGCCGGCGCCGCCGAGGTGGCCGCCAACCCGCGCGCCCGCAGCGCCGTGCTGCGGGTCGCCGAGCGCCCGGCATGAGCCCCCGCCAGCTCCTCGCCCTGGCCCTCGCCGCCCTGCTGCTGGTGGCCTCGGCGGTCGGCGACGTCTATGTCCAGCACCAGCGCCGGGCACGCTTCCGCGAGCTGGTCGCCCTCGAGCGGGCCCGCGACGCGCTCCAGATCGAGTGGGGGAGGCTGCAGCTCGAGCAGAGCACCTGGGCCAACCACGACCGCATCGAGCGGATCGCGCGCCGCCGCCTCGGCCTGCATCCACCCCGCCCGCAGCAGACCGTGGTGGTGATCCGCTGATGGACGGCGCAGCGCGCCCCGCCGTCCACGGCGCCCGCCACGCCCTGGTGCTGGCGCTGCTGGTGCTCGCCGCGGCGGTGCTGGCCTGGCGGACCGTCGATCTGCAGGTCAACCACCGCGCCTTCCTGCAGCGCCAGGGCGAGGTCCGCCACCTGCGCGTCGAGGAGGTCGCCGCCCACCGCGGCAAGATCCTCGATCGCAACGGCGAGCCGCTGGCCATCAGCACGCCGGTCGACTCGGTGTGGGCCAACCCGGCCCAGCTCGCCGCGGCCCGGGCGCGCTGGGACGAGCTGATCGCGGTGCTCGGGCTCGACCGGCGCCGGCTCGAGGCGGTGGCCGCGCAGCGCGGGCGGCGCGAGTTCGTCTACCTGGCCCGGCGCCTCGACCCCGAGCGCGCCGCGCGGGTCGCCGCGCTCGCCATCCCCGGGGTCAACCTCCAGCGCGAGTACCGGCGCTACTACCCGATGGGGGCCGCCGCGGCCCACGTGATCGGCTTCACCAACATCGACGACGTCGGCCAGGAGGGCATCGAGCTGGCCTTCGACGAGCGCCTGCGCGGCACTCGCGGGGCGCGCCGGGTGCTGCGCGACCGGCTCGGGCGGGTGGTCGAGGAGGTCGCGGTGCTGCGCGCGCCGCGCCCCGGCGAGGACCTGCGCCTGACCCTGGACCGCGGGCTCCAGCACCTCGCCTACCGGGCGCTGGCCGCCGCGGTGCGCCGCGAGCGGGCCCGCGCCGGCTCGCTGGTGCTGCTCGACGCGGTGAGCGGCGAGGTCCTGGCGATGACCAACCAGCCGGCCTTCAACCCCAACAACCTCGGCGACCGCGGCGCCGCGCGGGTGCGCAACCGCGCGGTCACCGATCTGTTCGAGCCCGGCTCGACGGTCAAGCCGTTCACCATCGCCGCGGCGCTCGAGAGCGGGCGCTTCCGCCCCGACACCCCGATCGAGACCAGCCCCGGCTTCTACCGCCTGGGGCGCTACACGGTGCGCGACGTGCGCGACTACGGGCGCATCGACGTGGCCACCGTGATCCGCAAGTCGAGCAACGTCGGGGCGAGCCGCATCGCGCTGTCCCTCGAGCCGCGCGAGCTCTGGCAGGTGCTCTCCCGGGTCGGCTTCGGGACGGCCACCGCGAGCGGCTTCCCGGGCGAGGTCGACGGGGTGCTCGATCACTACTTCGAGTGGGGCGAGGTCGAGCAGGCGACCCTGGCCTTCGGCTACGGGCTCTCGGTGAGCGCCCTGCAGCTCGCCCGCGCCTACGCGGCGATCGCCAACGACGGCCTGCTCCCCGAGGTGCGCTTCGTGCTCGGCGGGCCGCGCGCCGCGCCGCGCCGGGTGTTCTCGGCGGCCGTGGCCCGCGAGCTGCGGGTGATGCTCGAGGCGGTGGTCGGGCCGGACGGCACCGCGCCGCGCGCCCGCGTCCCCGGCTATCGGGTCGCCGGCAAGACCGGCACGGTGCGCAAGCCGATCCCCGGCGGCTACGCCGACGATCGCTACCTGGCGCTGTTTGCCGGGATGGCCCCGAGCAGCCGGCCGCGGCTGGTCGCGGTGGTGGTCATCGACGAGCCCGCCGCCGGGCGCTACTACGGGGGACTGGTCGCCGCGCCGGTGTTCGCCGAGGTGATGGGCGGCGCGCTGCGCCTGCTCGGGGTGGCCCCCGACGGCCCCGAGGCGCTGCGCCGCCGGGTCGTGGTGCGCGGCCGGAGCGCGGCGGTGGCGCTCGCCGCGCTCGGGCCGCGGCGATGAGGGCGGCGGCGGTGTCGGTGACCTCGCGCACCCTGGGCTGGCTGCTCGCTGCGGACGCCGCGGTGCCCCCGGCGCTCGATCGCGAGGTCCGCGCGCTGGCGGCCGACAGCCGGGCGCTCGGTCCCGGCGCGGTGTTCTTCGCCCGCCGCGGGACCCGTCACGACGCGGCCCGCTTCATCCCCGAGGCGCTGCGCGCCGGGGCGGTCGCGGTGGTGCGCGCCGGCCCCCCCGGGGTGCGCGCGCTGGGCGCGGCCACCGAGGTGCGGGTCGCCGACCTCGCCGCCTGCCTGGGGCGGGCCGCCGATCGCTTCCACGGCCACCCCTCGCGCGCCCTGCGGGTGGTCGGGGTCACCGGCACCAACGGCAAGAGCACGGTCTGCCACCTCGCCGCCCAGGTCCTCGATGCCCGGCTGCGCGCGGCCGGGCGGCGCTGCGCGCTGCTCGGCACCCTCGGTCACGGCTTCCCCGGGCGGCTGCGCGGGGCCGGGCTGACCACCCCGGATGCGATCGCGGTGCACCGGCTGCTCGGCGAGCTGCGCAGCGAGGGCGCCAGCCACGCCCTGCTCGAGGTCTCCTCGCACGGGCTCGACCAGGGCCGGGTCGCCGGGGTGCGCTTCGCCGGGGCGGTGTTCACCAACCTGAGCCGCGACCACCTCGACTACCACCGGGACATGGAGCGCTACGCGGCCACCAAGCGCCGCCTGCTCGAGTGGCCGGGGCTCGAGTGGGTGCTCATCAACGTCGACGACCCGGCCGGCGCGCGCTTCGCGGCCGCGCTGGCCGGCGCCCCGACCCGCTGCTGGCGGGCCTCGCTGGGCGGCGCCCCGGGTGCCGAGCTGCGCGCCCGGGTGCGCTGCGCCGGGCGCGACGGGCTGCTCCTCGAGGTCGACACCCCGGCCGGTCGCGGCACCCTGCGCAGCGCCCTGCTCGGCGAGTTCAACGCCGCCAACCTGCTCGCCGCGCTGGGCGTGCTGCTGGCCCTCGAGGTGCCCCTGGAGGAGGCCCTCGACGGGCTGGCGAGGGCCTCCCCGGCACCCGGCCGGATGGAGCTGCACGGCCTTCCGGGGGCGCCGCTGGCGGTGATCGACTACGCCCATACGCCGGACGCGCTCGAGCGCGCGCTGGCCGCGCTGCGCCCGCTGGCCGGTGGCCGGCTGTGGTGCGTGCTCGGCTGTGGCGGCGAGCGCGACCGCGGCAAGCGCGCGCTGATGGGGGCGGCGGCCGAGCGCGGGGCCGACCGCGTGGTGATCACCGACGACAACCCGCGCGGCGAGGACGGGGAGCGGATCGTGGCCGACATCCTGGCCGGCATGGCGCACCCCGAGCGGGCGCGGGTCGAGCGTGACCGCGGCGCGGCGATCGCCCTGGCGGTCGCCGCGGCCGATGCCGGGGACGTGGTGCTGATCGCCGGCAAGGGTCACGAGCGCTACCAGGAGGTGGGCACCACCCGGCGCCCGTTCAGCGACGCCGCGGCGCTGCGCGCGGCGCTGCGGGGGCGGCGGCGGTGATCGCGATGAGCCTCGGCGAGGCGGCCGCCGCGATCGGCGCGCGGGCCAGCGCCAGCGCGGTGCGCTTCAGCGGCTGCGCGATCGACTCGCGCACCGTGGCCCGCGGCGCGCTGTTCGTCGCCCTGCGCGGGGCGCGCCACGACGGGCACGAGTTCATCGACCACGCCCGGGCGCGGGGCGCGGCCGCGGCCATGGTCGGCCACGATCGGACGGTGGCGCTGCCGGCGCTGCGCGTGCCCGATACGCTGGCCGGCCTCGACGCCCTGGCGCGGGCCTGGCGGGCGCGCTTCGAGCTGCCGCTGGTGGCGGTCACCGGCAGCGCCGGCAAGACCACGGTCAAGGAGATGCTCGGCGCGATCCTCGCCGGGCTCGGCCCCGCGCTGGTCACCTGCGGCAACCGCAACAACCAGATCGGGGTGCCGCTGACCCTGCTCCGGCTCGGGCCCGAGCACCGCCACGCGGTCATCGAGCTGGGCGCCAACCACCCCGGGGAGATCGCCTGCCTGGCGCGCAGCGCGCGCCCCACGGTGGGCCTGATCACCCAGGCCGGGGCGGCCCACCTCGAGGGCTTCGGCGATGTGGCCGGGGTGGCGCGGGCCAAGGGCGAGCTGATCGAGGCGCTGCCGCCCGACGGGGTGGCGGTGCTCAACGCCGACGACCCCCACCTCGGGCTGTGGCGGCGGCTGGCCGGGGCGCGGCCGGTCATCGAGTTCGGCCGCGCCGCGCACGCCGCGGTGGTGCTGCGCCACGAGCCCCGGCCCGGCCGGGCGCGGGTGGTGCTCGAGACCGCCCGCGGCCGGGTCGAGGCCGAGCTCGCCGCCGCCGGCCCCCACGCCGGGCTCAACGCCGCCGCGGCGGTGGCCGGCGCGCTCGCCGTCGGGGTCGACGAGCCCGCGCTCCTGGCCCGTGGCCTGGCCACCGCGCGGGCGCCGGCGCGGCGCTGGCAGGAGCGGCGCGGCCCCGGCGAGGTGCGGGTGATCGACGACTGCTACAACGCCAACCCGCTGTCGCTGGCCGCCGCCCTGGAGATGCTGGCCGGCTATCCGGCGCCGCGCTGGCTGGTGCTCGGCGAGATGGCCGAGCTCGGGCCCGAGGCGCCGCGCCTGCATCGCGAGGCCGGGCGGCTGGCCCGCGAGCGCGGCGTCGAGCGGCTCTTCGCCAGCGGGGCGCTCGGGGCCGAGGCCGCCGCCGGCTTCGGCCCGGGGGCGGTGCACTGCGAGCGCCTTGAGGCGCTGCTCGAGCGCCTCCGCGCCGAGCTGCCCGAGCGCGCCGTGGTGCTGGTCAAGGGCTCGCGGGCGGCGCGCATGGAGCGCGTGGTCAGCGCCCTGGCCGGCGAGGAGTGAGGGACGGCCATGCTGCTCGAGCTGACCGCCTACCTGGAGCGCTTCCACGGCGGCTTCGCGGTGTTCCAGTACCTGACCCTGCGGGCGATCCTCGGGGTGCTCACCGCGCTGGCCATCTCGCTGCTGGTCGGGCCGCGCATGATCGAGCGCCTGGCCCGCCTCCAGATCGGCCAGCGGGTCCGCGACGACGGCCCCGAGAGCCACTTCTCCAAGGCCGGCACCCCGACCATGGGCGGGGCCCTGATCCTGGTCGCCATCGCGGCCGGCACGCTGCTCTGGTCGGACCTCGGCAACCGCTTCGTCTGGGTGGTGCTCGGCGTCACCCTGCTGTTCGGCGCGGTCGGCTGGGTCGACGACTACCGCAAGCTGGTGCGCGGCGACCCGCGCGGGCTGCCGGCCCGCTACAAGTACCTGTGGCAGTCGCTGATCGGGCTCGGCTGCGCGCTGTTCCTCTACGCCAGCGCCACCGTCCCGGCCGAGACCCAGCTCATCGTGCCGTTCTTCAAGCAGGTGGCCATCGACCTCGGCTGGGGCTTCGTGGTGCTGGCCTACTTCGTGATCGTCGGCACCAGCAACGCGGTCAACCTGACCGACGGGCTCGACGGGCTGGCGATCCTGCCCACCGTGATGGTGGCCGGGGCGCTCGCCATCTTCGCCTACGTGACCGGCAACCTGCGCTTCGCCAGCTACCTCGGCTTCCCCTACATCCCCGGGGTCGGCGAGCTGGTGGTCTTCTGCGGGGCGATCGTCGGCGCCGGCCTCGGCTTCCTGTGGTTCAACACCTATCCGGCCCAGGTCTTCATGGGCGACATCGGGGCGCTGGCCCTCGGCGCCGCGCTCGGGGTGGTGGCGATCCTGGTGCGCCAGGAGCTGGTGCTGATGATCATGGGCGGGGTGTTCGTGATCGAGACCGTCTCGGTGATCCTCCAGGTCGCCTCGTTCAAGCTCACCGGCCGGCGGATCTTCCGGATGGCGCCGCTGCACCACCACTTCGAGCTCAAGGGCTGGCCGGAGCCGCGGGTGATCGTGCGCTTCTGGGTGATCACCGTGATCCTGGTCCTGATCGGCCTGGCGACGCTGAAGATCCGCTGAGGGGCACGGCGATGCTGGCACGCTCGATCGACCCGCGCAGCGCGCGCTCCGCGCGCCCGACCGTGATCGTCGGCCTGGGGCGCACCGGGCTGGCCTGCGCCCGCCACCTGGCCGCCGCCGGGGTGCCGCTGGTGGTCACCGACTCGCGCGCCGCGCCCCCCGAGCTGGCCCGGCTGCGCGCCGAGCTGCCCGCCACCGAGCTGCGCCTCGGCGGGATCGACGGCGCGCTGCTCGGCGCGGCCGCCGAGATCGTGGTCAGCCCCGGGGTGCCGCCCGACTGCCCGCCGCTGGCCGCGGCCCGCGCCCGCGGGGTGCCGGTGCTCGGCGACATCGAGCTGTTCGCGCGCGCCGCCCGCGCCCCGGTGCTGGCGGTGACCGGCTCGAACGGCAAGAGCACGGTGACCACCGTGGTGGCGCGGATGGCCGAGCGCGCCGGCCTCGAGGTGCGCGCCGGCGGCAACCTCGGTCCGCCGGCCCTCGAGCTGCTCGGCCCGCGCGAGCCCGACCTCTACGTCCTCGAGCTGTCGAGCTTCCAGCTCGAGACCACCTCGAGCCTGGAGCCCCTGGCCGCCGCGCTGCTCAACCTCAGCCCCGATCACCTCGACCGCTACCCGGATCTGGCCGCCTACCGGGCCGCCAAGGCGCGCATCTTCGCGCCTGCCACGGTGCGGATCCTCAACCGCGACGACCCGGCGGTGGCGGCGCTCGCGCACGGCGCCCCGGCGGTCATCGGCTTCACCCTCGGCGAGCCGGCGGGCGCCGACCTGGGGCTGCGCGAGCGGGGCGGGGCGCGCTGGCTGGCGCGCGGTCGCGAGTGCCTGATCGAGGCCGCCGCGCTGCCCTGCCGGGCCCGCCACGATCTGGCCAACGCGCTCGCCGCGCTGGCCCTCGGCTGGGCCGCCGGGCTCGAGGTGGAGGCGATGTGCGCGGCGCTGCGCGGCTTCGAGGGCCTGCCCCACCGCTGCCGGCCGGTCGCCGAGCAGCGCGGGGTGCGCTGGATCAACGACTCCAAGGGCACCAACGTGGGCGCCACGGTGAGCGCCCTGGAGAGCTTCGGGGAGCGCGCCCCGGTGGTGCTGATCGCCGGCGGGGTGGGCAAGGGCGCGGACTTCGCGCCGCTCGGCGCGGCGCTGCGCCGCCACGCCCGCGCCCTGGTCCTGCTCGGGCGCGACGCGCCGCGCATCGAGCGGGCGGTGCGCGGGACGACCCGCATCTCGCGGGCCCAGGACCTCGCCGAGGCGGTGGCCCAGGCCCGCGCCCTGGCCCGGCGCGGCGACACCGTGCTGTTCTCGCCGGCCTGCGCGAGCTTCGACATGTTCGCGAGCTTCGAGGAGCGCGGGCTGGCCTTCGAGGCCGCGGTGCGCCGGGAGCTGGGGCTGTGAGCGGCGCCGGCCCGCCGCTCCAGGCCCTGCCGAGCGAGGCCGCCCCGCCGCGCGACGCGGTGCTGGTCGGCTTCGACGGCTGGCTGCTGGCAGCCGGCGCGGCGCTGCTCGGCATCGGCCTGGTGATGGTCGCCTCGGCCTCGACCTCGATCGCGGCCCGCGCCAGCGGCGAGCCGCTCTACTACCTGTGGCGCCAGGCGCTGTTCGTGCTCCTCGGGCTCGCCGGGGCGGGGCTGGCGATGCGCCTGCCGCTGGCCGTCTGGCGCCACCTCGGTCCCTGGCTGCTGGCGCTGGTGGTGGTGCTGCTCGCCGCGGTGCTGGTGCCGGGGGTCGGCCGCGAGGTCAACGGCAGCCGCCGCTGGCTGGCCCTCGGGGCGTTCCACCTCCAGCCCTCGGAGCTGCTCAAGCCGTTCTTCGTGATCTACCTGGCCGGCTACCTGGTGCGCCGCGAGGAGCAGGTGCGCAGCACCCTGGCCGGCTTCACGCGCCCGATCGCGGTGGTCACCCTGCTCGCCGGCCTGCTGCTCGCCGAGCCCGACTACGGGGCCACCGTGGTGCTGTTCGCGACCACCCTGGGGATGCTCTTCCTGGCCGGGGTGCCGCTGCGCACCTTCGCCCTCTGGGTGCTGCTGATCGGGGTCGCGCTGGCCCTCATGGTGGTGCTCAAGTCCTACCGCCTGGAGCGCCTCCTGGCCTTCCTCAACCCCTGGGACGACCCGTTCCGCAGCGGCTTCCAGCTCACCCAGGCGCTGATCGCGATCGGCCGCGGCGGGCTGCTCGGCGCCGGGCTCGGGGCCGGCGTGCAGAAGCTCTTCTACCTCCCCGAGGCCCACACCGACTTCCTGTTCGCGGTGCTCGCCGAGGAGCTCGGGCTGGCCGGGGCGATGACCGTGATCGGCCTGTTCACCCTGCTGCTGGTCCGCGCGATGCTGGCCGCGCGGCGCGCGGCGCGCGCCGGGCAGCGCTTCGCCGCGCACCTCGGCTACGGGCTGGCGATGCTGATCGCCCTGCAGGCCTACATCAACCTCGGGGTCAACCTCGGCCTGCTCCCGACCAAGGGGCTGACCCTGCCGCTGATGAGCTACGGCGGCTCGAGCCTGGTGGCGAGCTGCCTGGCCCTCGGCCTGATCGCGCGGGTCGGGCGCGAGGCGCCGAGGAGGCCGCGATGAGCGCCGCGCCGACCGTGCTGCTGATGGCCGCCGGCACCGGCGGCCACGTCCAGCCGGCGCTGGTGGTCGCCGCCCGCCTGGTCGCCGCGGGGCTGCGGGTCGAGTGGCTGGGCACGGCGGCCGGCATCGAGTCGCGGCTGGTGCCGGCGGCCGGCTACCGGCTCCATCGCATCGCCATCGGCGGGGTGCGCGGCAAGGGCCTGGGAGGCTGGCTGGCCGCCGGCCCGCGGCTGCTCGCCGCGCTCGCCGCGGCGCTCGCCCTGATCGGGCGGCTGCGCCCGGCCCTGGCCCTGGGGATGGGCGGTTACGTGACCGCCCCCGGGGGGCTGGCCGCCTGGCTGAGCCGCACCCCGCTGGTGATCCACGAGCAGAACGCCGTGCCGGGGCTCGCCAACCGGCTCCTGGCGCCGCTCGCCAGCCGGGTCCTGGAGGCCTTCCCGGGCAGCTTCCCGGCGCGGCGCCGGGCGCTGTGCACCGGCAACCCGGTGCGCCCCGAGATCGCCGCCCTGGCCCCGCCCGGCGAGCGCCTCGCCGGGCGCGCCGGGGCGCTGCGCCTGCTGGTGCTCGGCGGCAGCCAGGGCGCGCGGGCCCTCAACCGGGTGCTCCCCGAGGCGGTGGCGCGCTGCCCGGCGCGCCTCGAGCTGCGCCACCAGTGCGGCCCGCGCCAGCTCGAGGCGGCCCGCGCGGCGTGGCGCGCGGCCGGCCTCGCCATCGAGCCCGAGCCCTACATCGAGGACATGGCCGCGGCCTACGCGTGGGCCGACCTGGTGCTCGCCCGCGCCGGGGCGATGACCGTCGCCGAGCTCGCCGCCGCCGGCATCGGCGCGCTGCTGGTGCCCTATCCGTTCGCCGTCGACGACCACCAGCGCCACAACGCCCGGCCCCTGGTCGAGGCCGGAGCGGCGCAGCTCGTCGAGGAGCGCGAGCTCGACGCGGCGACCCTCGCCGCGCTCCTCGAGGCGCTGGCCGGCGACCGCGCCCGGCTCCTCGAGATGGCCTGCCGGGCCCGCGAGCTGGCCCGGCCCGAGGCCGGCGAGCGGGTCGCGGCGCGCTGCGCGGAGCTGCTCGATGAGTGAGCCGCTGGCCATCCCCGCCCCCTACGCCGAGGAGGCCTGGATGCGCCGGGTGCGGCGGGTGCACTTCGTCGGCATCGGCGGGGCCGGCATGGGCGGGATCGCCGAGCTGCTCCACAACCTCGGCTTCGCGGTCTCGGGCTCGGACCTGCGCGCCAGCGCGATGACCCGGCGCCTCGAGCGCCTCGGGGTCACGGTGCGCATCGGGCACGCCGCCGAGCAGGTCGCCGGGGCCGAGGTGGTGGTCTTCTCGAGCGCCGTCGAGCCCGGCAACTGCGAGCTCCTCGAGGCCCACCGCCGGCACATCCCGGTGGTGCCGCGGGCCCAGATGCTCGCCGAGCTGATGCGCCTGCGCCTCGGCATCGCGGTGGCCGGCACCCACGGCAAGACCACCACCACCAGCCTGATCGCCAGCGTGCTCGCCGAGGGCGGGCTCGATCCGACCTTCGTGATCGGCGGGCGGGTGATCGGCGCCGGGGCCAACGCCCGGCTCGGCGCCGGGCGCTACCTGGTCGCCGAGGCCGACGAGAGCGACGCCTCGTTCCTGCTCCTGCAGCCGGTGATGGCGGTGGTGACCAACATCGACGCCGACCACATGGAGACCTACGGCGGGGACTTCGAGCGGCTGCGCCAGGCCTTCCTCGAGTTCCTCCACCACCTGCCGTTCTACGGGCGCGCGGTGCTGTGCGCCGACGATCCGACGCTCGCCGCGATGCTCGACGAGGTCGCCAAGCCGCTGGTGACCTACGGGATCGAGGGCCAGGCCGACCTGCGCGCCACCGCGCTGCGCGCCGAGGGCACCCGGACCCGCTTCCGCCTCGAGCGGCGCACCGCCCCGGGGGGGGCGCTCGAGGTGACCCTCAACCTCCCCGGCCGCCACAACGTGCGCAACGCCCTGGCCGCGCTGGCGGTGGCCGGCGAGCTCGGCATCGAGGACGCCGCCGCCTGCCGGGCGCTGGAGCGCTTCGCCGGGATCGCGCGCCGCCTCCAGCTCCACGGCGAGCTCGACGCCGGGGCCGGCCGCTTCACCCTGGTCGACGACTACGCCCACCACCCGCGCGAGATCGCCGCGACCCTGGCCGCGGCCCGCTCCGCCTGGCCGGGGCGGCGCCTGCTGGTCATCTTCCAGCCCCACCGCTTCACCCGCACCCGCGATCTGCTCGAGGACTTCGCCCGCGAGCTCAGCGGCGCCGACGCGCTGGTGGTGCTCGAGGTCTACCCGGCCGGCGAGGAGCCGATCCCGGGGGCCGACGGGCGCAACCTGTGCCGTGCGGTGCGCGCCCGCGGCCGGCTCGCCCCGGTCTTCGCCGAGCGCCCCGAGGAGGTCGCCGGGCTGCTCCCGGCGCTGGCCCGCGAGGGCGACCTGGTGCTGACCCTCGGGGCCGGCGACATCGGCACCCTGGCCCCGGCGCTGGCCGCCCGCTTCGCCCCTGGAGATCGGCCATGCACGCCCTGAACGGCACCGCGCCACGGGGCCGGCTGCGCCACGACGAGCCGCTGGCGCGGTTCACCGCCTGGGGCGTCGGCGGCCCCGCCGAGCGCCTCTACGAGCCGCTCGATGTCGACGATCTGTGCGCCTTCCTGGCCACCCTGGCCCCCGACGAGCCGCTCTTCTGGCTCGGCCTGGGCAGCAACCTGCTGGTGCGCGACGGCGGCATCCCCGGCACCGTGGTGCGGGTCGCGGGGCTCCTCGAGGGGCTCGCCCAGCTCGACCCCGAGCGGGTCCGCGCCGAGGCCGGGGTGGCCTGCCCGAAGCTGGCCCGCTTCTGCGCCGCGCGGGCGCTCGGCGGCTGCGAGTTCCTGGCCGGGATCCCGGGCACGGTCGGCGGCGCGCTGGCGATGAACGCCGGGGCCTTCGGCGGCGAGACCTGGGCGCTGGTCGAGGCGGTCGAGACGGTCGACCGCCGCGGGGTGCGCCGCGAGCGCCCGCGCTCCGCGTACCGGATCGGCTACCGCAGCGTCCGCGGGCCGGCCGGCGAGTGGTTCCTGGCCGCGCGGCTGCGGCTGCGCCCGGGGGCCGAGAGCGCGGCGCGCGAGCGGACCCGCGCGCTGCTCGCCCGCCGCGCCGCCACCCAGCCGCTCGGCCAGCGCACCTGCGGCTCGGTGTTCCGCAACCCGCCCGGGGACCACGCCGCGCGCCTGATCGAGCGCTGCGGGCTGAAGGGGCGGCGGATCGGCGCGGCGGTGGTCTCGGAGCGCCACGCCAACTTCATCGTCAACCAGGGCGGGGCCAGCGCCGCGGACATCGAGGCGCTGATCGAGCTGGTCGTCGAGACCGTGGAGCGCGAGCAGGGGGTGCGCCTCGAGCCCGAGGTGCGCATCGTCGGGCGCCGCGCCGAGGAGGGGCGATGAGCGCGGGCGGGCGGGCGGCGCGCTTCGGGCGGGTCGCGGTGCTGATGGGCGGCGACTCGGCCGAGCGCGAGGTCTCGCTGATGAGCGGGCGCGCGGTGCTCGAGGCGCTGCGCCGCGCCGGCGTCGACGCCCACCCGATCGACAAGGACGCGCAGGTCCTCGAGCGCCTGCGCGCGGGCCGCTTCGAGCGGGTCTTCCTGATCCTGCACGGGCGCGGCGGCGAGGACGGGACCATCCAGGGCGCCCTCGAGACCATCGGCCTGCCCTACACCGGCAGCGGGGTGCTGGGCTCGGCGCTGGCGATGGACAAGGTCCGCGCCAAGCAGGTCTGGCAGTCGGTGGGGATCCCCACCCCACCGTTCCGGGTGCTGGCCAGCGCCGCCGACCTGGAGGCGGCGCTCGCCGCGCTCGGCCTGCCGCTGATGATCAAGCCGGCCCGCGAGGGCTCGAGCCTCGGCGCCTCCAAGGTCGAGGCCGCCGCCGAGCTGCCCGCGGCCTGGGAGCGGGCCCGCGCGCTCGACCGCGAGGTGATCGCCGAGCCCTGGGTGATCGGCCCCGAGTACACCGCCACCGTGCTCGGCGAGGAGGTGCTGCCGCTCATTCGCCTCGAGCCCGCGCGCACCTTCTACGACTACCAGGCCAAGTACGCCGACGGCGCCGGGACCCGCTACCACTGCCCCTGCGGGCTCGAGGCGGACCGCGAGGCCGAGCTCGCGGCGCTCGCCCGCGAGGCCTTCCGCGCCCTCGGGGCGAGCGGCTGGGGGCGGGTCGACTTCCTCTGCGACGAGCGCGGCGCGCCCTGGTTCATCGACGCCAACACCGCCCCCGGGATGACCAGCCACAGCCTGGTGCCGATGGCCGCGCGGGCGGCCGGCATCGAGCTCGAGGAGCTGGTCTGCCGGGTGCTGGAGAGCAGCCTGTGAGCGCCCCCGGGATCGCGGCGGCGGGCGCGGCGGCCGGGGCGGCGGCCGGCGTCTCGCTGCGCCGTGCCTTGCAGGCGGCGCTGGCGGTGCTGGTGCTCGGCGCCGGGGTCTGGGCGATGGGCCACGAGATCGGCTCGCGCCCGGTGCGCTCGGTGCGCATCGTCGGGCCCTTCCAGCACGTCGACCGGGCGCGCCTCGAGGCCGCCATCGCCGCCGAGGTGGCGCGCGGCTTCTTCGCCGTCGACGTCGCCGAGCTGCGCCGCGCGGCCACCACCCTGCCCTGGGTGCGTGACGTCGAGGTGCGCCGGGTGTGGCCCGACGGGCTCACCCTGCGGGTCAGCGAGCGGCGCGCGGTGGCGCGCTGGAACGACGACGCGCTGCTCGACGCCGACGGCACCGCGTTCCGCCCGCGCAGCCTCGCCAGGCTGCCCGCGCTGGTGCGCCTCGAGGGCCCGGCGGGCAGCGAGCGGCGGGTCCTCGAGCGGCTCGGCGAGCTCGAGGCCGCCCTCGGGCGGGCCGGCGGCGGGGTACGGCGCCTGGCCCTCGAGCCGCGCGGGGCCTGGGTGGCCGAGCTCGGCGACGGCACCGAGGTGCTGCTCGGGCGCGAGCGCGACCGCACGCTCGAGGCGCTGGCCGCGGCGGGCGCCGCGCTCGGCGCGCGCTTCGCCGAGGTGGCCCGCATCGACCTGCGCTACCCGAACGGATTCGCGGTGCGCTGGCGGGCCGGTGCGGTGCCGGTAGAGGGGACCAGGCAGTGAAGAAGCACGACCGCAACCTGATCGTGGGGCTCGACATCGGTACCTCGAAGGTCTGCGCGATCGTCGGCGAGGTCGCCGCCGACGGGGCCATCGAGGTGGTGGGCCTCGGGTTCCATCCCTCGCGTGGCCTCAAGAAGGGCGTGGTGGTCAACATCGAGTCGACCGTGCAGTCGATCCAGCGCGCCGTCGAGGAGGCCGAGCTGATGGCCGGCTGCCAGATCCACTCGGCCTTCACCGGCATCGCCGGCAGCCACATCCGCAGCCTCAACTCCCACGGGATCGTCGCCATCCGCGACAAGGAGGTCACCGCCGGGGACGTCGACCGGGTGATCGACGCGGCCCGCGCGGTGGCCATCCCCGCCGACCAGAAGATCATCCACATCCTTCCCCAGGAGTTCATCATCGACAACCAGGAGGGGATCCGCGACCCGATCGGGATGTCCGGCGTGCGCCTCGAGGCCCGCGTGCACATGGTCACCGGTGCGGTCAGCGCCGCCCAGAACATCGTCAAGTGCGTGCGCCGCTGCGGGCTCGAGGTCGACGACGTCAGCCTCGAGCAGCTCGCCTCGAGCGAGGCGGTGCTGCTCGAGGACGAGAAGGACCTCGGCGTGTGCCTGGTCGACATCGGCGGCGGCACCACCGACATCGCGATCTTCACCGAGGGCGCGATCCGCCACACCGCGGTGATCCCGATCGCCGGCGACCAGGTCACCAACGACATCGCGGTGGCGCTGCGCACCCCGACGGCCAACGCCGAGGAGATCAAGATCAAGTACGCCTGCGCGCTCGCCCAGCTGGCCACCGCCGAGGAGACCATCGAGGTGCCGAGCGTCGGCGACCGCCCGCCGCGCCGCCTCGCCCGCCAGAACCTCGCCGAGGTCGTCGAGCCGCGCTACGAGGAGCTGCTGACCCTGATCCAGGCCGAGCTGAGGCGCAGCGGCTTCGAGGACATGATCGCGGCCGGGATGGTGCTCACCGGCGGCAGCGCCAAGATGGAGGGGCTGGTCGAGCTGGCCGAGGAGATCCTGCACATGCCGGTGCGCCTCGGCGCCCCCCAGGGCGTCAAGGGGCTGACCGACGTGGTCCGCAATCCGATCTACTCGACCGGCGTCGGGCTGCTGCTGCTCGGGCAGAAGTTTCACCGTGACCGGCTCGCCGAGCCGGGACCGGGGGGAGGATTGCGTGCGCTCCTCGAGCGCATGAAGAGCTGGTTTCAGGGCAATTTCTGATCGGGTTCCACGAGGAGGGCGAACCATGTTCGAGCTAGTCGATACCTACAGCCAGAGCAGCGCCGTGATCCGGGTGATCGGGATCGGCGGGGGCGGCGGCAACGCCGTCGAGCACATGCTGGTCAACAACATCGAGGGGGTCGAGTTCGTGTGCGCCAACACCGACTCCCAGGCGCTCAAGAACTCCTCGGCGCGCACCGTGCTGCAGCTCGGCACCACGGTGACCAAGGGGCTCGGCGCCGGGGCCAACCCCGAGGTCGGCCGCCAGGCCGCCCTCGAGGACCGGGATCGCATCGTCGAGCTGCTCGAGGGCGCCGACATGGTGTTCATCACCGCCGGCATGGGTGGCGGCACCGGCACCGGCGCCTCGCCGATCATCGCCCAGCTCGCCAAGGAGATGGGGATCCTCACCGTGGCGGTGGTCACCAAGCCGTTCCCCTTCGAGCTCAAGCGGCGCATGAAGATCGCCGAGGAGGGGATCGGCGAGCTCGCCGAGCACGTCGACTCGCTGATCACGGTGCCCAACGAGAAGCTGCTCAGCGTCCTCGGCCGCGGGGTGAGCCTGCGCGACGCCTTCAAGGCGGCCAACGACGTGCTGCTCGGCGCGGTCCAGGGGATCGCCGAGCTGATCACCCGCCCGGGCATGATCAACGTCGACTTCGCCGACGTGCGCACGGTGATGTCGGAGAAGGGCCGGGCGATGATGGGCTCGGGCAAGGCGGTCGGCGAGGAGCGCGCCCGCCAGGCCGCCGAGGCCGCCATCCACTGCCCGCTGCTCGAGGACGTCAACCTGAGCGGTGCGCGCGGCATCCTGGTCAACGTCACCGCCGGGCCCGAGCTCGGCATGGACGAGCTGGCCACGGTCGGCGAGGCGGTCGGCGAGTTCGCCTCCGAGAATGCCCTGGTGGTGATGGGCACGGCGCTCGACGAAGGCATCGGCGAGGAGCTGCGGGTCACGGTGGTGGCCACCGGGCTGGGCCTGCACGAGACCCGCGCCGCGGTCGAGCGCGACGTGCGCCTGGTGGCCGCCGCGGGGGCCGGGGAGGGCGGCTACAAGCAGTTCGACACCCCGACGGTGATGCGCAATCGGGCCCGCCGCGAGGGCGAGTCGGGGCCGCGCGGGGTCGAGGCCGACAGCGACTATCTCGACATCCCGGCCTTCCTGCGCCGCCAGGCCGACTGATGGCGCCGTGCGGCTCGCCGCCCACCCGCCGCGGCGCCGTCCGGTCGTTGCCGGGCGGGGAAAGTGTGCTAGTATCCTCGCCGGTCCAGGGGGCCGGGCGCCGCGTCGGGCACCACGCCGGAACAGGGAGATCCGGGCCTCGTGGCAGGGGGGGAGTCCGCCAAGAATGATAAGGCAGCGCACGCTGAAGAACGTGATCCGTGCCATCGGCGTGGGTCTCCATACCGGGCACAAGGTCTACCTCACGCTGCGGCCCGCACCACCCGACACCGGGATCTGCTTCCGGCGCGTCGACCTCGACCCGGTGGTCGAGCTGCGCGCCTGTCCCGAGAACGTCGGCGACACCACGCTCTCGACGACCCTGGTGCGTGACGGGGTGCGGGTCTCGACCGTCGAGCACCTGCTCTCGGCGATGGCCGGGCTCGGCATCGACAACGCGCTCGTCGATCTCAGCGCCGCCGAGGTGCCGATCATGGACGGCAGCGCCGGGCCGTTCGTGTTCCTGCTCCAGTCGGCCGGGGTCCGCGAGCAGGATGCGGCCAAGCAGTTCATCCGCATCAAGCGTCCGGTGATGGTCGAGGAGGGCGACAAGTGGGCCCGCTTCGAGCCCTTCTCCGGCTTCAAGGTCTCGTTCGCCATCGAGTTCGATCACCCGGTGTTCCGCGAGTGCACCAGCGCGGCGACGGTCGACTTCTCGACCACCTCCTTCGTCAAGGAGGTCAGCCGGGCACGCACCTTCGGGTTCGTGCGTGATCTGGAGCGGCTGCGCGAGAGCAACCTGGCGCTCGGCGGCAACCTCGACAACGCGGTGGTGATCGACGACTACCGGGTGATGAACGAGGACGGGCTGCGCTACGAGGACGAGTTCGTCAAGCACAAGGTGCTCGACGCGATCGGCGACCTCTATCTTCTCGGACATCCCCTGATCGGGGCCTTCCTGGGCCACAAGTCGGGCCACGCGCTCAACAACCGCCTGCTCCGCGCCCTGGTGGCCGAGCGCTCGGCGTGGGAGATGGTGACCTTCGACGACCCGCTCGAGGCGCCGATCGTCTTCACCCCGCCGCTGCCGGCAACCTGAGCCGGCGCTAGCGCGCCTCCCGGGCCCGCTCGGCGAGGCGCAGCAGGCGGTCGCGCAGGTCGTCGTCCTCGATCCCGGCGGCGACCGCCCGGAGCAGCGCGGCGCTGCGTGGCGAGACGGCCAGCGGCGGGCGGGGCGGCGCCTGGCGCCGCGGCTCGGGCGGGCGGGTCACCACCCGGATCGCGCCGACCTCGAGCCCGGCGCGGGCCAGCGCGGCGCCGAGCGCCGGGGCCGCGAAGCGCGCCCGCGCTGCCCACGCCGGGGCGTCGGCGATCAGCACCAGGCGCCGGTCGTCGAGCAGCACCGCGCGCAGGTGGGCGGCGAGGGCGGGATCGAGGTGGGCGCGCACCCGTGCCTCGGCCGCGGCGACCTCGCGGGCGCGGGCGAGGAGCGGGGCGAGGGCGCCGCCCGGGCGGGCCAGGCGCGCGCGCAGGGGCTGCAGATCGGTGCTCGGCATCGCTGGCGGGCTCGCGCGGCGCGGGGAGGCAAGCATACTATGCAGACGATCTTTCTGTGCAGCTCGCGGCGCGGCACCTGCCGGGTGCACCTCGGGGCGCTGGCCAGCGCGCTGCTCGCCGTGGTGCTCCTCGCCGGGCTGGCCGCCAGCTACTACCTCGGTTCCCGGACCCGGGCGGTGGTGCACGACGTGCGTCCCGAGGTCTACGCGGCGGCGCTGCGCGCCCAGATCGAGGCCGAGCGCGAGCGGGTCGAGACCGCCGCCCGGGCCGCGCGCGACGACCTCGACGCGCTCGCCGGGCGGCTCGGCAAGCTGCAGGCCCGGCTGATGCGCCTCGAGGCGCTCGGCACCCGGATGGTCGAGCGCGCCGCGCTCGACCCGGGCGAGTTCGACTTCGCCCAGCCGCCGCCCAGCGGCGGACCGGCCAGCGCCGGCGAGGCGCTCTCGGTGGGCGACTTCCTCGCCGAGCTCGAGGCCCTCGGGCGCACCCTGGAGGATCGCGACGCCAAGCTGCGCGCCCTCGAGCTGTCGCTGATGGGCCGCCAGCTCGACAGCGAGATGCGCCCGGCCGGGCGGCCGGTGCGCAGCGGCTGGCTGTCGTCGCGCTTCGGGCGCCGGATCGACCCGCTCGATGGCCGTCGCGGGTTCCACTCCGGCCTCGACTTCGCGGGGCGGGCCGGGAGCGAGGTGGTCGCGGTGGCCGCCGGGCTGGTGATTCGCGCCGGCAAGCGGCCCGGCTACGGCTACGTCATCGACATCGACCACGGCGACGGCCTGGTGACCCGCTATGCCCACAACCGCAAGAACCTGGTGCGCGCCGGCGACGTG
This sequence comes from uncultured Ectothiorhodospiraceae bacterium, assembly GCA_964599705.1. Taxonomy (GTDB): domain Bacteria; phylum Pseudomonadota; class Gammaproteobacteria; order HK1; family HK1; genus CAZRGU01. The sequence goes on along the minus strand of CAZRGU010000001.1, from coordinate 6,607 downwards.
GTCCGCAAGGGCCAGACCATCGCCCTGATGGGCTCGAGCGGCCGGACCACCGGGACCCACGTGCACCTCGAGGTGCTCCAGGACGGGCGCCCGATCGACCCGATGGAGTTCGTTCGCGCGGCCCGCTGACCGCGCGGCCCGGCGCCGGACTTGGAATCGGGCCCGCGGGCCTGCATCATGCATGATTTGCCGAGCCGTGCAGGCCCACCCGGATTGACCAGATGATCACCAAGGTACTCAAGCGCATCGTTGGCAGCCGCAACGATCGCCAGATCCGGCGCATGCGCCGGGTCGTGACCCGCATCAACGCCCTCGAGGAGTCGTGCCGCGCGCTCAGCGACGCCGAGCTGCGCGCCAAGACCGACGAGTTCCGCGCCCGCCACGCCAACGGCGAGAGCCTCGATGCGCTGCTCCCCGAGACCTTCGCTGTGGTCCGTGAGGCCGCGCGCCGGACCCTCGAGATGCGCCACTTCGACGTCCAGCTGATCGGCGGCATCGCGCTGCACGAGGGGCTGATCGCCGAGATGCGCACCGGCGAGGGCAAGACCCTGGTCGCGACCCTGGCCGCCTACCTCAACGCCCTGACCGGCCACGGCGTGCACATCGTCACCGTCAACGACTACCTGGCGCAGCGCGACGCCGAGTGGATGGGGGCGATCTACGGCTTCCTGGGGATGCGCACCGGGGTGGTGGTGGCCGGGCAGTCGCAGGCCGAGAAGCAGGACAACTACCGCGCCGACGTCATCTACGGCACCAACAACGAGTTCGGCTTCGACTACCTGCGCGACAACATGGCCTTCAGCCTCGAGGAGAAGGTCCAGGGCCGGCTCGCCTTCGCGATCGTCGACGAGGTCGACTCGATCCTGATCGACGAGGCGCGCACCCCGCTGATCATCTCCGGGCCGACCGACGACAACTCCGACCTGTACATCCGCATCAACCGGATCATCCCCCAGCTCACCCGCCAGCGCGAGGAGGACGGCCCGGGGGATTACAGCGTCGACGAGAAGGCCCGCCAGGTCTACCTCACCGAGGAGGGTCACCAGCACGTCGAGGAGATCCTCGGCAAGGCCGGGCTGATCGAGGCCGGCGCCAGCCTCTACGACCCGGCTCACATCGTGCTGATGCACCACCTCAACGCGGCGCTGCGCGCCCACGTCCTGTTCACCCGCAACAAGGACTACATCGTGCGCGACGGCGAGGTGGTGATCGTCGACGAGTTCACCGGCCGCACCATGCCCGGGCGGCGCTGGTCGGAGGGGCTCCACCAGGCCATCGAGGCCAAGGAGGGGGTGCCGATCCAGAACGAGAACCAGACGCTCGCCTCGATCACCTTCCAGAACTACTTCCGGCTCTACGAGAAGCTCGCCGGGATGACCGGGACGGCCGACACCGAGGCGGCCGAGTTCCAGGAGATCTACGGCCTCGAGGTGGTCGTGATCCCGACCCACATGCCGATGATCCGCGACGACCGCCCGGACCTGGTGTTTCTCACCAAGGACGAGAAGTTCGAGGCGATCATCGAGGACATCCGCGACTGCCACGCCCGCGGCCAGCCGGTGCTGGTCGGCACCACCTCGATCGAGACCTCCGAGTACCTCTCCGGGCTGCTCGAGAAGCAGGGCGTGCCGCACGCGGTGCTCAACGCCAAGCACCACGAGCGCGAGGCCCAGATCGTGCAGCATGCCGGGCGCCCGGGGACCGTGACCATCGCCACCAACATGGCCGGACGCGGCACCGACATCGTGCTCGGCGGCAACCTCAAGGCCGAGCTCGACGAGCTCGGCGCGGAGGCCGACGAGGCCGAGCGCGAGCGGGTCCGCGCCGACTGGGCGAAGCGCCACCAGGCGGTGCTCGACGCCGGCGGGCTGCACATCATCGGCACCGAGCGCCACGAGTCGCGGCGCATCGACAACCAGCTCCGGGGCCGCTCGGGGCGCCAGGGCGATGCCGGCTCGAGCCGCTTCTACCTCTCGCTCGAGGACGACCTGATGCGGATCTTCGCGTCCGACAAGGTCGCCTCGATCATGCAGAAGCTCGGCATGGAGCGCGGCGAGGCGATCGAGCACCCGTGGGTCACCAAGGCGATCGAGAACGCCCAGCGCAAGGTCGAGAGCCGCAACTTCGACATCCGCAAGCAGCTCCTCGAGTACGACGACGTCGCCAACGATCAGCGCAAGGAGATCTACTCGCTGCGCGCCGAGCTGATGGAGAGCGACGACGTCTCCGAGCAGGTGCGCGCGATCCGCGAGGACGTGGTCCGCGAGATCATCGACACCCACATCCCGCCGGGCAGCCTCGACGAGCTCTGGGACGTGCCCGGGCTCGAGGAGGCCATCGAGCGCCAGCTCGGCCTGCGCCTCGACATCTCGGGCTGGCTCGAGGCCGATGAGAGCCTCGACGAGGAGCGTCTGCGCGAGCGGATCCTGGCCGAGGTGGTGGCCGACTACGAGCGCAAGGAGCAGATCGCCGGGGCGCCGATCCTGCGCCACTTCGAGAAGGCGGTGATGCTGCAGATCCTCGATCGGGCCTGGAAGGAGCACCTCGCGGCGATGGACTACCTGCGCCAGGGGATCCACCTGCGCGGCTACGCGCAGAAGAACCCCAAGCAGGAGTACAAGCGCGAGGCCTTCGAGATGTTCGCGGCGCTCACCCAGCGCATCAAGTACGAGGTCGTCGAGATCCTCTCCAAGGTCCAGGTCCAGGCCGAGGAGGACGTCGCCGCGGTCGAGGAGCAGCGCCGGCGCAGCGCCCAGCTCGAGCTGGTCCACTCGGCGCCTCCGGCGATCGCCGAGGAGGCCGCCGCCGAGGCCGAGCCGGTCCGGGCCGCCGCCGGGGGCGGGGCGCCGGCGCCCGGGGGTGGGGCGCCGCCGCCCCCGCAGCGCCAGCCCTACGTGCGCTCGGGGCGCAAGATCGGGCGCAACGAGCCCTGCCCCTGCGGCTCCGGGAAGAAGTTCAAGCACTGCCACGGCCGGCTGAGCTGATGGCCGTCGGGCTCGAGGCCCCGGGCTCGCTCGAACCGGTCGCCGGGGTGCGGATCGGCACCGCGGCGCTCGGCGCCCGGCGCGAGCCGCGCGATGACCTGGCGCTGTTCGCGTTGGGCCCGGGCAGCGAGGCCGCCGCGGTGTTCACCCGCAACGCCTTCTGCGCCGCGCCGGTGGTGGTCGCGCGGCGCCACCTCGCGGCCGCTGCGCCGCGCGCCCTGGTGATCAACGCGGGCAACGCCAATGCGGCCACCGGGGCGCGCGGCATCGCCGACGCCGAGCTGTGCTGCCGGCTGGCGGCGGCCGCGGCCGGCTGCGCCCCCGAGGAGGTGCTGCCGTTCTCGACCGGGGTGATCGGCGAGCCGCTCGAGGTCGAGCGCTTCCGCGGCGCGCTGCCGGCCGCCGGCGCGGCGCTCGCGCCCGACGGCTGGCTGGCCGCGGCGCGCGCGATCATGACCACCGACACCGTGCCCAAGGGCCGCTCGCGGCGCTTCACGGCCGGCGGGCGCGAGTGCGTGCTGACCGGCATCGCCAAGGGCTCGGGGATGATCCGCCCCGACCTGGCGACCATGCTCGCCTTCCTGGCCACCGATGCCGCGGTGCCCCGCGCGGTGCTCGCCGAGGCGCTCGCCGAGGCCGTCGAGGCGAGCTTCAACCGGGTCACCGTCGACGGCGACACCTCGACCAACGATGCCTGCCTGCTGGTCGCCACCGGCGCCTCCGGCGCCGCGCCCATCGAGGGCCGCGATCACCCCGACTACCCGGCCTTCGCCGCCGCCCTCGACGAGGTCTGCCGGTGGCTGGCCCAGGCCCTGGCCCGCGACGGCGAGGGGGCGAGCAAGTTCGTGACCGTCGCGGTGGGCGGCGGGGCGAGCGACGAGGAGTGCCTGCGGGTCGCCTACGCGATCGCCCACTCGCCGCTGGTCAAGACCGCGCTCGGCGCCGGGGATGCCAACTGGGGGCGGATCCTGGCCGCGGTGGGGCGGGCCGGGGTCGCGGGGCTGGCCGGCGAGCGGGTCGGGCTGACGCTCAACGGGGTGCGGGTGGTCGCCGGCGGGGTGCGCGCCGCCGGCTACAGCGAGGCGCTCGGCGCCCAGGCCCTGGCCGGGCCCGAGGTCACCGTCGAGGTCGATCTCGGCCGCGGGAGCCGCTCGGCCACGGTCTGGACCTGCGATCTCACCCACGAGTACGTGACCATCAACGCCGAGTACCGGACCTGAGCCAGCCCGAGCCGCTCCAGGTCGTCGCCGGGGTGCTCGCCGACGGCGAGCGCCGGGTGCTGCTCGCGCGCCGGGCGCCCTCGGCGCACCTCGGCGGGCTGTGGGAGTTTCCCGGCGGCAAGATCGAGCCGGGCGAGGCCGAGGGCGCGGCGCTGGCCCGCGAGCTCGCCGAGGAGCTCGGCATCGAGGTGCTGCGCGCGCGGCCGCTGATCCGGGTCTGCCACGCCTACCCCGAGCGCCGGGTGGCGCTGTCGGTGTGGTGGGTGGAGGCCTGGCGCGGGGAGCCGCGCGGGCGCGAGGGTCAGGCGCTGGCCTGGATCGGCGCCGGGGAGCTGGCCGACCGCCCGATGCCGGCCGCCGATCGCCCGGTGGTGCGCGCGGTGCTGCGCCGGCTCGCGGCCGGCGCGGGCGAGACGCACGACGGCGCCGGGAGCTGAGCCGCCCTCAGCGCTCCAGGTACTCGAGCTTCGCGTCGACCTTGGCCCACTCGTCGGCGTCGGGCAGCGGGTCCTTCTTCTCGGTGAGCACCGGCCACTCGCGGGACAGCTCGGCGTTGAGGGCCAGGAACTGCTGCTGCTCCTCGGGCAGGTCGTCCTCCGAGCAGATCGCCTCGACCGGGCACTCCGGCTCGCACAGGGTGCAGTCGATGCACTCCTCGGGGTCGATCACCAGGAAGTTCGGTCCCTCGTGGAAGCAGTCCACCGGGCACACCTCGACGCAGTCGGTGTACTTGCACTTGATGCACTTCTCGGTGACGACGAAGGTCATGGACGGCGCTCCCCAACAGCAGAAACGGCGCGCTATTCTAGCGCGCGAGATCGGGCGCACGGTAGCGCCGCGCTGCGAATCATCTTCCCGGGGGAGGCTGGCGATGAGCACCATCTGCGGCTGGCGCACCGTCCCGGGGCTGCTCGAGCACCGCGCGCGGGCGGCCCCCGAGGACGAGGCGCTGATCTTCGACGACCTGGAGGGCGGGGTGCGGCGCTGGAGCTGGGCCGAGCTGGCCGCCGACACGCTGCGCTGCGCGCGCGCCCTCGAGGGGCTCGGGGTGGGCCGCGGCGACGCGGTGCACGTGCACCTCGGCAACTGCCCGGAGTTCCTGCTCGCCTGGTTCGCGCTGGCGCGCCTCGGCGCGGTGATGGTCCCGACCAACCCGCAGGCGAGCCCCGCCGAGCTCGCCTACCTGCTCGGCCACTCGGGGGCGAAGCTGTCGCTGACCAGCGCGGCGCTGCGCGCCTCCGTCGAGGGGCTGCGCGGGCGCTGCCCGCGCCTCGGCGAGGTGATCGCCTGCGACCGCGGGGCGCTCGCCGAGCGCCTCGCCGCCGAGCCGCCCGAGCCGCCCGCCGCGCCGCCGCCCGGCCCGCACGAGGTCGCCGCGATCCTCTACACCTCGGGGACCACCTCCCATCCCAAGGGCGTGCAGGTCACCCATGCCAACTACGTCTACGCCGGCGAGACGGTGGCCAAGGCGATCCGGCTCGGGCCCGAGGACCGCCACCTGGTGGTGCTGCCGCTGTTCCACGGCAACGCCCAGTACTACTCGACGATGAGCGCGCTGGTCAGCGGCGCCGGGCTGGCGCTGATGGCCCGCTTCAGCGCCAGCCGCTACTTCGCCCAGGCACGCCGCCACGGCTGCACGGTGGGCAGCCTGTTCGCCGCGCCGATGCGCATGCTCCTCGCCCAGCCCGAGCGGCCCGGCGAGGGCGAGCACCGGCTGCGGGTGGTGCTCTTCGCCCAGAACCTCACCGAGGTCCAGCTTGCCGAGTGGCAGCGGCGCTTCGGCGCGCCGCTGCTCCAGCTCTGGGGGATGACCGAGACCATGGGCCCGCCGCTGATGAACCCGATCGACGGCGAGCGGCGCAACATGACCCTGGGGCTGCCGGCGCTCGGCTACGAGGTCGAGCTGGTCGACGAGGCCGGCCGGGCGGTCGCGCCCGGCGAGGTCGGCCAGATCGTGGTCCGCGGGATCCCCGGCGAGACCCTGATGGCCGGCTACCTCGCCAACCCCGAGGCGACCGCCGAGGCGCTGCGCGACGGCTGGCTGTGGAGCGGGGATACGGCGCGGCTCGACGAGGCCGGCTACTTCCGCTTCGTCGATCGGGCCAAGGACCTGATCAAGCGCGCCGGCGAGAACGTCGCCGCGAGCGAGGTCGAGGCGGTGCTCGCCCTGCACCCGGAGGTCTTCGAGTGCGCGGTGGTCGGAGTCCCGGACCCGCTCCGCGACCAGGCGATCGTCGCCTTCGTGGTCGCCCGCGAGGGCTGCGCGCCGGGCGCCGAGGCCCTGATCGAGTGGTGCCGCGAGCGCCTCGCCCCGTTCCGGGTCCCCGAGCGGGTGATCTTCCGCGACGCCCTGCCGCGCACCTCGGTCGGCAAGATCCAGAAGCACCTGCTGCGCGCCGAGCT